>JBLHJR010000085.1:0-11968 GCA_047619205.1 Candidatus Endobugula sp. | reverse complement strand
ACCACCCAATCGCTGTTCTAGTTGCTGAAACTTCCATCCTTGAATTTTACGGACATAAGCCATCGCAGAAGGGATAGCAATATCGACATATTGTAGAAGCCCACTTATTTTCAGCAACTGCTCATCATCAACCGCTTGTATATTTTTATAATCAATTGTGCTACGAAGCATTCCATATTGCCCAATGTATGTAAAACAAACGATGTATGCTAACGTAAAAAAAAATTCAATGCATGTATAACATAATCGATACCCTGCATTTTTTCATTGATTTGTTTATTCCAGCGCCAGAAAAAGTAACGCACTTTAATATGGGAGTGTTTTTTTTTAAAAAACTATAGCTTCTTTTTAAAAACAGAGTTGGCAGAAAAATTTTTCACTCAACAATCAAAATGGCAAGTCTCACAATTCCTCTTCCCGCAAACAAAAAGGGAACTGAAAAGTGACAAATGGTGCCAACATTTATTTTCTGACTTAGAACTGGGGCTTTTGCAGCCCTTATATGCTGCTTACAAATATTATTGGCGCGTTTAGCTTCTTTTATATACTCAAACAAAAAATTTGGCACCATAAATAGTAAAATATTCAAACGCATTTTTTGCTAATACCAATATTTTAGATTGGCATTTCATCTATTGCCCGTTTGATGTACTGAAGCACCCCATGTAATAAGCCATAAATACTCATACACAATAAATATTAAAAGTCTGGCTTATAGTTACTACCGAAAACTGAAGATACATCCTTGTATCTTCATTCATCACGACTAATCGCTTTTAGAGCGAAGTTGACGCGCTAACGCCACTTCAATGCTATCCCCAGTCTCATTCAGACTATCCAAGCCTGTTGAGGGCATATCCCAAAAAATAGAGGTCAAAGAAAAGCCAAGGTTAACGCCAGTCTTAGACTGTTCATAATTTAACCGTATCGACCTGCATGACTATAGACAAGAGTCTATTAGTGCTTAAAGTCAAATGCGAGTCACTCCGCACGGTTGTTTTTTGGTCAATTTCGCCGCCGGGCCGAACAGGCACACACCAACGTCATTAATGTTAATATTCACCCACCGCGTATGCGCTAACTCAGCAGGGCGCAATAGGGTATGGAGGCTCCATAATATCAAATATCGAGTAGGGGCGTAGATGTTGGCAATATGGATTGCCTGTAATCGTTCGGGAAGTTCTTTGGGGTGAATAGCGGGTTGATGCGTCACTTGCCTTGAGCCGAACGCGACGGATATTTTACTCAATGGGTTATGCTCAACGGCACCCGTATTAACGCCAAACCTCATGATTTGATTGAGCTTAGTGCGCACCCGCCCCAGTGTTTCGAGCTTATTTTGCTTTTCTAGTGGTCTAATTGTCTCAATCACCAGTGGTGCGGTGATTTCTGTTAGCGGGTATCCACCGATTGCAGGAAGCGCATAAAGCTCCATATGCCTCATGGCTTTTTTACGGTGGTTGCGTCTTTACCTTCGCGCCAAATAGTCAAGCATTGTTGATAGACATTGTGCAAGGTTGCTGAATACTCAATCGCTTTTTCTCGTTTCTGTTTTTCGCGGTTGCTTTTGGGGTCTATATCGTTAACTAATAGTTGTTTGGCACTTTCGCGCTCTTTATGGGCACTCGCAAGGCTAACCTTAGGATATACCCCGAAGCTGATTTTATTACGCTTTTTTGTATAGGGGTGAACATAGTTAAAAAACCATGCTTTACCCCCATTGGGCTTAATGCGTAAAAACAGGCCAGCCCCATCCGTTAGGGTGTATTCCTTCTCCTTTGTTTTGGCCTGTCTGATCTCAGTATCAGTGAGTGGTTTGGTTGTTCTTGCCGTAATAGTAACCCCAGAATAAATACCCCGCCTCTGGGGTTACATACAGGGTTAAAAAAAATGGCGGATATTACAATACCTAGTGAAACATTAACGGACACAAAAAAGCCGCAATACCTTATGTGTGCGGCTTTGAAGTATGTTATTGGATGTTGCTGGAATTATAAATGGTGCCCGGGGCCGGACTTGAACCGGCACGATCTTGCGATCGGGAGATTTTAAGTCTCCTGTGTATACCAATTTCACCACCCGGGCAAACGGGAAGATTTTTTATAGTAGGCTTGATAAACCTACTTCTAGTATAAGCTACTAGCAGCTTTTGGAGGCGCGAGTCGGAATCGAACCGGCGTACACGGAGTTGCAGTCCGCTGCATGACCACTCTGCCACCGCGCCTAAATATCAATTAGCTAGGTGGAGCGATGTGTTGCTCTATAGCTAAAAGAGCGGCGCATTCTATACCATCATTTTACAAAAACCTAGTACTTTTTAGTCTTTTGAAAACTAATCGTGGCTAGATGAAGTGTTGTAGAGAGATTGGTCTCAGCCTTGTATATTGTTGGTGTTTTTATGAGCAATAAAAACACCTCATCACCAAGCCGGTGTTCAGTTTAGGCGGTGTGCCGTCAGTCAGTATACCGTTGATACCGTAGCGAGCGTTTGTTTGTGAGCTTACGCCTTGCTGATAGGATAAACGGAGCTGCTAGGCTAACTCTACCTTTTCAGCTTGGGGGCCTTTTGGGCCAGTGCCTTCTGTAAACGTCACTGCTTGTCCATCTTTTAATGTGCGGAAGCCATCATCGATGATGTTGCTGAAATGAACGAATAAATCATCGCCATTCTCACGAGAAATAAAACCGTAACCTTTGCTCTCATTGAACCATTTAACGGTTCCATTTAATTTTTCAGACATACTGTAACCTTAGGTAGCGCTAGTGGTACGCATTAGTATTCGGTGTGAATGACTAATACGATAAATATGCTGTCCATATGCGGCAAATATTGAGTCTCGAGTGATGAATGATAGGTTTCACTTTAGACATTGGTGTTCAAAGCCTCCTTAATGCTTTATGTTATACCGACGACACTTAGTCTAAGATGATCGTTTTTTAATATCAACTATTTTCAACCGATTTTAATGGTTTTTCCGGCTGTGTCAGTAAGGAGACCTGTGGCTTGCTACTTATTTGTGCGTGAAGGCACTTTAGTAGCAAAAACATCCCTGCTGGTGGATAGTTTTTTAATGAAATGATCGGTAAATAGCACCATAATGGTTCTAATGGTCATTTTCTAATAGCGAGGAGCTTTATGAAAACTTTTTGGGCGTGGACAGCAAAAATACTCTTGGTTTTATTATTATTGGCCGCTTGGTATATGTACGAGCAAAATAAGCAGTATGAAGTGTTGTTGGCTAAAAATACGCAGCTTGAGGCCAGCCTGAGCCAGGCAGAAGAATTATTAGCGTTAGCTCAGAAAAAAAATGTTGAGTTAGAAAAAAATAGTATCGATGGGATGTTGCGTGAAACCAATAAAGTGGTTATTTCTGGCTGGGAGACCTTGCTTAATACGGTGAAGGAAGAATTGTATAAAGCTCGTGAAATTATTCAGCAGAGGCAAGGGCAGCAACCTCCCGAATCTGCACAAGAGAAAAGTAATAATGTAGAGTCTACACCGGAAGTACCTTCTGTTATCGATTCTACAGAAGTCATTAGTGGTGAGCGAACATAATTAAGTCTTTATCGTCACCCTGCAGTTAAGCATAATAAAAATTGAGGAAGAGTAATGAAAGCAATAAAGATTATCATGAGTATAGTAGTGTTATTAGCCATTGTGGTTGTCGGTGTTGTTTTTTATGGTTTAAGCAATTTAAATGGCTTTGTTGAGAAAATGATTGAAAGTACGGGCACCGATCTTACCAAAACAAGTGTCGATGTAGGTAGCGTAGATATAAAGCCGCTAGAGGGTAGTGGTGCGATTTATAATTTGTCGATTGCTAATCCTATAGGTTATTCGTCAAATAAAATATTTGTTGCCAAATCAGTGACCTTAAAGTTAGATATAGAGTCATTAGCTCAGCCGGTAAAGGTCATAAAGTTAGTTAGCGTTGGCGAGATTTCATTGCGAGCGGAACAAAAAAACATTAAAGATACTAATGTTCAGGCCTTACTCGATAATATGCAGCAAGCGGGCGGGAAACAATCGAGTAGTAAGGATAGTTCGTCAAGTGATGTACGAATTATGATTGAAAAAATTAGTTTCGCTGCTACTTCGATTGATTTGCAAACCGAGAAGTTGGGTGGCAAGACAATTAGCTTGCCTAGTTTTAGTTTGGGCCGCATTGGTGATAAAAAAACGGGTGTGACACCCGAGCAAGCAGGTGAGCAGATTGCCAAGCAATTAATGGCGAAGGTAAAAGCTGCAGTAAAAAAAGAGTTGGGCAGTCTGTTAACTGATGAAGCGAAAGTTCAGCTGAAAGAAAAGTTACAAAATAAGCTTAAACAACAGTTAAATACAGATAAGTTAAAGTCTTTATTTAAATAATTCAGCAGCTGTGGGCTGGGATAAATAAGATGTATTCTATTATTGATGAACATGCTGATTTCTTGGTGTTATCAAAACATCAAGGCGTCTGCATTCATTCCGCAGCCGATCAAATAGGCTTAATGGTGCAGCTTAAGAAAGACCTAGGTTCCGACAATGTCTTTCCCGTTCATCGATTAGATAAAGTGACTTCCGGTTTGTTGCTGTGTGCCAAAACTGCAGCGGCAGCGAGTGAATTATCTCAGTTGTTCCAGCATCGCAAAGTGGAAAAATTTTATCTCGCCATTAGTGATCAAAAGCCAAAGAAAAAACAGGGCTTGATTAGTGGAGATATGCAGAGGAGTCGTCGCAGTAGTTGGAAGCTCTGTAAAACTAAAAGTAATCCGGCGATCACTCAGTTTTTTAGTTATAGCATCGGCGCGGGCCAGCGATTATATCTACTCAAACCCAAAACAGGCAAGACGCATCAATTGCGTGTGGCCTTAAAAAGTATCGCTGCTCCCATTATGGGAGATCGTCTTTATGGTCATCCGCTGGAGATGCCCTTAGGTATTTATTTACACGCCTTTGTATTATCTTTTACTTATCAGGGTAAAGTTTATCGTTACATGAACCAGCCTGAGCATTGGCTTTTGGATAGTAAGGGTTTAGGCGAGAAGGCTAGAATAGATATCTGTCAGCCATGGAATTTAGCATGGCCAGTTATTTCTGCTTAGTGACTAATCGCTTAGCTGTTTATGTCCTAAGTCCGACAGGATCCTAGCCTTATAAGTCGTTGTTTAAGGCCATTTTTTATGCCCCGTATTCTACAAATAGGTACATAGATAGGCGGTGTTTGCTGCCGATTTGACAGTAAAGAACGTGTTCGCAGCAATTTCGAATGATTGTCCAGCTGAATAGTTCAGCCATTCAGCTGAGTCGGCTAGTTGTACCGTCAATGCACCACTAATGACTTTCATGGTTTCATGTTGGCTGGTATCAAAGCGATATTCTCCGGCACTAATGACGCCGATGCTGGCGGTGTGTTTGTCACCTTGAAAGCCAATGGATTTCACTTTCTCATCAAAATAACTATTGCTGTTTAACATGTTTTTATCCTCATAAATTTTGTTCGCGATTATACTGTGATGGCGAATAAATGCTATGTCTACACTGAGAATCCTTACAATCAGGCTTAAGTATATATGGCCTTAAGTATTAATTTTTAAAGGAATAGCGTGCGCCAAAATCATTTGCTAGAGCCATTGCAGTGTTTGTTAGAGGCAGCCACGGGGGCCTTATCTGAATATGAGGTTATTCAGCTCTTACAGGCTCAAGGATGGTTAGATGCAGTCACTTCAGGAGATGATTTATCTCTCTACAGCACGCATTTTTTAGTTTATAACGCCTTGTATCAGTTACAGGAGCGCTATCAATTACCCGATCAAGCAGCCAGCCACCAGCGTTTGTTAATATCGGCCTTAGCTATTGAGGTGGTTAATGTGCAGGTGTCTTTGACCGTGGGGAAGAGTACGGAAACGAGTGCTGAGAAGGGCTCTGTAGTAGAGGCAAGAGGAGAGCTAAGTGACAAGCTATCGTATAATCAGGGCGAAATGCTGGAGTTAAGGCAATATTATTTAGATTGGAATAACCTAGAACAGGCGAGTCAGCAATCAGTGCGGGAGCTGTTAGATGGCTTTTGGCAGCGATTCGTTGATGAGGATGATTACCTCCAGGCCTTACGTGTTTTGGAGGTAGATGTACAAATGCCTTTTGCTGATATTAAACAGCGCTATCGCCAGCTGGCGATGACCCATCATCCTGACCGAGGTGGCGATCAGGCCAGTTTTCAGTCGATTCATCGGGCTTTTTCACTCATACAGCGTCGAAAAATGAGTCAATAGTCGTAAGCTACAAGCGGCAAGAAAACTTTCTAGGTGTTTTTGCGGCTTGCGGCGTGTAACTTGCCGATTTTTACCCATTTTACTCGTAAAATTAAGTGATTAAGGTAGAATACGCGGTTTTTATTCCCTTATTATTCATTGCAAATATTATTTGGTAAACCATGAACACTTCAACTCTTGATACCCTAAAATCGATTCTCTCCCAGCGCATCATGATATTAGATGGAGCCATGGGTACGATGATTCAGCGCCATAGCTTGGCTGAGGCCGATTTTCGTGGCGATCATTTTCCAGATCATCCGTCACCTTTAAAGGGTGATAATGATTTGTTGGCCATTACTCGGCCTGAAATCATACAGTCTATTCACGAAGCTTATTTCGAGGTGGGCGCAGATTTCGCTTGTACTAACTCTTTTAATGCCACCACCATTGCTCAAGCGGATTATGGTATGGAGGCGGCTGTTTATGATATTAACTATCAGGCGGCTCAGTGTGCACGCAAAGCAGCGGATATTTGGACGAAGAAAACCCCTGAAAAGCCCCGCTTTGTGGTGGGAGCTATAGGCCCCACTAACCGTACGGCATCATTGTCGCCGGATGTGAATGACCCAGGTATGCGTTTGGTGACCTTTGATGAGCTGCGTGAGGCGTATTTACAGGCCGCTAATGCATTGTTGGAAGGCGGTGCTGATATCTTAATGATTGAAACTGTGTTCGACTCACTCAATGCTAAGGCCGGTTTATATGCTATGGCTGAAATTAGAGACAAGTGGGGTGATGTTCCAGTAATGGTTTCAGGCACTATTACCGATGCGAGTGGGCGTACGTTGTCAGGCCAAACGGCGGAAGCTTTTTGGGTTTCCATGATGCACGGTGATTTGCTGAGTATTGGTCTTAACTGTGCTTTGGGCGCTAATGATATGTTGCCGTATATTAAGCGTCTAGATTCTATTTCCAGTGCCTGTGTTTCGGCGCATCCCAATGCGGGTTTACCGAATGAATTTGGTGAGTACGATGAGTCGCCAGAACAAATGGCCGAACAAGTTGAATTTTTTGTAAAAGGTGGTCACATCAATATTTTGGGCGGGTGCTGTGGTACTACTCCGGAACATATTGCTGAGTTAAGTAAGCTGGCTGAGCGCTATGCTCCTCGTGTGATGAAGTCATAAGTAACAGAAGAATGTAAACGAATTTAAGACGCTAACTAAGATAGCAATCAATAAAATCCATCAATAAAAAGTACCGATAATGATACCAATAACTCCAGATATGATTCTTTGCGGCCTTGAACCACTAGTCGTTAATAAAACCACCGGTTTTGTTAACGTGGGCGAACGTGCGAATGTGACGGGCTCACGCAAGTTTGCGCGTTTGATTCAAGAAGAAGACTACGATGCAGCGGTAGAAATTGCCCGTGTACAAGTAGAAGATGGCGCGCAGATTATTGATGTCAATATGGACGATGCCATGCTCGATGGTGTGGTTGCGATGCGTCGTTACCTGAATTTATTGGCGGCAGAACCGGATATTTGTCGGGTTCCATTTATGATTGATTCATCAAAATTTGAGATTATCGAAGCCGGCCTGCAATGTGTGCAGGGTAAGGCCATTGTTAATTCGATTTCGATGAAAGAAGGTAAAGAAGAATTTATTCGTTACGCCAATATTGTTAAGCGTTATGGCGCTGCGGTTGTGGTAATGGCGTTTGATGAGAAAGGTCAGGCGGATACCTATCAGCGTCGGATTGATATTTGTCAGATGTCTTATGATATTTTAGTGAACGAAGTTGGCTTTCGAGCAGAGGATATCGTTTTTGATCCCAATATTTTCCCCATTGCCACGGGTATTAGCGATCACGATAATTATGCAGTCGACTTTTTTGCCGCGACGCGATGGATAAAAGAAAATTTGCCCGGGGCAAAAGTCTCCGGCGGTTTATCCAATGTGTCTTTCTCTTTTCGGGGTAATGATACCGTGCGTGAAGCGATGCATTCAGTGTTTCTGTATCATGCGATTCAAGATGGTATGGATATGGCCATTGTTAACGCGAGTATGTTGACGGTTTATGATGACATTCCTAAAGATTTACTAGAAATCATTGAAGATGTAGTCCTGAACCGTCGTGAAGATGCGGGTGAGCGTCTAGTCGATTATGCGGAAAAAGTAAAAGATAAAGCGGCCAATGTAAAAGAAAGCGATAAGTTAAAGTGGCGTGAGAATCTGCTACAAGAAAGAATTACTCATGCCTTGGTAAAAGGTATCGCCGAATTTATTGTGGACGATGTGGAAGAGGCAAGACAACAGGCAGATAAGCCATTGCATGTGATTGAGGGCCCGTTAATGGTCGGCATGAATGTCGTTGGCGATTTATTCGGTGCGGGGAAAATGTTCTTGCCTCAGGTAGTTAAAAGTGCACGAGTCATGAAAAAAGCGGTTGCCCATTTGTTGCCCTACATTGAAGAAGAAAAAAGACGTTCGGGTGATGAAAGTAAAAACAATGGCACGATTTTGATGGCCACCGTTAAAGGCGATGTGCATGATATAGGTAAGAATATTGTGGGTGTTGTTTTGTCGTGTAATAACTACGAAGTTATTGATCTTGGTGTGATGGTAGCGCCTGAGAAAATTTTAGATGCTGCTGTCGAACATAATGTAGACATTATTGGACTGTCAGGTTTGATCACGCCTTCATTGGATGAAATGGTCACCGTTGCTGAAATGATGCAAGCTCGTGGTATGACTATGCCTTTACTGATCGGTGGGGCCACAACCTCAAAAGCGCATACGGCTGTAAAGATTGAACCAGTCTATGAGGGGGTGACTTGTCATGTGTTAGATGCATCTAAATCTGTACCCGTCGCTAGTGGTTTGTTAAGTGAAAGTAAGGATGAGATGATCGCAAAAATAAAAGCTGATCATGAAAAAGTCCGTATTCAGAATGCGAACCGTCGATCCAAAAAAGCGTTTGCTCCCATCGGTAAAGCTCGCGCTCATAGTGCTGCGATTGAATGGAATCAATATCAAGCTGTAATCCCTCCTGTTATCGGGCAGCAAATATTTTTAGATTGTCCTTTAGCCGAAATTGTAGAACGTTTTGATTGGACGCCATTTTTTAAAACCTGGGAGTTACATGGCAAATACCCCGATATTTTAACCGATGAAGTGGTTGGCGAAGAGGCCACTAACTTATTTGCAGATGCGCAGGAAATGTTACAAGGTATTGTCGAGAAAAATTTATTGCAATGCCATGCGGTGCTTGGTTTGTATCCGGCTAACAGTATTGATAATGACCAAACTGAAGTGTATACAGATGAGAGTCGCAGTGAAGTATTGGCAACCTTAAACCACTTACGTCAACAGGTTGAACGTCCCATTGACCGCCCTTATCGTTCATTAGCCGATTTTGTAGCGCCTAAAGCATCAGGCGTGGCTGATTATATGGGAGCATTTGCTGTAGGGTGTTACGGAGCGGAAGCATTAGCCAAGCATTATGAAGCTGAGCTAGATGACTACAATGCTATTTTGGTGAAAGCCCTTGCTGACCGTTTTGCTGAAGGTATAGCCGAAGTGATGCACGAAAAAGTGCGTAAACAGTATTGGGGATACGCGAATGACGAACAGCTGGATAATGCATCGTTAATTAAAGAATCCTATGCGGGTATACGTCCAGCGCCTGGTTATCCTGCCTGCCCAGAACATAGTGAAAAAGCCACCCTATGGGAATTGCTTGATGTTGAAAATGCTATTGGCAGCCAACTAACAGATAGTTACGCCATGTATCCGGCAGCCTCTGTTAGCGGTTGGTATTTTGCTCACCCCGACGCCCGTTATTTTGGTCTAGGTCAGATAGCCAAAGACCAAGTGCGTAATTATGCGAAAAGAAAAGGCTGGGACATAGAGACCGCAGAGCGGTGGTTGAGGCCAGCTTTAGGTTATTAGTTTTCATACAAAATAAAAAGGGAATTGACGTGAGAGTATGTAAATATTTCAAGCAGTTAATGGTTGCTCTTGTATTTGGCGCACTATTGATATCGATATCCTCTGCATCTACATTCGATGAAGTGTATGTTGAGCTACCGTCGCGAAAAAAAATAACACAGTCTTTTTTATTGATTGATCCACCGAATCCTATCGCTTCGGTTATTTTATTTGCGGGTGGTGCAGGCTATTTAAAATTACAGCCAGATGGTTCTGTGAGTAGCGGTAATTTTTTGGTACGTTCTCGCGCCTTATTTGCAGCCCATGGATTAAGAGTGGCTGTCTTTGAAGTCCCCTCTAACAAGCGTGATGATAATGGTTTGTTTGGTGGCTATCGACGCAGTAAGAAGCATGCGCAAGATATTGAAGTGGTAGTAGATTATTTGCAAGCCAAGGGGACGCAGCCTGTGTGGTTGGTTGGCACTAGTCGAGGCTCCCCCTCTGCTGCTAATGGTGCTGCGCGTTTAGCGGATAAAAATAAAATCAAAGGGGTAGTGCTAACGTCTAGTCTATCCATGGATAATATTAACGGCACTAATATTTTTGAAATTGATTTGAAATTAATTAACGTCCCCGCTTATGTTGCCTCTCATAAAGATGATCGGTGTCACGTAACACCGCCATTTCATGTAGAGGCGATTGCACGTAAATTAAAAAACTCCCCTAAAGTAGAGACGGCACTTTTTGAGGGTGGCGATGAGCCAAGAGGTAGGGCTTGCGGGGCTAAAAGTGAACATGGTTTTATAGGTATTGAACAAGAGGTTGTGACCGCTATTGTTGGTTTTATAAAAGCATCGTCCTAAGTAGCAAGGATTTCGGATAGGTAGCGTCCAGTGACTATAAAATCTCAGTTTTTTCGAAAGCTTGTTGGGGGGTAGTTTCGATCAACCATTATTAGCCGAGAGGAAATATCTTTTTTCAGTAATGCCTTAGCGTCAACCATAAGCCTAAATACCGCAGTAGATTCAACTGCGGTATTTAGGCTTATGTTGTTGGTGCACAATAGCGGTGTTAATCGCGTCCCCCCATATCCCGAGGTGACGGGTACTTATCAGACGGTAGTTTTTATTTTTTGTCCATTCAGGCGCTATTCAATTACCGCTATGTAGCATCAACCGTTGGGCATGTTGTTTGTCTTGTGTTTGCGCTGATGAATCGACTAATGCTTTAGTTGCCTGCATCCAGCCTTGGCGATACATCTCCCAGTCATAATAAAACCGATGAATCTACATTAAGGGCATCTCAAAAAACGCACTTTTTCCGCAATTGCTGCGTCGCCTCATGGCGCCTGCTCTTGGCGGTTCCGTAAAGGAAAATGGCTAATGTATGCCTTAACCATTGCGGTTCTGCGCGCGGTGCCTTCTTGCTTAGAAGCGCCTACTGTTGGTGCACTCACGAAAAAATTACTCTTTTTAGAGGTGCCCTTAAGTAGATTGCTTATAATCCTAAAAACCGCAGTTGGATCACGAAAGTATGCACAAGTTATTGACGCGCCTAGCAAATGTCAAAAGCGTCTCATCACAATAAGGTGACTACGCGTTTTCGAAATTCACTATGCACAGCAATAACTCCCCTAGAGGGGCCTACTTTTGGTGCACATCTTTTTCGCGCCCAACTGCCGTTTCTAGTCAGCTATAGTAAGTCATAGAAATCAGAGGCGGAAACCCTCAAAATAGTAATTTTATCATTACACATAATTACTATACCGTAGGAGGTATTTCCGCCATGAAGAAGCGTA
>JBLHJR010000084.1:0-12392 GCA_047619205.1 Candidatus Endobugula sp. | reverse complement strand
TTGCGGTCACTCTAAAATCGGATCAATCCCCCGTGACTGCAGCCGATATTGCTGCTCATCAGGTATTGCAAGCAGGTTTGCAGTCATTGCTAGCGAATGTACCGGTGTTATCCGAAGAGGCAGATATCCCTTGTTTTGAAGAGCGCCAGCATTGGCAGCGTTATTGGTTGGTAGACCCCTTGGACGGAACCAAAGAGTTTATTCGGCGCAATGGTGAGTTTACGGTAAATGTTGCATTAATAGAAAAGGGACGCCCAGTATTGGGCGTTGTCACTGTTCCAGTGACGGGGGAAGTTTATTGGGGGGTAAGTGGTTTAGGTGCATTTAAGCAAGGGCTTACAGATTCGTCTGGCCTGCCTGTAAAGCAGATGACTGTAAGAAAAATGGCACCTCGTCTTGAGCAGGGCTTACCCGTTGAGGTGCTAGCTAGTCGTCGCCATGGTGATCAAGCGATGGCGGTATTACTGTCTCAGTTGCATCAGCAGTTTACGCATATTGCCTGTCAGGCAATGGGGAGTTCTTTAAAACTCTGTTTATTGGCGGATGCGAGAGCCGATTTATATCCGCGCTTAGCACCAACATCGGAATGGGATACCGCAGCGGCGCAGGCGATTGTGGAAGCGGCAGGTGGGAGTGTGGTGGACATGAATTTTTTGCCACTGAAATACAATACTAAAGCGTCACTGCTGAATCCGCATTTTTATGTTATTGCCGATACCGACTACCCGTGGCAAAGCTTATTATCCTAAACGATGATAGAAACCGATCTGTGTGCACAATAATATGGTCAATGACTTGCAGTTTAGTGAATATCAGCGTTTAATTATGCCCTATGCCAGAGTACACACTAGAACAACTGTCGAACAAACTAGACCAGCTAATCACTCAATGTGAGCAGTTGCATCGTAACAATGAATCGTTACAGCAGCGCGAACAAGAATGGTTGCGTGAGCGTACGAGTTTAATCGAGAAAAATGACTTGGCTCGCACGCGTGTGGAATCAATGATTACTGATTTAAAAAGTTTAAAAGAAGGGGTAGGGTAACAGTGACAAGCGAAACAGTTTCTGTTGATATCCTCGGAAAAGATTATCAGGTCGCGTGCCCTAGTGATGAGCGCGAGGCACTGATTCAAGCGGCGGCAGAGCTTGATCGTCGTATGACAGTGATCCGACAGTCGGGTTCGGTGATTGGCGTTGAGCGTATTGCGGTGATGGCAGCATTAAATTTGGCCCATGAAGTGTTAGACCCTGCTAGAACAGAAGATGCTAATAAAAGCGTTTTCGAGAAGAAATTAATTGGTAATATGTGCCAGCGAGTAGACGCTCTTTTAGCTACATAGTGCTATACTAAACGTAGTCCTAAGGTGTTTGCTTGTCATTAGTCCTTGAGCCGATAATGCTACCTCCGGAGGTTTCTCGTATAAGTTGGTGTGCATGTCCGCGTTGCGGAAAGCCTAATGCTTATCAGCAACCCCCACCTTGAACTTTACGGTTCAAGGCCATATTGACAGCGGCATTCTTGGGGCACTTTTTTTACATCCTTTCTGTATAATATCTTTTCAATAGAATAATAACGCTTGATAAAGGGGTATTCGCTTATCACTTACAGTGTTGTTCGTCAGCTCATGAGCCGACGTCGCCAACTCATGGGTTATGGTGCACAAAAACGTGCCGCTTATCGTTTGTCTTCTCGACTGGTTAAAACCTCTATTTACCAAAAAAGCCAACATATTGCTTGTTATTGGCCAGTCAACGGTGAAATCGAATTACATTCTTTGATCAAAAGCGCATGGGCTCAAGGCAAGACTTGTTATTTGCCGGTGCTCAATCAGCAGCAGCTGAGCTTTGTCCATTACACGCCAACTAGCCTGATGAAGCTTAATCGTTTTGGTATCCCCGAGCCGGTGACGGGTAGAGTGATTCAGCCGCAGAACTTAGATTTAGTGCTAATGCCTTTAGTGGTATTTGACAAGCATCATCATCGTGTCGGTATGGGGGGTGGTTACTATGATAAAACCTTTGCGTGTGCCTCACCGTATCGAGGTGTTTATTTGATGGGGGTGGCGCACCGCTGTCAGCAGGTGAGAATGATTAGGCCAGAACCATGGGATGTGGTGCTTGATCAAGTGCTTACGGATGAATAACCGTTAGCTTGAAATACGTTTTTTAGCGAGGGTTCAGGCAACAAATACGAGACCCTGCTCATTTTCGTTGGAGCGAATCTTAATTGTGCAGACAAATAGGAAGTCATTTTGGCTGTTAAAGCCTAAATGGGCTTATCTTTCCGCGATACCTTGCTGTAAAGCAGAAGGTGGCGCTATATTATTTACGTTGTTGGTGTCATCCGTGATACCTAAACTACTAATTAATACCCCGACAATAAATACAAATGTGGTGAGGGTGAGTATGTCAGGTTTCATGTTGATAGGCCTCTAAAGCGTTATTGATGCCGATCAGTTAATGCAGTTGGCGTCAGAACAACTCTTTGTGTTGTTATTTTTATGTGTGTCAATGCCTGTTTTTGTGACGCGTTAGGCAAAAAAAAGTTTGATATTTATATCTTCTCGCATCACAAAAATAAGCAAGGAGATACTTATACTTAAAAATCAGGGCCTTGCCAAGTCTTTTGTTGTTTTTACTTTAAGTTTTTTCCAAATAAACTCAGTATTTATTGACATTCCAAAAACAGAAGACCAGTTAATGACTATATGTAGAGGTATAGCGCATACTATTGCCTGCAAGTTGTGCTTTTAGGATTTTTGAGCTTTATTTGGCGCTGAGCGAATAATTTTACTGTAATTAATGAGCGTCGCTTTTATAATGTAATTTTTTACTTGTTCCCTTTTTACTATGGCAGAACTTATGACACAAAATGAGCTTAAAAAGGCAGTGGGTCAAGCAGCGGTTAATTATATTCAGCCAAAATTGGAGTTGAGCAGCATTATTGGTGTGGGCACGGGCTCAACGGCTAATTTTTTTATCGATGAGTTAGCACTCATTAAGCACTTGTTTGATGGAGCAGTGGCAAGCTCGGATGCGACAGCCGAGCGATTAACATCTCACGGTATTCCCGTTTATGATTTAAATAGCCTGGATGCTTTAGTGGTTTACGTCGATGGAGCCGATGAATCCGATCAGCAATTATGCTTAATTAAAGGCGGTGGTGCGGCCCTGACCCGAGAGAAAATCGTTGCCGCTTGCGCGGATGAATTTATTTGTATTGCCGATGAAAGTAAATTGGTCGACGTGTTGGGCGAATTTCCACTGCCAGTGGAGGTTATTCCCATGGCGCGTGCGCATGTTGCACGGGAACTGCTTAAGTTAGGCGGTAGCCCTGAGTATCGTCAGGGTGTAGTAACCGATAATGGCAACTGCATTTTGGATGTACGAGGCTTATCGATTAAAGATCCCGTGGCGTTGGAAGCCAGTATCAATGCCATTGTTGGCGTGGTGACTAATGGCTTGTTTGCCGCTCGCTCCGCAGATGTTTTGTTACTAGGAACTAGCAAGGGCGTCATACAAAAATCCTTGTAAACCTCCGTTATGGCACGGATGACACCGAAAGCCTGTTAGTTGCCCAGCTTTCTAATGAAGGAAATAAAAAAGCCCCTAATTATTGGGGAATAATCAGGGGCAAGTTGCTCTATAGCGATCTTGAGCAGAGGGAAATTAAGCAGCGGGTTCTTCTCCTAGTTTTTTCCAATTTTCATCGCCATCTTTAATGTAGTCTTCAGGGTTGTCTAGCCAGCGTGTATTAGCGGCTTTACTAAAGTTTAAAAATAAGCGGTCATCTATAATTTCCCACAAAGTAGGCTGCGCGCTAACCTTCCTATTAATACCCGCAGCAAAAGCACAATGGCCATCATAAGCCGGCGCATATTTTTCGGGGTTTACTAGAAAGAGCTGTTTATTTTGTTCGGATGAAAACAGCCATGTTGCACCATTCCATTCTGTGCTAATTTTTTTATCGCCCTTAGTTGGAGCGCCTACGGTGAAATAGGCTACCGTATCATGGCCAGTCACGGCATAGCCGCCCCGGGTATATTGTTCGCCAGCCATTGCCATAGAAGACAGGAGCAGTAGTGCGCAGCTAGCAAGAATAGAGAGTAATGTATATTTCATTATGTTGGCCTGGTAGTGAATAGTATCTGCGTATTTTTATAGAGGGAATAATAAGCATAAAGTTCAATAGTGAGTCATATTTCATGCTGCCCTGACTCTCCAGCTAGTGAAGCAGTGTTATTGATACTGCTTTTATACTTGTATGGGTAGGCGGCGTAAAATCATTTTTTGACGTTATATATTACTGATTATAAGGATAATGCCAATGCGTTAGGTACCACAATATCCATCCATAGCGCTGCCATTACGGGTTAATTCTGCTACAATGCGGCGTTTTCAGTTGGCGTTATTTTAGCTATCTAGCATCTTTCTTATCTTGCACACATTATCCTCGAGGTTCAATCGGCCAATGGTCTCCATTTCTCTTGAAAAAAGTAAAATAAAATTCCTTTTATTGGAAGGCGTCCATCAGTCTGCCGTCGATGCTCTTAACGATGCGGGTTATAGCAATATTGAATATCATAAAACAGCGCTGAATGAAGATGAACTGGTGGAGAAGGTCAAAGGCGCTCACTTTGTCGGTATTCGTTCGCGCACCCAACTAACCCAACGTGTATTTGAATCAGCTAATAAGCTGGTTGCGGTGGGGTGTTTCTGTATTGGAACCAATCAGGTTGATCTAGTCGCTGCGCAAACAAAGGGCGTTGTGGTTTTTAATGCGCCTTTTTCTAATACGCGCAGTGTGGCGGAATTAGTACTTGCCGAAGCCATTTTATTGCTGCGCGGGATTCCTGAGAAAAATGCAGTGGCACACCGAGGTGGCTGGTTAAAGAATGCGGTGGGCTCTTATGAGACGCGCGGTAAAACATTAGGTGTGATCGGCTATGGTTCCATCGGTAGTCAGGTGAGTGTGCTAGCGGAAGGCTTGGGTATGAAAGTGCGTTTCTATGACGTAGTGACCAAGTTATCCATGGGTAATGCAATGCAGATAAGAGATATGTATGAGCTTCTAGCTATGTCAGACGTAGTGACTCTACATGTGCCTGAAAGTGCATCAACCAAAGATATGTTCGGCGCCAAAGAGATTGCCGCCATGAAGCCGGGCTCTATTCTAATTAATGCAGCGCGAGGTACAGTGGTCGATATCGATGCGCTGGCAGCGGCGTTAGACAGTAAGCATTTGTTAGGCACAGCCATTGACGTCTTCCCTGTTGAGCCTAAGGGCAATAACGAAGAGTTTATTAGTCCCTTACGTCAGTTTGATAACGCCATCCTCACCCCACATATTGGTGGCTCAACTCAAGAGGCGCAAGCAAATATTGGTCTAGAAGTCGCGGAAAAACTCATTAAATATTCGGATAACGGCACCACAACTAGCTCAGTTAACTTTCCTGAAGTGGCATTGCCAGAACATCCCAATACCCACCGTTTATTGCACGTGCACAATAATATTCCCGGAGTATTAACCGCGATCAACCAAATTTTTTCTGCAAACGATATCAATGTATGTGGTCAGTATTTACAAACCAATGACAAAGTAGGTTATGTTGTTATTGAGGTGAATGCGGATTATAGCGATATAGCATTGAAGCAATTGAAAGAAGTGAATGGAACGATTCGTTGTCGAGTATTGCACTAGTTTGCAACGCTGCTTCGCGTTATAAACGGTTAGACGTTTGATGTGAGACGTAAGATGCTTTACCGCTGCGCGGTAAGCTTGTCTTACGGCTCAGCTCTTTACCAACAATCAAATAAGTCTTAATCTAAAAGTAAGTCGCTATAGCCAATGCTCAACCCTAAGTGATTGAGTAACACTACATCTAAACGGCTGTTTTCTTCAAGCCCGCTGTCCTTGCGAAAGGCTTTGATGGCAGCTTTTGTTTGCTTGCCAAATATACCATTACTCGTAGATTTCGGCAGAAAACCCCCATCCTCTAATTTTTCCTGTAACGCATAAACCATTTTTGACGTTATCTTGATGTCGGTTGCTGATGCGTCAATCGCGAGAACACCATTATTGTTATTGACAGATTGATTATTAAATAACGTTGCTACTGCTGTATTCTTTGAGTTTTCTTTGTAGGCAGAATAATAAATTGTTTTGGGTAGTTTTATTGTTGATAATTTTTCGTTAAAGGCCAGTTGTTGCATGGTTCTTTGCATGTTTAAAGAAAAAATCGTGGGTAGTTGTTTGTAGTCATTATTTTCATTAACGATTTGCCAAGCTCCTAAATTGTAATTTAGCGTGTTGTTATAGTAACTTGAGAATTGCTTGTCTGTTGCTCGGTAGCGCCATGATTCATTCAGTTTTTTAGCAGTGATCGTATACGCAGAATAAGATGCATGCAGAAAATCAAAATCCATTTGTACTAAATCGTCGACACTGGTGGGCGCAACCCCTTTTGTAATAGCTAAACTATTGATGGCCTCAAGATAGGACTCGTAATAGAGATTATCATTGCTCGCATGCTGCATAACGATAAGGTAAAGCTGAGCAAAGCTGGTTTTATCGCGTTGGTAATTTTTTGGAAACCCAATTTGCTTTTCGGCTGTCCGTATGAAATCTAACAGCAGTGTGGCCTGTTCTTTAATTTTTATGCCCTTTGCGGCTTGCTGTGGGCGCGTTATTTTTTTATTCGCGGGTTCAAGGTTGTCGTTTTTTTGAATGTGCGTTTCTGCTTGAGATTTTTTGTCTTCTGCGCGTGGTGGTGAGTTTATTTCAGCCTTTATACTGTTAACTTCCTGCTTTAAAAGTAGCAGTTCAATATTGTTGTTTAAGTGGGTTAGCCTTTCCTCGGAGAGTTGATGGTTTTTCTCGACACTATGGTTTGTATATAGGTGGCTAAAAATTAATGCCAAGATAACGGCTGCTGCAATCGAAAAAATCAGATATGTTTGTTTTCGAAGTCGTTTGGAGGGAGCTTCAAACAACTCTAGTAGAAGCGAGGTGTAGTTTTTTTTGCTGAAACTTCTGGCAAGTGCAGCATCCTCAATGGCTAGTTTTGATTCAGAGACCGCCTGGTCTCTCTCTGGTGTAATGTTGTCAATGTCGGTTTGTAGTTGTTGCACCAAGGTTTGTAGACGCTGAATTTCGTTCTTATTATGCTGTAATAATTGCCTGACTTGATTAGCATCTAAGGTTTTTTTTTCTGACATAATCATTATATTCTTGAAAGAGAAGGTTATTCATCACTAAAAAGGCTGATCTTTAGCCATATTGCGTAAACAAAACGCAGTAGAGAAGGATACTGCTAACAAAGTATAGTTCATGTGGGGTGAAATTAGAGCAATTATTGTAGCCAATAGCCGAGCATGGGTAAAGTTGTTACACTCCGGTGAAATACAATGTCAACGGAGATGCTTTTAATGAAAACACGTGCAGCAGTTGCTTGGGAAGCGGGTAAACCATTGAGTGTTGAAGAGATAGACTTGGCTGGTCCAAAAAGCGGCGAAGTATTATTACGCATGGTGGCCACCGGTGTTTGTCATACCGATGCTTACACCTTGTCCGGCGCCGACCCTGAAGGTATTTTTCCTTCGGTACTGGGTCATGAAGGCGGGGCAATAGTAGAAGAGATTGGTGACGGAGTGACATCGCTTGCGGTAGGCGATCATGTTATTCCCTTATACACTCCCGAATGCGGGCAGTGTCGATATTGTCTATCGGGGAAAACCAATTTATGTCAGGCCATTCGTTCTACTCAGGGGCAAGGCTTAATGCCGGATGGGAGTTCGCGCTTCTCTCAGCAAGGTAAAACCATTTTTCATTATATGGGTACATCGACTTTTTCGGAATATACCGTTGTCCCAGAAATTGCGATTGCTAAAATTAATAAAGCCGCTCCGCTAGATAAAGTGTGTCTGCTGGGCTGTGGTATTACTACGGGTATCGGCGCGGTGTTAAATACCGCAAAAGTAGAAGCCGGTTCTACCGTGGCGGTATTTGGCTTAGGTGGCATTGGCTTGAGTGTCGTGCAGGGCGCGATAATGGCGAAAGCTGAGCGTATTATCTGCATTGACCTTAATACCGACAAGTTTGAAATGGCAAAAATGTTAGGTGCTACCGATTGCATTAACCCTAGTGACTATGATCTACCGATCCAAGAGGTCATCGTTGATCTTACCGATGGTGGCGTAGATTATTCTTTTGAATGTATCGGTAATGTCAATGTCATGCGCTCAGCACTAGAATGCTGCCATAAAGGCTGGGGCGAATCGGTGATTATTGGAGTGGCCGGAGCAGGGCAAGAAATTACTACCCGGCCGTTTCAGCTAGTTACGGGTCGAGTCTGGAGAGGCACCGCATTTGGCGGGGTAAAAGGCCGCTCACAATTACCCAATTATGTTGAGCGATACATGCAAGGTGAAATAAAAATTGACCCAATGGTGACACATACCATGCCGTTAGATAATATTAATCGTGCCTTTGATTTAATGCATAATGGCGAAAGTATTCGCTCCGTCATTATTTTTTAATGCGCCTATTATTATGTCGTAGGCAGCAACCCCTGCTCTTATACCCTACTGGCCAATAAATGAAATTACTTTCTCAAACAAAATCATTTGGTGGTTGGCTCAAGCGCTATACGCACTTATCCACTAGTGTTAACGGCGACATGACCTTTGCCATTTACTTGCCGCCTCAGGCTGAAAATCAGTCGGTTCCGGTGTTATACTGGCTTTCAGGGCTAAGCTGCACCGATGAAAACTTTACGCAAAAGGCGGGAGCCCAACGCATCGCCGCAGAACTAGGTATGGCAATTGTATGCCCCGATACTAGTCCACGAGGCACAGATTTTCCCGAAGAGCATGACAGCTATGATTTTGGTTCTGGCGCGGGTTTTTATCTGAACGCGACAGAACCACCTTGGAACCGGCATTATCGAATGTACGATTATATTGTTGATGAATTGCCCAGCTTACTGGCAGATTATTTTCCGATTAATCAGCGCTGCAGCATCAGTGGGCACTCAATGGGTGGCCACGGCGCATTAACCATAGCTTTAAAAAACCCGCAACGCTATTGCTCAGTTTCTGCCTTCGCGCCCATATGTCATCCAACCCAGTGTGCTTGGGGAGAAAAAGCATTTTCTCGGTATTTAGGGAATGATAAAGCGCAGTGGCAACAATATGATACGACGCTACTAATTGCTCAAATAGCGTCCCAAGCTACAAAAAAAATACCCATTCTAATTGATCAAGGCGAGGCGGATGATTTTTTAGCATCGCAATTAATGCCCGAAAAACTACAAGAGGCCTGCAAGGAAAGTAATTATCCATTAAACTTTAGGCTGCAAAAAGGCTACGACCATAGCTACTTTTTTATTGCGAGTTTTATCGAAGAGCACTTACGTTATCACGCAGAAAAATTAGGCTAAAAAATAATTAGCGGTCCACTCAGAGGAATACCCCAGCCATGAAAGCTATTTGGAATGATACGCTAATTGCCGAATCCACACAGACGGTAGTGGTTGAAAACAACCATTACTTTCCTGCTGATTCGGTAAACAAAGACTATTTAGTCGAGAGCGTGACTACCAGCGGTTGTCCTTGGAAGGGCAGCGCAAATTACTACAGCTTACAAGTGAAAAATAAAACCAATACGGATGCCGCTTGGTGTTACGCCACAGCAAAAGAAGGCGCGAAAAATATACAGGGCTACTTTGCCTTTTGGAAAGGTGTGGCGGTTATTGAATAGCGGGCACCTCTAAAAACAAACTTTTTTCCGCGAATGCTGCGTCGGCTCCGTGCTCCCTGCTTTAAAGGGAGCTGGGTCATGTATGTCTTATACACTGCAGTTCTGCTCGCGGGGCCTTCTTGCGCTCACGAAAAAAGTACTTTTTTTGGAGGTGCCCTAGCGTCAAATGAGTGGGCTGGGTGTATTCGACTAGAGTGCCTATAATAAATGCTCCCGCAGCGCTTTAGCCGCAGCAGTTATTGCACGTTTACCTTCGTCTAATATGCCCGCCAAAGAAACAAAGGGGTGAAACATCCCGTCGTATTCTTGCAGCTCTACTGTTACGCCACTGGCTTGTAAACGTTCAGCATAGGCAACGCCTTCATCTCGTAAAGTATCATAAGTAGCGACAATCACTAATGCGGGGGGTAGCTCACGTAAGGTGTTTGCTATCAACGGCGCATAACGAAAATCTTCGCGGTCTTTATCCGCACGAAGATAACAATGATGAAACCACAATACCGTTTCACGCTCCAAAAAAAAGCCGTTGGCAAAGGCTAAATGCGAAGCGGAATCTGCATGGGGCGCCGTAGCGGGATAAATTAATAACTGAAATTTTATGGCAGGTAGTGGCGCATCTCTCGCCATAATCGCCACAACCGCAGCAAGGCTTCCGCCAGCACTATCGCCGCCTATCGCAATAGTAGAATGGTCGCCACCAAAGCTATGTGCCTGCGCCAATGTCCACACTAAGGCAGCAAAAGCATCATCCACCGCCGCAGGGAATTTATGTTCAGGCGCTAAACGATAATCCACCGACACCACGATACAGCCAGACTGTGACGCCAGTTGTCGGCATAAAGTATCGTAACTATCCAATGTACCAATCACCATGCCGCCGCCGTGATAAAAAATAAACACAGGTAATAAATCGGTCGATTCAATCGGAGTATAAATACGCACAGGGATAGATATGTCTGGCGTATCAATCGTGCGATTAACCACTGCAGCCATCGGCACCCACTCCGGTGCTAACAACGCGGGCCGTTCAGCAAAAGCCTCACGCGCCTTAATCGCGCCTAGCGTATGCAGCGATGGATTAGCGAGAGTCTTTACCTGATCTAAAAATATTTTTGCTTGTGGGTCTAAAGGCATAGGAAACTAATGGGTGTTGTGAATAGTAAGGAGTAAAGTGTACGCTTGTTTTTAGGGTAATGTATATATGTAGTGGCCGGCTAATGAAAGACTTTCCAATAAATACTTCCTTTTGATTCCGCGTCAATCCCATATTATGACTATGCGTGCTTACTAAATTGTCGCTTTTGTAAACATAATTCCGCATGGAATTGTTAGCTGCCACTTCATTAAAACGTATCCTAACAGTGTCCTCGAAGACTCGTTAGCCTATGAATAGCTTAGCTTGCTACGACTTGAATTTGAGTTTGTAAAAGAGGCTTTGGCTATCAAGGTAGCCGTCTAGCGATTGTATCCATGGTAAACTTTTTTAGGTAAATGCCCTCCAATAATATTAGTGATCTGGTCAGCTGCGCGCTTCACTTTGGGACCTAATTGTTCGACAGTGTGGTTTGTCATTCTGACGCTAGGTCCGGAAATAGAAATGCCAGCAATGGCTTCGCCAAATGAATTATAAATACTCGCTGCTACACAGCGCATGCCAGAGTATTGCTCTTCATCGTCTAAAGACCAGCCTCGCTTTTTTATTTCGAGTAAATCTACTAACAGGTTGTCTACTGTTATGAATGTTTTTTTGTGAATTGCGGTAGCCTTTTTTTTTGTAAAATCTGTTTTACTTCTCTTTTAAACTTTTCAGCGAGTAATGCTTTACCGATACCTGATGAGTGCATATGCCCACGAGTTCCCGGACGAAAAAAAGCACGTATTGACTGGTGAGACTCAACTTGGCTTACAAAAACAACGTCGCCACTATCAGCAATGGCTAAATTCGCAGTTTCTCCTGTCTCTTCCATCAATTGGCGCATTGTGTGACTCGCAGATTCTACTAGGTTGGTACGAATCAGGTAAGCGCTTCACACCTGGAATGTTTCTATACCAACCCACCACTCTTGTGATATTTCATCTAGTTTAGTAAATCCATATTTTTGTAATGTGGATAGTATTCTGAAAGTCGTTGAGGTGGGTAAACCGACCCTCATGGAGAGCTCGGTTAAGGTCACGCCTCATTCTTTGCTAAATTTTTGAGTAAAGCTAAGTCTCAGTCAAGAGATCGAATAGTATCTTTTTTTTCTGTTGACTTGGGGCGGCCCCGAGGTCGTCGATCTACTGAACCATTCATATTTTTACGCTCTGAAAGTCGTTACCCTTATTTTTTTTAGTGTTAAACATTTAAAATCAATTACTTATTAATTTTTGTAATTAATGAAAAACTTTTTCGAAAAAATTGAAATATCATCTTAAGAGTCTATCATAGCTTTACTTTAACCTAGAAGCGGCCGTTGGCGCGAAAAAGCGGTGCACCAAAAGTAGGCCCCTCTAGGGGAGTTATGGGTGTGCATAGGACTTTCCCTAGCAACATAAGTTAGTATCGCGTAGCGACCTTATTGGTCGTGAGCGAATACTACGATTTTCTAGGTGCATCAATAACTTGTGCAGACTTTGCCTACAGGGATGTAG
>JBLHJR010000083.1:0-12502 GCA_047619205.1 Candidatus Endobugula sp. | reverse complement strand
CCTGATTTTCATAACGCTCAAGTAGCGGTGATTGGCGATATTATGTTAGATCGTTATTTTTATGGTGATGTAACACGAATATCTCCAGAAGCTCCCGTTCCCATTGTGAATATAAAACGTGAAGAACAATTGCCGGGTGGCGCGGCGAATGTTGCTGTTAATCTTTCTTCTCTAGGTGTTAGTGCTAGTCTAGCGGGTGTTGTAGGGAATGATAAAGATGGTGATCAATTATTAACGCAGTTGCAATCAATCGATGTGAATTGTCAGTTTCATCGTTCGGAAAATAATACGATTGTTAAGACGCGAGTGATGGGAGGCCAGCAGCAATTATTGCGCATGGATTTCGAAAAACTCCTTAGTAGTGCTGAATGGCCGAGTACTTGGCAATGTGCAGAACGTTGTTTAGTGGATGCTAAGGTGTTGGTGCTGTCAGATTATGATAAGGGCACCTTAAGTAATTGCCAAAAAGCGATTCGTTATGGCATGGATAAACAGATCCCAGTTATTGTTGACCCGAAAGGCACCGAGTTTTCTAAATATACCTGTGCGGATTTATTAACGCCGAACCTTTCAGAGTTTTTAGCGGTTGTTGGCCCTGTAAATTCAGAAGCAGAAATGGAAGCTAAAGCGCAAAAATTAATTAGCAAATTAAACATCGGCGCTTTATTAATCACGCGAAGTGAAAAAGGTATGACGCTTTTTCGCCCTGGCCACGATGCATTCCATTTGCCCGCCATCACTAAGGAGGTGACCGATGTTACCGGTGCAGGCGATACAGTGATTGCGACTATTGCTGCATCGTTAGCCGCAGGCACTGATTTAGAAGCGGCAGTCACCTTATCCAATATCGCGGCCAGTATTGTAGTGGGTAAGGTGGGTACGACTGCCATTACTGCCCCAGAATTAGAATTTGAATTTCATAAGTATCATCTAAGTAGTGGTTCGCTGAGCAATGAGCAGCTTGCCTTGGCGGTTCGACTGGCGAAGCAGCGTGGCGAGAAAGTAGTGTTTACTAATGGTTGTTTTGATATCTTACATGTGGGCCACGTGACCTATTTACAGCAATCGCGTGCTCTGGGTGACCGATTGATCGTCGCTATTAATAGTGACGAATCGGTAACCAAGCTTAAGGGGCAGGGGCGACCTATAAATTCAGTTGGTCGCCGCCTAGCAGTACTTCAAGGTTTAGAGAGTGTTGACTGGGTCACTTGTTTTGATGGCGATACTCCGGAAGCGTTGCTGGAATTACTGCAGCCGTCGATTTTAGTGAAGGGTGGAGACTACTCAGAAGATCAGGTGGTAGGTAAAGAAATAGTAAATGCTTATGGCGGCGAAGTGCGAGTCGTGTCGATGGTGCCTGATTGTTCAACTACAAAAATAATTGAGAAGGCACGCTCGTAACTAATTTTCTAAGGGCTAAGTTTTTTAGAAGTTAAATTTTTTAAAGGAAGCAATTGCTTTAGCGGCGTTTTCTTTGATATGATATGGGTTGATTGAGCCTAGTATAATACTGCTGACGCCTTTATTCTGATAGATGCAGTTAAAGCTCTGTAAGACAATGTCTTTACTCTCCTCAGTATTTATATTGTCGCTCTGTGTCGATGTGGCGTGCCCGCTAGCGAATGCTTTTTTAATCATAATAGCTTTATTATGCTGGTAGGCATAATCAATTACGGCTGATTCTTCTTGGTAGTTTAGGTTGTGGGTAACCATGACTACATCCGATTGTTCTGCTGCCATCACCCCCCCCTTAATACTTTTTGTTGACATCCCTGTTGCGCGAATAAGTCCTTTTTTCTTTAAGTGGTTGAGTTGTTCAAGTGCGCCATCATTTAAAATTATTTTTTCATCATTGCCGTCGGAGTGTATTAAAACAATGTCGAGCTGTTCTTTTTGCAGTTTAAATAAACTGTTTTCGATACTTTTTTGTATGTATTCTGGAGTAAAGTTGTAGCTTGAGGTTCCTGTTTTTGGGTTAAATGTTTCGCCGACCTTAGTGGAGATAATCCAGGGGTAGCCTGACTGTTTTAACAGATGCCCAAGTCTTTCTTCGCTGTTACCGTAGGCAGGTGCAGTGTCTAGCAGGTTGATTCCGCAAGCGGCTGCCGTATTGAGTATATCCATCAGTTCTTTGTCAGTAGGAATGGTGAATGGGCGAGGGTATTTGACTGCGGTATTCCGGCCAAATTTAACCGTACCTAAGCCTAAAATACTGGTTTCTATTCCCGTATCAGCAATATTAGTGCGTTGCATTAAAGCTGCGCTCCCATAAGTTGGGCGATAGCTTAACGGAGTAATGGCTGCTCAGCTGTTGTAGTTGCCAGTCTGTATCTTTCTGCGTTAAAGCCGTACTAAGTGGAGTCGCTTTTTTCTTTAGGCGCTGGATGAGTTGGTCGGATAGGTTGGGAGTTAACGCGAGTTTGGTTGGCCAGCCAATATGGATGTTATTAACAGACTCTAAAAAAGCGGTATCTGGACGTAATAGGTTATTTTGGGCGGGTTCTGCACGGTTAACCGTATGTGTAGCCCATTGAATATTTTCTAGATCGACCCAAGGCAATATTTTTGTTAGTGTTTTAATCGTGTGTTTAATTAATTGATCGGGGTTCATGCCAACACCCTCCTCAGCGATATTGCCACCAATATACCAGACCTTGTCACCATCAGAATGTGGGTGGGTAGAAATAGTAGCGATAGGCTTCGTACTGGCGCCAATACAATGAGCATATAGCTCAGGCAATGCTAATCCTTTTGCTAGTACCATTTGCAAGGGGCGACGTTGCATTTTTGGCGTGGTGATGGATAGAGATTCGAAAAGTTGTTCATTGCCTTCCCCACTGGTCAGTATAAATTCTTTTGCGTTAATACAAAGCTTGTCCTTAACAATAAGTGCTTGTGTGGGCTTCTTAGTGTTATTGCCCGCGCCATGACTAAAGGTGTAATCCTCTTCTATATGTAGCATTCGATGCCGCCACTTCATTGTTAGGTTATCTAGCAACGAAGGCACATCTATTATTGGTTCATGTAGCTGGTATAAATTCCCCTTAAATGCATCTTGACAAAAAAACGAAGGGTGTTGGCTTTTTTGTAGCGGCTTTATTTTTCCATGTAATGCTTTACTGGAAAAAAAAGAGGTTAGCTTGGATGATAAACTTTGTGTGGACCACATGAGTTGATTCGAACTCAGCAATTTTGTGTGGGATAGATCGATTTCACCCTTACCCTCTAAGCAGTCCAGCCAGCGTTGGGGCATATCGGCAATGGAGGATGCTGCGTTAGATAGGACGCCGTTGAGTGTGTATTTAGCACCCCCATGAATGATACCTTGGGAGCTTAACGTTTGCCCTGCGCCAATGGTATTTTTTTCAATAAGAATGGCATGATAGCCGAGATCATTTAGTCGGTGATGTAACCAGAGGCCGGCGATGCCTGCGCCAATGATGATGATGTCTGTATCTATTTGAGGCATTAGTGTTAATCGTGAGAGTTGGTTTTATTGATGAGCATGCAATCCATTTCAATAACTGACAAGTCTTTTTTTCTACTTATAGGATATAAGCCCGTCACCGCAAGCCCGAGATTTTCGTAAGTGTTAAGTGACTCGAGGTAGTGTGGCATACCTTCATATAGCGGAAAAAATGAGATTTCAGATAATACGCAACATATCAAATTCATCGATGCTGAGGCGCCTTTAATAACGTAAGTGTCATACCCCTGCGTATCCATTTTTAAGAATATTTTTCTTTCTTTAAGATCATCTATTTCATTAGCAAGAAATTCATCGACAGTGCTAACGGTTACAATTTCTTGATGTGCTACGGTTAAGTTTTGTTTGTAGACATGCTTGCCAAATTCACTGGCATCAAGAAAAGAAGCTAAATCCGATGATTCCGTGACATTGATACTTTGTTCTGAGCAGGTTTCGCCGAGTGCAAGTTTATGAACTTGCCATTTAGCATCTTGGGCAGTAATTTTTGTTAGCTCGTGGTGGGTTTTACTAACAGGTTCAAATGAGTGAATATCTCCTTTGTAGCCTTCAGTACGTAATGCCGTGCCAAATCCGCCATTATTTGCGCCGACATCCAACACGAGATCTATGTTGTAATGATTGATGAGGTTGATAAGATGTGTGTTTGCAGTTGGGTGTTTTTTATTTTTTATTAACTTAAACTTTAATGCAGCAGAAATTTTTTTATGAAGATTTAAGCTCATTTTTAAATTATCCTAATGATTATCGTTATAGCCTTTCGGGTATTTTTTTCTTTGATAGCGGCATAGACAGCATTGCTCCGCACCATAAAAATATTAGCTTCCCTTCAACTGATGCAGAAAAATGTCCATTGAATAACGAGGTGGTTAGCCATCCACAAAGTAAAGATACGCCAATGTATTTATAAAGTTTTTCAGTTTTTTGCCTGAAACAAGAAAAAATGAAAATTAAAAACACTAGCAATCCAGCCGCACCTTGCTCTACAAGAATCAAAAAATATTGATTGTGCGGGTCTCCGGTGATTGTTCCTTGCCACCCATGTTGTCCTTTTACTTGTTTGGTGTATTCCAGTTTCATGCTTTTCAAGCCATAGCCAAATATTGGTGCTTTCTTTATGATTTTTATGGTATTTGTCCAAAAAATAATTCGTGCGCCACTAGAGGTTAAGGTTTTCAACTGTTCGAAGTTAATGGCCTCGTCCACAACGGATTTAATTTTTTCGTGTGGTGTTGGTGATAGATAAAGTGCTCCTAAAAATGTAATTAATGCCAGGGGGGCAAGTAAAAGAGCCTTCTTTTTTCCTAGGTATAAGAAAAAACATAGAGTAAACATAATCCCTATGATGTATCCACTTCGAGAAGTGGATACAATAATACAGTTTGATAGCGTTACTAAAAAAATAAAAATCAAAAGGTATTTTGTTGTGGGCTTGATGTCTTGGTGATAAAAATATAAAGATGCAGTAGTGAATGCAGCGACAGAAAAAATTATTCCTTGTGTGGCATGATTCCTCAGTAGCGAAGCAGCCTCTTTTGGTGGTTGGGAGTCAAATGGTAATTGAATGTCAAATAAATAACAAGCCCACGAAATCAATGCATAAAACCCTATTGCTAAAACAAATATTAACAAAAATTGTTTTTTTAATTCGCGATTGTGAATGATGGCAACGCCTATAGGCAGCAATAAAATTTTTCGCCAGCTTCTTATATGTTCAAGTTTGTTTTCCCAAGAGGCGTCGCTCCAGAGGCTAGAGATTACTATGACAAAGCAGAAGAACAATCCAGATATTACCATCGGCTGACGCAGGCTCATAATGAAACGCTTGCGTAGCTCTGGCGTAATAATGAAAAGTAAGTATAAAAATACTTCTAGTGCAGTGGTAGCAGTTGGAGAGATGACAATAAAAGCGGGCAAGGCGATAAATAAATATCTAGCCCATAAGGTATACCTGTGTTCAATTTCGTTTAGTATCATAAAAAATAACTATTGCTTTTTTAGCCATCGCTTGATGGATTGATTCTTGAATTTATGCCAGTGAAAGCGTAATTTAATGTATAGCAGGCTATGTTTTGAGCGAGAGCCATCTAGTGTGGTTTTAAATTTTCCGGTACAGCTAGCTTGTTGCACAATAGATTTTTTAGGCCAATAATGTGGGGCGTTAAGCTCTTCGTCTATCTTGCACATTAAGCCATCTGCAGGCAGGTTGATGAGGTTATGTTTTAGCCATTCTAGGCGCTTATGTGCCAAAGCGTTATCTATAATGATACCGTCTGCAGTAGTTATTCTCCTTGGGACTAGGGGAGAGGGGTGGTCCAAAAAGTTTTTGGGTAATTTTGTATCCGATCCGCCTAAAAAGATAAGGTGTCCTGGGGAAAGCTCTTCGGAGGCTTTAATTATATTTTGTATATCCTGCCGGAAAAATTTACTGAGAATTGCATCGTCTTCAAGTATGAGTGCTCTGGATATGTTTTTTTGGGCAATTTTTTTCCAAGTGGCGATGTTTTTTAATACTAGTGATTTGTGTTCAGCTTTCATGTTACTTGGCGAGAAAGCGGCCAGATCTTCATCGGTTAATTCTGCAGCATCAAATTCGAATATGAACTCGAAGGGAATGTTGTGGTTTTCTAACTCAGCAGTAATATGTTGAATGCGCTCAGTTAGCGTTTTTACGCTCAAAACATAGACTTTATCAATGCCGGGTAATGGTGACTGGCAGGAAGTATTCATTCTAGTGAAGTCTTATGTTGTGGGGTTTGAGGGATGTAGTAAGTACGTTATGATTACGTTGATTAAAGTAACACAACAGTATAAACATGTGTCTCCTTTCTGTCCATTATGTTGTTGGTGGAATTATGTTGTTGGTGTATTAGGCTGCTTTAATCGTGCTGTAATGATATCGGGTGTGATTAGGTTGATAAATATATGAATGTTAGTGCTGTTTTAATAGTCAAAAATGAGGCGGAGAGGCTACGAGGCTGTTTAGAAAGTCTTTGCTGGGCATCAGAAATTATAGTGCTTGATTCAGGCAGTGAAGATCAAACGGTTGCTATTGCTAGAGAATATACAGATAGAGTGTATGTTAATACGCAATGGGGTGGTTTTGGTCCTCAGCGTCAGCTAGCTCAAACGTATGCGACTTCTGATTGGATTTTAGCAATAGATGCTGATGAGATAGTGACAGACGATTTGAAGCAGGCTATTCAGCTTGCGGTGCAAGGCAATGATGATGCACACGTTTATGCCATTAATCGTAAAAACTGGGCGTTTGGCAAATTCATTCATTTCAGTGGATGGAGCCCTGATTGGGTGGTAAGACTTTACCCTCGTGCAAAAACTACTTATTGCGATTCATTGGTTCATGAGAGTGTGGTGTTGCCCAGCACCATGTCTATGGTGCATTTACCTAAAAAGTCGCGTTTATTGCATTACACATATGATGATTTGTATGATTATAACCGCAAGGTGAGTGGTTATCTTAAGTCATGGGCCGATCAGCGAGAAGGACATAACAAATCTAGTGTTTTTAAGGGGGTGGTGCATGGAGTTTTTGCTTTTTTGCGTATGTATATCTTACGCTTAGGCTTCTTGGATGGTCGTCACGGCTTTGTGTTAGCATTTTTGACGGGGTGTACTACGAGCATGAAATATTTTGACTTGTGGTTAAGGAAATATGAGGCGGAAAGTGATGATTAACACGGTATCTTTGTTGGTGACGACTTACAATTGGGTTGAGGCTCTTGAACGGGTTTTGTTGAGTGTTTCGACGCAGAGCCATTTGCCGAAGGAAGTCATCATTGCGGATGATGGGTCGGATGATTTAACCGCTGAATTGATTCAGTCTTTGCAGGGTTGCTTTCCAACCCAGTTAATACATTGCTGGCAAAAAGATGAGGGTTTTCGCGCTGCTGCTATACGTAATAAAGCGATAGCTAAAATGACGTCAGATTATGTGCTGATGATTGATGGTGACATGGTGTTACATCCTCGTTTCGTAGAAGACCACTTGTCTGCGGCGAAGAGGGGGTATTTTGTGCAAGGTTCCCGTGTGATTACTGCACCGGATACGGCAAATAAAATGTTATCTGGATCGATAGCGAAGCTACATGTTTTTTCTCGCGGTATTAGTAACCGCTTAAATGCGTTGAACTCTCCATTGTTAAGCTCTTTTGTAAGTACTCGTGACACCGCTATTCGTTCTACTAAAACATGTAATTTTTCTGCGTGGAGGGACGACCTGCTGGAAATTAATGGCTTTGATGAAGATTATATTGGTTGGGGGCGAGAGGATAGTGATTTAGTTGCTAGGTTATTGCACGTGGGTAAAAAACGGTATAAATTAAAGTGTATGGCCAATGCCTATCATCTTTACCATTTAGAAAATACTAGAGAAAGCTTGTCGAAAAATGATGGATTGTTAGAGCGCTGTTTAGCAGAAAAGCATACCCGTTGTAGTAATGGGATTGATAAAAATTTAGGTGGGCGGTAATGACGCACTCGATACATATTGTTCGCCGTTATGGCTTAGTTGGCGGAATGGAAAACTATGTGGTCAATCTAACTAATGCTTTAGCGAGTGCTGGTCAGCGAGTAACCGTTATTTGTGAGGTTAATGAATGTTTCGGTATCGATAATGTCCAGTTTGAGTCAGCAATAGAGTGGGTTGAGTTAGGTAATACTTATCGTAAGCCTCGTTGGTTGGCCCAATGGGGTTTTTCTCAGCGTGTATCCGAATATATTGCTAAGGGCCTGCATAAAGGCGCGATTATTCACAGCCATGAACGAACAGCGGACCATCATGTCACCACGTTTCATGGCCCTCCGTTTCTAATGCGCAAGCGGCGCCTATTGGATTTCCTCTCGCCCAGAATTCATATGTGGACGTACCTTGAGAAGCAAGAGCTTTTAGGTGAGCAGGTGTTAGCTATTTTGCCCAATTCGCCATTGATAGGAGGGCAGCTGAAATCACTTTATCCCTCAATAGCCGATAAAGTGTTAGCGCCGGCATATCCTGGGGTTGCGGCTAATTTGTCGTCCATTAAGCGTCGCTCAGATGGCTTTACTGTAGGGTTCTTAGGTAAAGAATGGAAGCGTAAAGGTCTAGACGTAGCTTCTCAGATAGTGGTTGCTTTACGCCAGCGCTTGCCACAGATACATTTTGTTGTGGCGGGCTGCGACCCATTGGCGATTCAGCATCTATTTAATGACTGGCCTGATGGCTCTTATACCTTAGCTGGTTGGCTGGATGACCCTGAGAGTTTTTTGGGCAAGATTGATTTGTTATTACATCCCGCAAGAGCTGAGCCATTCGGTATGGCGATTGCGGAGGCGAATGCGGCAGGGATTCCAGTGATAGTGTCGGAGCATTGTGGTGTGGCTGCTTTAATCGGCGAGGCGCAAGGTAGTGTCTGTGAGTTGGATGTGCAGAAGCCCAATATTATGCCGTGGGTAGATGCGTGTATGGCTCGTTTAAGCCAGCCCCGAGCGGTGACTTCATTCAACTTATCATGGGGTGCGCTAGCTGAGCAGCATATTCTCCTGTATCAAAGCTTACGGCTCGTTTAATACCTTTAATACTGCTTCAGGGTTGAGAGAGTTCATGCATTTGTGATGACCTTCAGGGCATTCCCGCTTAAAGCAGGGGCCGCAATCCACCTCTATTGATACTATTCTTGCGTTGGATGATAGTGGCGGTGTGAATTCAGGTGAGGTTGCGCCGTAGAGAGCAACTAGTGGCTTGTTGAGTGCCGAGGCAATGTGCATTAAACCTGAATCATTAGAGAGCACCTTGTCTGTGCTCGACAGTAGATCAATGGCTTCTTCTAAGCTTGTTTTGCCGCATAATATGGTCATTGAGGCGGTATCAATCTTATCTTTAATCTGACTATAAATGGCTTCGGCAATCGCTATGTCGCCAGATGAGCCCATAACCCACACTTGATAACCCGTTTTGATCATGTGCGCAGCGGTTGCGCTGTAATGTTCGGCGGGCCATTGTTTAGCAGGGCCAAACTCCGCTCCAGGGCAAAGGATAAGGGTGGGCTTGCGTGTGTTTAGGCCAAAGTGTTGCAATAATGTAGGCAGCCTGTTTTTGTCGATGAGTAGCGATGGTGGGGGGCAGTTTTCAAGCGAGGTATTACTTGTTTTTTTAGCGCCGCTCTTAAGGTAAGGCAGAGCAGGGTAAGCCAGAGCAACAAAACGCTGTACCATCATCGGTAGCTGAGTTTTATCAAGTTTACGCAAGTCATTCAGCAGGCCGTAACGTGCTTCACCTTTCCAGCCTGTGCGTACAGGTATCTTGGCAAACCAAGGGATAAGTGCTGATTTCCACGAGTTAGGTAATATGATGGATTGTGTATAGCCTTCTTTTTGTAGCGCGCGCCCAAGTATCCAGCGGCCTTTTAAGCCAAAGTGCCCGTGTCCTAATGGCATATCAATAGCCTTGTTAACCTCAGGCATGCGTTCAATAATAGGACGGCTCCATGCGGGAGCTAGTACATCAATGGTAGCCTCTGGATATTGCTGCTTAAGCACCATAAATAGTGATTGTGCCATCACCATGTCTCCCACCCATGATGGACCGACAATTAAAATCTTGGCTGGGGAATGATTAGAAAGTACTGTTTGTTGTTGCTGAGGTAGTTTCATAGAGGATGTTGTAGGCTAAATTGGTTACAATACCGTTTGATTTTTTACTAGGCAATACGTTTGTCGTTATTCGTACCAAAAAATATGCAAAAACACAGCGATACCGCTTTATATCTAAGATTACTTTCCTATATTAAGCCTCATGCTCATATGTTTATTCTTGGCGTGGTAGGGCTTATTATTTTTGCGGCTACTCAACCTCTGCTGCCATTGTTGTTAGGTGAGGTCACTGATGCGATAGCGAGCCAAGATCAGCAAGCTCGTTATATTATTCCATTAATGGCCGTTGGCATTATCTGTATTCGAGGCATTGGTACCTTTCTGGGTAATTATGGGATGGCGCGTGTTGCCTTTGGTGTTATTGATGCTCAGCGTAAAGAGCTGTTTCATCATCTGACCATACTGCCCAATCACTTTTTTGATGAGCATAATTCAGGTGATCTAATCTCTCGTATCACCTTTGATACTTTGCAGGTGAATCAAGCGGTCACTGAAGCTTTAAAAGTACTTATTCGTGAAGGTGCAACGGTTATCGCACTATTGTCTTATCTATTATGGTTAGATTGGCGTATTACATTAGTATTCTTATTAATTTCACCCATCCTAGGGTTTATCGTTAGTAAAATTAGTAAACGTTTGCGTAAGTTAAGTACGCGTATACAAAATAGCATGGGAGAAATTACACATATTTGTTCTGAAATGATTAATAATTTTCGTATTATGAGAATTTTTGGTGGTGAAGCCTACGAAAATCAACGTTTTACTGATGCGAGCCGAGATAATTTCAAACAAAATATGAAGTTAACCGTTACGACGGCCTTGGCAACACCAGTGACTCAATTCGTTATTGCAATTGCTTTAGCGGTGGTTATGTTTTTGGCGCTAAGCTATATGCAAGCGGATACGGGAGGACAATTTATTGCCTATTTGGGCTCAGCATTCTTAATTCCTCGTTCGGTTCGCCAGTTGACTGAAGTAATGAATCATATACAGAAAGGCATCGCCGCTTCTGAAAGTATTTTTGCGCAAATGGATGCGTTAGCAGAAAAAAATATTGGAACCTGTCAGGGAGTGAATATTACGGGCGAATTGCGCTTTAATAAGGTGTTGTTTACATATCCGAATGAAGAAAAGCCCGCCCTAAATAATATTAGTTTTACCATTTCTGCTGGAGATACCATTGCTTTGGTTGGCCGCTCGGGTAGTGGTAAGACGACTTTGGTCAGTTTACTGCCGCGTTTTTATAATGTTGATAGTGGCAGTATTCGTTTGGATGATCGGGAGTTATCTGAGTACGATATTGCCTTTTTACGTCAGCAAATATCACTGGTCAATCAAAATATCACTTTATTTAATGATACCCTATCCAACAACATTGCTTACGGCGATATGCAAGGGATGCCCGAAGAAAAAATTATCGCCGCCGCTAAGCAAGCTAATGCGTGGGAGTTTATCGAAAAAATGCCGAATGGTTTGCAAACAGTAGTGGGCGAAAATGGGACGCGTTTATCTGGTGGCCAGCGACAGCGAATTGCTATTGCTCGCGCGTTACTAAAAGATGCACCTATATTAATCTTGGATGAAGCCACTTCAGCCTTGGATACTGAGTCAGAGCGTTATATCCAAGAAGCATTAGAGACGGCTAGTCAAGGCCGCACAACGATCGTTATTGCTCATCGCCTAACGACGATTGAAAACGCAGATAGAATTTTAGTAATGGATCAGGGGCATATTGTTGAAGAGGGAACTCATAAGGCATTAATCGAAGCGAATGGCTATTATGCCAAATTGCATCAGCAGGGATTTTCTGAAGAGGCTGAGGCATAAATGAATGGCAGTAAAAAACGCTAAAAATAAATACTAAAGCCATGAAATTACTCTACACTTATATTTTTTACTTTGCTATCCCCTTAATTTTATTACGTTTGTTATGGCGTAGCATAAAGGCGCCGCAGTATAGACAGAGGTGGCCCGAACGTTTTGGCTTCTTTCCAGCATCAGCGAAGCTCATTCAGCCTACATTATGGTTACACTCTGTATCGGTAGGTGAAACTATAGCGGTAAAGCCCCTGGTGGATAGCTTGCTACAGCGGTATCCAAATCATCAGGTTGTTATTACTACAATGACCCCCACGGGTTCGGCACAGGTGCTGTCTTTATTTGCAGATATGATCGAGGGCCAAAGAGTCGCGCATAGCTATATCCCTTATGACTTGCCAGATTGCCTCGAGCGATTTTTATTTCGTACTAACCCTCAGTTAGCTATATTTATGGAAACAGAGGTGTGGCCCAATACGCTCAGGGCTTGCCAGAAAAAAAATATTCCTAGCGTATTGATCAATGCTCGCTTATCTAAAAAATCATTCA
>JBLHJR010000082.1:0-12638 GCA_047619205.1 Candidatus Endobugula sp. | reverse complement strand
ACCCCGCGATCAACCCAAGCTCTGACTTTGTTGGTCTTAATCTCTTTTACTTTGGCAGCATAGGTGGGGACTAATGTCAGTGCAATAATCATAGAGGCAAAAATGGCAGCGGAGATGGTAAAGATAAGTTCTCTAAATAAAAGCCCCGTTAAACCACCGATGAATAAAAACGGTATCACTGCCGCTAAGTTAGTTGAAGTGGCCGCTATGATCGGGCCATTGACTTCGGCAGCCCCATGACTTGCTGCAGCATCTGCGGCTTCATGATCGCATTGATGCCGATAAATATTTTCTAGCATCACAATGGTATTGTCGACCAGCATACCAATCCCTAATGCTAAACCGCCCAATGTCATAATGTTGAGCGTCAAACCACCTAGTCCCATCAGTACGCAGGTAAACATAATGGCAATCGGAATAGCGCTACCAATAATTAAGGTGCGGCGAAGATTACCTAAGAAAATATAAACAACGGACATGGCCAATAAAGCGCCGCTAATGGCGGCTAAGGATGCATTTTTTAAGGACTGTTTTATATAAATTGATTGATCGGCAACGATAGTGGCGGTGACATCGTCGGGAATGACCTGTTGTTGACGCAGCCATTGAAGGCGCTCTTTAACTACGGCAACGACTTCGGTTGTATTGGCAGCGGGTTGTTTTTGTATCGATAGCTTTATACCATTAATACCATCGGCCCTAACTTTGATGCGTTCATCTTCGTTGGTATCAATGACTTCGGCAACATCGCTTAAATAAACCGTATTGTTGCCGTCACTTTTACTGTTGATCGGTAAATACTTAATATCTTCCAATGAGGTGAAGCGGCCACTAATGCGCCCAGTAATTTCATTCCCTGGCATTTGCAGTCGGCCTATAGGCTCATCGCTGTTGGCGGTTTGTAAGGCTTCAATGACATCGCGATAGCTCAAGCCGATTCCCGCTAGCCTGCGTTGATCCGGAATAATTTGAATTTCCCGCAACAGACCGCCACCGACTTCTGCTGCGGCGACCCCCGGTAGGTTTACAAACCATTTGCTGAAGGTGTCGTCTACCCAGCTGCGTAATTCAACGCCATCTCGCAAGGGTGAACTAATCACAAATTCCATTATTGGAATTTGTGCAGGATCAAGTTTATAGATCACTGGTGGGTCAATAGAGTCGGGTAAAAATCGCTTGGCCCGATCTAGTCGAGTGCTGGCATCACGTAGAGCAATGTCAATATCTTTTCCATAGTCAAACGCTAGATCGACCTGTGCAGAGCCACGGCTAGAACTAGATTGGACGGCAATGGCATCTTCCGTCACTGCCAGTTGCTCTTCTAGTTGCCGAGTGACACGATCTTCCATCACGGATGCGGGTACGCCTGAATCGAGAATGCGAACGCGAATTTCTGGATAAATAATATGCGGTAACAAATCGATGGCTAAGCGTGTCAATGTAAACAAGCCAAGTACAATAACAGCAGCGGCAATCATCGATACCCCAACAGGGTGCCGAATGGACCAGCCAGCGATGCCACCATTATTTTTATTGTTCATCTTTTTATGGCTCACGGGAGTACACTCCACTCACTAAGATTGAGGAATCGATATTGGATTGGCGGTCGCTTTATTGGTCTTGCTTGAAGCGGAGTGTGACACGATGACGACGGTTTTATGGCTACGCAAATTGGTAAAACCCCGGCTAATGACCTGTTGCCCAACGCTTAGCCCTTTGAGTATTTCAACCTGGCCATGAATGTTGAGTCCAGTGATGACGCTGGTTTTTTGCGCTTGCTGTTGTTGATCTACAATAAAAACATATTCGCCTTCTGTCGAACGGCGTAAGGCAGCAAAGGGGATCAACAGGCGTTCCGATTTTTGGCTGCGCAAGGTGACTCGGGCCAGTTGGCCAGGGCGAGCCCCTTGAGGTACTGGCGAGAGCACAATTTCGACAATACCGGTTCGCGTTACGGGGTCTACGTTTGGATGGATACGGTCGATAAAAGCTATGATGGGCTGCTGCAATTGCAATGCATCAATACTGATATCGACAGCAGCGCCTTTGCTTAATTTATTGATTAATAATTCAGATATAGTGACTTGCGTGGTCAAGGTAGTTTGATCGGAAATAGTTAATAGATGCGTGTAACGCTCTGCGATATTTCCCTGTTCAGATAAACGCTGACTAACGATGCCTGCAATCGGCGCCACAATAGTGGAATAATCTAAACGTGTTTTTAATGTTTGCTCGTCGGCTTTTGCGACGGCAAGCTCTGTCTCAACTCGCGTTAGTTCTATTTGAGCGGTCATTTGCTTATTAGCCAAACCGCTGATGCGCTTGAGATCTTTTTCTGCCTTAAGTCTTAGTGCTTGGGTTCGAACTAACTGCGAGCGCAAGAGTCGGTCATCCAAACGCGCGACAATATCGCCTTTGTTGACGGTATCTCCTGCATAAAAAGGCAGTGTAATAATACGACCTTCTTCCTGATTAAAAATTTCAATATCTTGCTTTGCTTGCAAGGTGCCTGTGCGCTCGCGCTCAATGGCTAGTGTTTGCAATTGAGCGGTCACCACCTCAACCAAATGGTCCTTTTTAGGTTTTATTACTTCTACGGCTTTCTCGGAGCAACCTAGGGTAGTTAACAAGAGTAGTGACATAATGAATGTTCGGTAAACTGGCATACTTAACTATCCACAAAAATGCTAAAGAAAAATGAAACGCACTGTGTAATATGCATGTCACCGATAATTGATTCTAAGTCATAATTCCGATGGGCGTCTATAAAAACTTGGCGCTGCACTGAGCCTGTTGCAGTTTATCGGATACAGTAAAAATAGAACTAGCGGATATCGGTTGATACGAAAATACTGGAGGCCTATACCGATCACTTTACTTATTTCGTAGTATTAGCCCCTTGTTCCTCTGCCAAGCCTTGATTCTTTTTGTTTGCTTGCGGCATTATTGATGAATAAACGATCGTTTACTGACGTGGTGTGACGGGTTGTTAAGTGTACATTTTGTTGGCTATTACTGTGGCGGATGTCATCTTATGTCGGTTAATCAGGTAGGTAGTATTAGTGCCAGTTTTACTCGAACCGCCATTGGGCTTTGACCCGAATGGCGCTAAGCTAAGCCATTTTTACATAGATTGTCTTATGAAAACGGCATCCAAAAATTGTTTGATCATAAGCCATCTGATGCCTTAAAATACAGGGCTAAATCTGTGTAAAGTCACGAAATTAAAGGGAATACGGTCAGGCTACATTCCATGCAGAATGCCTTTAACTTAGGGCCATTCGGCTTTGCCCCCTAAAAATCGTTATTTGGTAAGCTCTCTTATGTCTATGTTAATCTCAAATCTACCCAGATTATATTCCCTGCAACACTGTCCCTATGCCATGCGTGCTCGCTTAGGGATTTTACTGGCTCAGCAGTCAGTGTTCATTCGCGCGGTGGTTACAAAAAATAAACCAGCAGAAATGTTAGCGATATCCCCTAAGGGTACAGTACCTATATTAATACTTAATTACGCCGGATCTAGCGAGGTGCAGCAACAGAAGGCCATCATTATTGATGAGAGTGTCGATATAATGCTGTGGGCACTAGGGCTAAATGACCCTCAAAATTTATTACGGGCAGAAGACCCGAGTTGTCTAGAGTCGATGTTGGAGCTTATCAAAAAAAACGATAAACAATTCAAACCTGATCTTGAGGTTTATAAATTGGCGAAGCGGTTTCATAAAGAGTCCGAAGTGAAAGATCGCCAGAGCTGTGAAGGTTTTATGGCAGAGCTAGAAAATACATTAGAACGAAGCCACTATTTAATGGGCGATCAAGCCAGCTTGGCAGATTATGCTTTGCTGCCATTTGTACGGCAATTTTCACGAGTTGATCGACAATGGTATTTGCAATCGCCTTACCCACAATGTCGAAACTGGTTAAACCGACTTTTACAAACGCCGCTATACACCAAAGCTATGGCGAAATATCCACTCTGGTTAGACTGCCATGAAGCCTTTTTGCTAGGGGAGGGCTAGTGCTTTCAGAGTGGCGTTGGTAACGCGCTAAGGGCGCCGTGATTTTTATAGACCCTGCTTGTATTGAGCGTTGGTCGATACTGTGACCATCTCATGTAACTGAACGCTAGATTCCTGTACGCCATTCAATACATTTTCAAAGTGATGAATCAATTGGATCTTGTCGAGCTTTTCTTTTGATCCGCTACCGATATCCGTTAGGTCTATAAAAAATTCATCAAACAGCTGTGAAAAATCATTAACGGCATCTACATTTAAGAATTGTTCATGATTATAAATGCTGGGATAACCGCCTTTCTGTTTGTCGACTGCAAATGAAATACCTTTTACGTTCGTAATAGACGTGGCCTTTTTACATGACTGCATACAGCCGTCTTCGATGCTGGGCTTTTTACAGCCTACCGTTTGCTGAAAAAAACACTGACGACTGGTCATCATTAAAATGGGGTGGTAGATACTGTAAAACAATTTAAAGTTTTCAGGGCGCTTAATGTTACGAATTTGGGGTCTATTAATTTCGTTAGAGATAAAGGCGCCTTTACAATCCAAGTCTTCTTTCAGCGTTAATAACGCATAAGAGTTAGTTGTATTTAAGAAGGGGCCTGCCACCCAGTCAATACCCATTGCAAACGCCTTGTAAGCAATACCCGTATTATTGCTAACGATATGCTTTGGCCGTACTGCTTCGAGTACTTTAACCGCCTCTAGATAGTCTTTACCAATGAGTACGGCAGGAAACCAAGGAATCAATCTTGGGTTTTTTAAAAATAAGTCGATATACGCTCGGTTGCCTACTTTAAAACTTTCCGGCAGTTTAAAATAAACATCTGCATCGGTTTCATCGCATAGAGTGATGTCTTTTACGTCTGCAATTAACAGTGACATCGTTGGCTTTGCTTCGACTTTTGCATGGTGATGTAAGGGCAGGATTTCAACAGCCGGAATAACCGCTATAGAGCCATTGAGTAGAAACGCTAGTTTATTTTTTAGCGAGGTCAGTTCTTTAAATGGGATAGTTAAATTTGAATCTAGCCCCGCATAGTTAAAGCTTTCAACTAGATGCTCGGAGTTATTAAATGATCTGAAGCGCTTCTCAATAGCGGCTTGATCAATGCCAGATTGACCCGCTGCCATTAAGTTCATGCTAGAGTTAACGACAAACGTTGAATCTTGCGTAGCGCTTTCCGCCACTCTCGCGGTGACAGTTAAAGGCTCGCCTAGCTTGCCTGAGAAATGTAATGCAAGGTTTTGTTTGGCTATGCTCAGATACTTTATTTTTTCTTCTACGAGTACGCTGATCTCATTTTTTTCTTGCGCTAACTCATTTTGGGTTTCCTGAATTTGAACCACCGATATGGCGTTGTTTTTTTCATTGGCATGGGTAAAGCTATGATCCCGAGGATTGTCAATAAACATCGATTTTTTCATGTCGCCTTGCAGAAAAAGGTTGGTGAAATCTCGGTTAAATACTTTGTATAAATTTGCGTCGTCGTCTAATAATGTACCGGTTTCAACAAATTTATTAATTTGTTTTCGCCAGCTATCAACCACAGTATGCACATACTGAGCGCCTTTAATTCGCCCTTCGATTTTCAAAGAATCGACACCGGCATCTACCAGTTCAGGTAAATCAAAATACGCTGAATTATCTTTTAAGTTAAGCGGAAATTTATTTCCCGTGGCGGTGGGTTCATATTCATCACGGCATGCTTGACTACAGCGGCCACGATTACCGGAGTTACCCACACTGACCGAACTTGAATAACATTGACCAGAAAAGGCGATGCACAAAGCACCATGAACAAATACTTCTGTTAGTACGTCTACATCATGAGCGACTGTTGTTAATGCTTTAATTTCAGTCAGGTTGAGTTCACGCGATAAATTAACGCGGGTCGCACCGATGGTAGACAGGAACTGAACTTGCCCTTCGTTATGCGTGGTTAACTGAGTTGAGGCGTGTATATCCAAACTAGGGAAATGCTTTTTAACCAGATTAAACAGCCCGAGATCTTGCACAATGATGCCATCGATGCCACTGTTCACAAGCTTATTCAATAGCTTAACTATGCCCACTATTTCGTGCTCTAAAATCACCACATTTAAGGTTAAAAAGATTTCGCAGTCATATTTATGCGCTAGCTTGATGACACCGGTTAGGTCATCAAAGGATAGGTTGGCCGCTCGGTTACGGGCATTAAACGTGTCAAGGCCGCAATATACGGCATTGGCACCCGCTACAATAGCGGCTTTAATCGCATTAACATCACCGCCAGGGGCTAATAGTTCTATTTTTTTAGTCATTCATGCCCACTTCAGTCTTTGCTAGCTAATGTTGTAATTTTGAGGGGCGATTTTATCTGCACTGCCTAAGTATTGCTATCAAATAATGGGTGCTGGCAATGTAATATCCTTAGATGAGCCTAATTCAACGCTTACATGAGAGTTTTGCCAAAGAGTAAGCGTACTTTGCCTGAGATTTCGATACTGCGATGCACAGCTTAAGTACTTACGATGATGAAAATAGCTTGTCAGCAAGTGACGGGCTCAGTCTGCCTTTTGCCATTGAAGTTACCCCGTATTCTCGTGTAAACTCGAGTTTAAGCATGAATAATTATATAATAAAGCAAGTAAGCGGATGGCTTCACCGCTACAGTCTCATCGCTATAGTCTCACCACTTCAATGAAGCGTTTATTCTTTTGATTAAAGACGGCCCGAGATGGAACAAGCATTCTTGTCTTCAGCCAATGATGGCATGTCGCTGGTGGCAAAAATACGGAGATGGTCAACATCATGTGCTTTTTTAAATTCGGAATTTTGTTGTTAATCTTGCTTTATCCTAGTGCCTACGCTGGGGAATTATATAAGTATAAAGACGATAACGGAAAGTGGGTCTTTACTGATAAAAAACCGATGACAACTCAAAAAGTTGATAAGATTCAGTATGATGGGAGTAAGAAAGGGCCTCTAAAGCCTAAAGTTTATGTTGAAAACACTAAGGGAGGGTATGCTTTAGTGTTTTATAACCCCTACTATGCGCCAATAGAAGTTGAAGTATATTCATCTTTTTTTCAGGGCGGGTCGTACAGGGAAACAGTGGCAGAATTCACGACTAAGACGCTATATGAAAGCACGGATAAAATTTCTCGTTTTCGTTATAAGTGGCAGATAGGTGATCCAGAAGCAAGTGAAGATACTTATTTATACAAGTTTCCTGCCTCTTCAAAACAGGCACACACAATTACTCAGTCGTTTAATGGAAGCTTTTCTCATTCTAAAAGGCCTAGTATTCATGCTGTTGATATAGCGATGTCTGTGGGCACATATATTAGTGCAGCAAGAGAAGGCACTGTAATTTGGGTAAAAGATGATTATCATATGGGAGGTAGTAATAAATATTTCCTAGATAAGGCAAACTATGTCAAGGTTCTTCATTCCGACGGAACTTATGCAGTATATGCACATATATTACTGGGCAGTTTATTGGTCGAGCCGGGAGATAAGGTGATGGCTGGGGATAGGCTTGCTCGTGCAGGTTCATCGGGGTATTCCACTGGGCCACATTTACATTTTGTTATATGGAAAAATGTTGGCTTAAAAACAGTTTCAGTACCGTTTAAATTTATCAATAATACAGGACAATCATTTAGTCCCCGGAGGGGAATGAAAGTAGATGGTATCGAAAAGAGTTTTTAACAAAAAATATTGTGCGTAAAGGCGCGCACGTTAACTTCCGTGTCGTAGCTTCGCTTTTAGCAGTGGCAACTTCTGGCAGGTTAAAAGCTAACACAGCCGTTTATATGACTCCCGCACTTTAGTCTCCGCCACGTTGTTGTGCAATTTGCATGGCAAATACTCCGTTACCCACTGACCAATCAGAATAATCATTTTCATGAGTAAAAATAAATATATCTCTGGGCGAGATGCCGGCCTTTTGGTTTAGATTGCTGCTTATCTTTGCGTACATGGCTTTCTTCATTGCATCGCTGCGGCCTCTGCGCATGGTTATTTCTATACAAATCAAGTTGTCTGAGCGAGTAATCCCATTAAAACTTCGGCTATAGAAGAAGTCTTCTTTTGAGTAACTCGACACGAGGTTAAAGAGTTCGTCTGCTGGCATGCCAAGTGCGTCTACTAGGGCGTCATGAATGCCGTGAACGATCTTTTCTTTGGTCTTCGACGATGTATTTTTGGGTACTGCGGTACGAATAATCGGCATGGGGAATACTCTTGTTAATTGAGCGGCCAATATACGATTGGAGCAATGGCATTAAAAGCGATTTGCAAGGCAGTTGTATGTGAGTTAAAGTCAAATATATGGATAAAATAAAACATACCCATCTACCTTTAGTGGCGCTACGCGCATTTGAAGCGGCTGGCCGACTAGGCACTATGACAGCCGCTAGTGAAGAGCTGTGTGTAACGCCGGGGGCGGTTAGTCGGCAAATTCGTCAGTTGGAAAAGCTAGTCGGTGTGGCTTTATTCTCTGGATCAAAGAATAAGCCCGTATTAAGCGAACATGGCTTGTTGCTTGCGCCTATTCTTAGCAGTGCTATGCAGCAAATGCTGGCGGGTGTTAACGCTATTAGATTGGCAGGCAAGAAAAGTGTTACGGTGTCTTGCTTAAATACCTTTTCCATCCGTTGTTTAATTCCCCGTCTATATCGTTTTAATCATCTATTTCCTGATATTGATATTAAGTTGAGTACCACATCAACCGATGATAGTAGTGATGATTATGATGTGGTTATTGGTGTTACGAAAGGACCTGAAGGACACAGCGGTAACCAATGTGTGTTGTTCCATGAAAAAATAGGTCCTGTCGTTACGCCAGACTTAATGGCTCGCTATAGCATACATAAACCTGAAGATTTACAGGCCGTTCCGGTATTGCAGGCCCGCACGCGTTTGAATGCATGGGGCTCTTGGTGCCGTATTATAAGCAAAGAGATTGTACCGCCCACTGAAGTTAAATTTGATCACTTGTATTTTACTTTAGAGGCCGTTTTGGGCGGTTTAGGCTTTTGTGTAGCACCGCAACATTTGGTGAGTGATGATATCCGAGCTGGCCGATTATCGGCACCTTTTGGCTTTGTTGAGAGCGGTTATAGCTACGTTATTCGTCAGCCAGATAGTAGCCATCATAATGCGACTGAGTTTGTCGAATGGCTAAAAGAACAAGTCTTTGAGGGCTAAAGTAGTAACTTATGCTCACAATGGAGTCTGATCCTATTACGGTTGTTAACCGAATGCCTGCACCTCTTTGACTTTCCGCAGTAGGTTTCTATTCTCGGACAGCCTCCTAGCGGTTGACTCTCCCGCCATTATTCTCAATAATACCCCTAAGGGGGCGCGAACACCCCGTGAGGCTTAGGCCTAAGTTTCGCATCCATTAACCTACTTTATATACAGGAAGGATGCGTCATGCCATCACCCAAGCAAATTACGGTTGCGCAGTTAGCGCGCCTTATCGGTACGTCTACTTGCCCCATTATCATTGATGTCTCTATTGATGAAGACTTCGACCTCGACCCTTATCTTATCCCCACCGCTAAACGTTACCCGCATACAAAAATAACCGATGATGTTACGGCGTTGCAGGGGAAAAAAGTCATTGTTGTCTGCCAGAAAGGCTTAAAACTCTCCGCCGGTGCGGCGGCGTTATTACGTAGTAAAGGCGTTGATGCGGAAAGCCTCGAAGGCGGTAATTATGGCTGGCGTGATGCTGGCCAGCCACGTATTCCAGCAGCCAATATTCCATTCACATCAGCAGGTTCAACCGTCTGGGTGTGCGCCCATCGTCCAAAAATAGATCGTATTGCTTGCCCGTGGTTGATCCGTCGTTTTGTCGATCCCGAGGCCAGCTTCTTGTTTGTACCGCCAGCAGAGGTGGAGGCGGTAGGTGAAAAGTTTGACGCTACCGCGTTCGATACCGTCGGCGGCTTTTGGTCGCACCGAGGTGAGCAATGTAGCTTTGATACTATGATCGAAGAGTTTGAGCTCACCACGGAGCCACTATTACATTTATCCCATATTGTGCGCGCGGCGGATACCGATCGTCTTGATGTGGTACCCGAAGCGGCAGGTTTACTGGCGGCTTCATTAGGTTTGTCGCGCATCTACCGCGATGATCTGGAGCAGTTGGAGGCCGGACTTTTACTCTATGATGCCTTTTATCGCTGGGCGCGGGATGCGCGTAAGGAAGAGCATATTTGGCAAGATGGCACATCAAAAGGCAGCCCGAAAAAGACGACACCAATAGATCATAGGGAGTAGGGTAATGAGCTACACGCCGAGTAGAGAGTCTGTTGATAAGCCCGCTGATAAAGCTACTGAACCTGTAATTTCTGCAAACGTTGAAACAGCGCCTACCGTCACCGAGGCCTTTCGCGTGTGGTTAAGTATTGGTTTGCTGTCTTTCGGTGGGCCTGCGGCACAAATTGCTTTGATCCATCGGGAGGTTGTGGATAAGCGACGCTGGTTATCCGAAGTACAGTTTCTCAATGCGTTGAATTTTTGTATGTTATTACCCGGGCCTGAGGCCATGCAGTTAGTGACTTATACTGGCTGGCGGCTGAACGGCTACCTTGGTGGCTTAGTCGCGGGTGTATTGTTTGTATTGCCGGGCGCGCTGGTGATGATTGCTTTAGCGGCTTTGTATATTAGTTTTGGCGATATCAGTGTAGTGGAGACGTTTTTCTTAGGTATCAAAGCCACGGTGGTGGTGATTGTTATCCAAGCACTATTACGAGTATCCAAAAAAGCGCTGACTTCAAAGATACATTACGCCATTGCGATAGCGGCTTTTATCGGGATTTTTTTCCTTAACATTGCCTATCCCTTTATCATTCTAGGGGCAGCGATAGTCGGTAGTGTCTTTCTTGGTAAGGCCGTCGAGTATTCTCCCCAAGCTGGTCTACGCCCATCGTTGAAAAAAACACTGAAGACTCTCGTGATTGGCCTCGTGATTTGGTGGCTGCCCATTTTCATGCTGGATTACTGGGTCGATATTGCCATTTTATCGGATATGGCGAGGTTCTTTTCGACCTTAGCGGTGGTGACTTTTGGCGGTGCTTATTCGGTATTAGCTTATATGGCACAAGACGTTGTAGCGATTAAAGGCTGGCTGACTACAGGTGAAATGATGACGGGCTTAGGTTTGGCTGAAACCACGCCAGGCCCACTGATCTTAGTGACGGAATTTGTGGGCTTTTTTGGGGCTTACCGCGAGGGAGGCTGGTACTTAGGCTTGGCGGGTGCTGCCGTCACCTTATGGGTGACCTTCGTGCCGTGTTTCTTATGGATCTTTACTGGCGGACCTTACATTGACTGGTTAAGCTCTCAGACGCGCTTACGCGGGGCTTTATCGGCTATTACCGCAGCGGTGGTGGGTGTAATGTTAAGTCTCTCTATTTGGTTTGCGCTACACGTATTTTTCAAGCAAATAGATCAAGTTCAATGGAGTGGCTTAGGTGTAGCCGTTACTTTGTGGCAGCCGGATCTTAGCAGTCTTCATCCTGGAGTCGTTGCTTTGGTGATTCTGGGTGCGTATTTATTGCTGAAACGACAGTGGAGTGTATTGGCGGTACTGGGGATATCATCTGCTACGGCAGTGTTTACTTCTTTATTGTTTTACCCATGATGTTAACTTGCTGAGTTAAATAATGTCTGTCCATACCCTAAAATCCCAAATAAAAAATTGTGTCATTTGTACCGATCTGCCTCATGGTATTCGTCCTGTCGTTAGTTTTGCAGCAAATTCTAAAATTTTGTTAGTGGGCCAAGCACCGGGTCGGCGTGTGCATCAGACGGGTATTCCTTTTAATGATCCCAGTGGTGATCGCTTGCGTGAATGGTTGGGGGTTGATCGCGAGGCCTTCTATGATGAGCAGCAGTTCGCTATTGTGCCGATGGGGTTTTGCTATCCTGGGACGGGCAAAGCGGGGGATTTTCCACCTCGCCCTGAATGTGCGATGGCATGGCGAGAAAAGGTAGTAGGCCAATTAAAGCAAGTGCAGTTAACCGTGGTGATTGGTCGTTATGCCTTGGATTATCATTTGCCAGAAAGTAAGCGGCAAACGGTCACTGAGGCGGTAGGTAATTGGCAGCAACATTGGCCGGCTATTATTCCCTTACCGCACCCTAGTCCTAGAAATAATCGCTGGCTGAAAAAAAATCCGTGGTTTGAGGCTGAGGTGGTGCCAGAATTGAGGGCGAGAGTGGGGGATATATTGTCTTGATTTAACGTAATCTTAATTGTATAACTATCTGATATAGCTTGTTTTATTGAATAATAGATTAGTAGTTCATGGCGTTGAGTATTGAGTGGAGTATTGTGTTAACGAAATGCTAATCTACAGTAAACCACTCTCTGAAACCGTAAAAACACCAGTAGATACAGGCTTTTTATTGGAAAACAAGCAAGTCGGGCCCCGATTTTTAGCAGAATAACGGTGGCTGTATTGGTGTAAATAGAGATTAATGCTGCAGTATTTGCCCCAAGAATAGCTGTAAGCGATCAGTTTTAGGATGATCAAAAAATACATCCGGTGTATTCTCTTCTACAATTTCCCCGCCATCCATAAAGATCACTCTGTCGGCGACGGTTTTTGCAA
>JBLHJR010000081.1:0-12726 GCA_047619205.1 Candidatus Endobugula sp. | reverse complement strand
TTGAATCTACTGCGGCTGTCTAAGGCACGGAATCTACAGCGTTTTTCATTTTTTTAGGCTACACCCGTAGGGTGGCTACGAGTTTGCCGAAAAAAGCAAAAAATCACTGTAGATTCCGCACCTTAGTTACCCTCGCTACGATTCCACTGCGGTATTTAGTTTATGCTTTCTTGGTGATTTTTGGATTTTTTCTATCGGGATAGCAGTGTTTACAGATAGTACAAATAGTACCGTCACATCCCCGCGCAGAACAAAACTCTCTTCCGTAGTAAATAATTTGTACATGTAGTTTATTCCATGATGCTTTAGGAAATACATTCTTTAAATCTTTCTCTGTTTGCGTGACATTCTTACCCTTAGTTAAGCCCCAGCGTTGTGCCAAGCGATGAATGTGTGTGTCAACGGCAAAGGCGGGGATATTAAACGCTTGTGACATCACTACACTAGCGGTTTTGTGGCCTACACCAGGAAGCGTCTCCAGTGCATCCATATCATTAGGTACGGTCGATTGGTATTGTTCGGAGAGTATTTTGGATAAACCAGAAATAGCTGCAGATTTTTTGGGCGATAAGCCGCAGGGCCTAATGACGGCTTTAATTTTCTCCACGGGCACTTTCGCCATGTCTGCCGGGTTGTCCGCTAGTTGCCACAGGGCGGGAGTTATTTTGTTGACGCGTGCGTCGGTACACTGAGCGGATAATAAAACGGCGACTAACAAGGTGAAGGGATCTTTGTGATCTAGAGGGATAGCTGGATTTGGATATAGCGCCTCTAGAGTGTTGAGAATGTAATCAGCCCGCTGCTTTTTTAGCATAGTGTTAGTTTTTTCGTTCTTATGTTAATTGGGTGAGACCTTTGCACGGAAGTCGCTTTGCTCTCATGCCGCGTTAAAAACGTACTTAATCCTAGAAACCGCAGTGGGATCACGAAAGCTTCCGCTCCTGCTCACGCCCCTTACCTACATCCCTATAGGCAAAGTATGCACAAGTTATTGATGCACCTAGCAAATGTTACATTCGGCTCACTACCAATAAAGTAGCCACGCGAATGTAACATTCACTATGCACACCAATAACTCCCCTAGAGGGGCCTACTTTTGGTACACATCTTTTTCGCGCCCAACTGCGGTTTTTAGGTTAATCGATCATTTATACCTATGAACTGCCTCTTTCTGTGTTTTTTTCCTTGCCTAAAAGCAAAGTCATCTTCCGTGCAAAGGTCTCTAGGAGCCTGTCCGAGGATAGAGAACCTGCTGCGGAAAAACTATGTCGGCCCATTTTTCCGATCATTTTCGTTGAATAGAGCCACTATTCGCCTCAAATGTTCGAAAAAATGGACTCAACATTGTTTCCCCTCGCTACGGCCCCTATTCTCGGACAGCCTCCTAGGTATTTATAAAGTTTTTGATACGTATTGCTGCATCTCTACATTCTTCAACGGAGGCTACCAAGGCCATGCGAATATGATTTTCACCTGGATTAATACCATTGACTTCACGGCTTAAAAAACTACCCGGTAGTACAGTAATATGTTGTTCGATAAATAAGTTTTTAGCGAATTCAACATCGTTAATGGGTGTTTTTGCCCATAAATAAAAACTGGCGGGCGGCTGTTTTATTGTCCAAGTATCTTCGAGGATATCACTAAATAATTGATATTTTTTTCGGTATAAATCCCGGTTGACTTTAACGTGCTGTTCGTCTGACCATGCGGCGCTACTGGCTATTTGTGTTGGTAATGACATGGCGCAACCATGGTAGGTACGATAGAGTAAAAACTGCTCAATTAAGCGCGGATCTCCAGCGACAAAGCCAGAGCGTAAGCCGGGTACATTAGAGCGCTTAGATAGACTGTGAAAAACCATGCAGCGTTCGTAGCTATCTCGGCCTATTTCTGCACAGGCTTGCAGTAGACCTATTGGCGGATGAGCTTCGTCACGATACAGTTCGGAATAGCATTCATCACTGGCAATAATAAAATCGTAACGATCGGCTAATTCAATTAACTCTTGGTATTGTTCGGTACTGATTAACTGTCCGGTAGGGTTGCCAGGTGAACATAAAAACAACAGTTGGCAGCGTTGCCATTCAGTTGCAGAAACTTCGCTAAAATCAGGTAAGTAATTATTTTCTTCAACACAGTTAAGTAATTTTAATTCTGCGCCCGCTAGTAACGTAGCCCCTTCGTAAATTTGATAGAAAGGGTTGGGTGAGATTACTAGCGGCTTGGTTTGAGGATCGATAACTGTCTGAGTAAAAGCAAATAGTGCTTCTCTGGTGCCGTTAACGGGAAGCACGTGTTTAGCTGCAGTTAAACTGTTAGGGGCTAAGTTAAAGCGCTTGCTTGCCCATTGGCAAATGGCTTCGCGTAATGCTTCGATACCTTTTGTGGTGGGGTAATGACTAACCTTATCAATGTTGCTGCTGAATGTGTCGAGAACAAATTGTGGCGCTTGATGCTTAGGTTCGCCAATAGATAAGGCAATATGCGCTAATGCACTATTACCGCTTAATTCAGCTTTGCAATGGTTGAGTTTTTCAAATGGGTATGGGTGTAATGATGTTAAATTTGGGTTGCTCATAATGGATCGCTAGAAATTAATTGTCTATAGTTTTTGCATCTAATTGCGTGCAAATGGTGTCTTGTAGTTGGGTACAAAGTTCAGGGTCGCTTAGGCGGTTTCCGTTATTGTCAGTGATAAAGAAAATATCTTCGACTCGCTCACCTAGCGTAATAATATTTGCGGTGACAACAAAGATATTATATTCCACAAAAATGCGTGCTAGACGTGCTAGAAATCCAGGTCGATCAGGACTGATAACCTCTAAAACAGTATGTTCCTTAGCAGTGTCGTTATGAATGCTAGTGCGGGTTGCGGAGGCGAAATATTTTAATTGGCGCGGTATGCGACGTTTGATGATATCGCTGTAATCATCAATAATACTAAACTCTTCTAGTAAAGACTGTTTTATGGCTGTTTTGATATTGTTGTCTGTACCGATAGCATTGCCTTGTTGATCTAAGACATAAAAGGTATCCATGGTGTAGTCAGAAATGGTGCTATGGATGCGGGCACTTTGAATGTTGAGTTTATATTGATCAAAAATCGTGGTAGCTGCGGCAAAAATATTTTGTTGCGATCGAGCGCGAATAAAAATTTTACTGATGACGCCTTCACCTTGAATATTGTGATCAAAAATAAGGATGAGGGGCTTCTCAGGTTCTTGCTGACATAAAATCGCTTCTGTTTGCCAAGCGATATCTTGATAGGTTTCGCGTAAAAAATAATCTTCGCCTGCAGTTTGCCATAGTTCCCATGCCGCTTGTTCGCTGACGTTGTTTTCAGTTAATAGTTTCTTCATGGCTGCTTGTTGAGTGTCATCGATGAGTTCTTGTCGATCGACAGGGTTTTCTAAGCCGCGTCTTAAGGCGCGTTTTGTTTGCATATAGAGTTCACGTAATAAACTGGCACGCCAACTGTTCCAGATGTCGGGGTTGGTTGCATTCATATCGGCAACAGTGAGCACATATAAATAATCAAGATGCATTTGATCACCCATTTTAAGGGCAAATTCGTGAATAACTTCAGGATCGGAAAGATCTTTTTTTTGCGATGCCGCAGACATAAGTAGATGGCTCTCGACTAGCCACGCGGCAAATTTTGTTTCTCTGGAAGTAAGGCTATGCTGCTGACAAAAGCGAGTGACGTCGACAGCTCCCAACGTGGAGTGATCGCCGCCTCTACCCTTAGCGATATCATGGTATAGTCCGGAGACATAGAGTAGCTCAGTCTTATCTAGTTGCTGCATGATTTGACAAGCAATAGGAAATTTTTCAGTATATTTTTGTAATAAAAAGCGCCTTAAAAAGCTAATGACTTTAAGGGTGTGTGCATCAACCGTATAAATATGAAAAAGGTCGTGTTGCATTTGCCCAATAATACGACCAAATTCTGGTAAGTAGAGACCTAAGATGCCATAGCGCACCATGCGTTTTAGTTGTGTTGTTAGTTGGTGGGGGGATGCTAGCAGCGCCATAAAAAGGCGATTGTTTTCAGCGTCTCGGCAAAAGTTATCATTAATGAGATAACGGTTTTCACGTATCAAACGGATAGTTAACGCACGTATGCCGATAATTTCTTCGTGTTGGGCCAGTAGTACAAAAATTTCTAGTAGTGCAGAAGGCCTGTCAGTAAATACGGTGGGGCGGGTGACTTCAATATAATTATTGCGTAATTGGAAGCGCTCGTTGATATTGGTGATTTTAACGTTTTGTCCGCGTTTGACGATGGCTTCATCGAGAAATTGCAAGAGTACGTCATTTAATTCTCTCAGCGCTAAGACGATCCGATAGTAGCGATGCATAAATTGTTCAATCGCTAATCTTTCGTCGTTATCTTTGTAGCCAAAGAGGCTAGCCAACTCTCGTTGGTATTCAAACAAAAGACGCTCTTCGGGACGTTTTGCTAATAGGTGTAAACCATAACGGACGCGCCATAAGTACTCTTCGCCTTCGGCCAATATGGCGTATTCTTTTTCGGTAAATAATCCAGTGTTGTTAAGTTTTTCGAACATGGACACATTAAAAAAGCGTTTGGCGACCCATTTAATGGTCTGAATGTCTCGCAGTCCACCGGGAGCATTTTTTATGTTCGGCTCCAGATTATATTCTGTGTGATTGTATTTTGCGTGGCGTTGATTTTGTTCCCTTAGCTTGGCATGGAAAAAATCATCATTAGCCCACATTTTTTCGGGGGCGGTGCCAAGTAATAGTTGTGCAAGAAGATTGCCTTCACCTTGTAGTGTGCGAGCTTCCATGATGTTGGTTGCCACGGTGATATCTTCTGCGGCAATGTTTATACATTCGTCGAGGGTGCGAACACTGTGTCCAATATCAAGGCCAATATCCCATAATAGGGTAAGTAATTTTTCTATATTTGCCTTGTGCTTTGCTTTGCTGCCATTTTTCATCAGCACTAAAATATCAATATCTGATTTGGGATGCAGTTCGCTACGGCCGTAGCCGCCAACAGCGATTAAACTAATGCTCTCCGCCCATGTGAATTGATGCCATGCGTAGTGTACCAGACAGTCAACCATGCGTGCCCGTTCATGAATGAGTGTGCGTACACTTTCACCTTCACGAAAACGCATGTTAAGGTGGGTGTCAATAGCTTCCTGTGCATCTTTGAAGGGGGTGATAACGGAGTCGGCTGATTGTAGTGCACGGCTAAAAGCTTTTTCATCAAAGCCGAGTAACGGGTGTGCGAAAGCGGGAATAGGTTGATGTGTCATGTTGTCGCTTTTGTTGTTTGGGTGAAGGCTATAAAAAATATCCGGGTGAGGGTTTGACGCTCAAGCAAATGATTCTTCGCTGCGAGCAGTCAGGACATCTACTCCCGTTGCCGTCACTAATAGCGTATGTTCCCATTGCGCAGATAGGCGCCCATCTTTTGTCTCTACCGTCCAGCCATCATTTTTTAACTTTGTTTGTGCTTTACCCGCATTGACCATCGGCTCGATGGTAAAGCACATGCCTTCTTTTAATTCCATGCCAGTATTGGCGCGACCGTAATGCAGAACTTGAGGTTCTTCGTGGAAGGTGTTGCCAATACCGTGGCCGCAGTATTCACGAACCACCGTATAATAGTTTGATTCGGCATGCTGTTGGATGACTTGGCCAATATCACCGAGGCGTGCGCCTGGTTTGACTAGAGCGATACCTTTGAGTAGACATTCTTGTGTTATTTGCACTAGTCGCTCGGCATGAGTCGTGGGTTTGCCAACGAAATACATTTTGCTGGTGTCACCATGGTAGCCTGCATGAATTACCGTTACATCAATGTTGATGATGTCGCCATCTTTCAATTTCTTTTTGTCGGAAGGGATACCGTGGCAAACCACATGGTTGACTGAGGTGCAGACCGATTTTGGGAAACCTCTATAACCTAAGCAGGCAGGAATGGCATTCTGCACTTGGGTAATGTGCTCGTGACAGAGGCGGTCAATTTCTTCGGTAGTAATGCCCGCGACGACATGCTCGCCAATCATTTCTAGTACTTCCGCAGCCATTCGTCCGGCAATGCGCATTTTTTCGATTTCATCAGGGGTTTTAATGGTGACAGACATAGGCTTCTTTCTAGATAGCGAAATTTAGAGGTGTATTGTAAACCAGCGGTGGACTGAGGTCAGCCACCAATAGCAAATTAAACGTTAAAGCCCCCATGACTTGTTCAGAGTCACTATTATACTGTTGCATAGGCTTGTGCTGAGTGTTGCACTCATCCGCTTGTTTTTTATCCCTTTTTTGGGGTGTTTTAGTGTTATTTCTTGTTGTTTTTTTGTCTGTGTGGTATAAAACCGCGCGTTGTTGAGTGTCTGTATTAGAAAGTCTCTCATTAACGTAAAACTAGAAGGTGTTATGGTTGCTATTAACGGCGACTAATAACACTAATATATAACGTCACACATATACCGTCACGTGTTCCTGGGTGCCCCCTAAATGTCAGTTTTGGGGTTGGAATCACGGGGTGTATGGAGGCCTAACCCAAAAAGGAAAGATTATGTCTACAGTAAGTATGCGCGAAATGCTCCAAGCTGGTGTCCACTTTGGTCACCAAACCCGTTATTGGAATCCAAAGATGTCACAGTACATTTTTGGAGCTCGCAATAACATCCATATTATCAACCTTGAAAACACCGTTCCAGCACTCAATGAAGCCCTTGAGATGATGAAGAAAATGGGTTCTCAGAAGAAAAAAGTCCTTATGGTAGGCACTAAGCGTGCTGCACAGAAGACCATAAAAGAACAAGCAGAGCGTGCGGGTCAGCCGTTTGTTAGCCATCGCTGGTTAGGCGGTATGTTAACCAACTATAAGACTATTCGTGCGTCTATCCGTCGTTTTCGTGAACTTGAAGTGCAAAGTCAAGATGGCACGTTTGATAAGTTGACGAAAAAAGAAGCCTTGATGCGTACTCGGGCAATGGGTAAGTTAGAGCTTTCTATCGGTGGTATTAAGGATATGGGCGGATTGCCTGATGCCTTGTTCGTTGTTGATGTTGAGCACGAACGTATTGCGATCAATGAGGCCAATAAGCTGGGCATTCCTGTTTTTGGTATTGTGGATACCAATAGTAATCCCGATGGTATTGACTACGTTATTCCAGGTAACGATGATGCTATCCGTGCAGTCAAGCTATATGTAACGGCTGTTGCTGATGCATGTCTTGAAGGCGCAGCAAGTATCCAGCCCGTACCGAATAAAGATGAGTTTGTAGAAGTAGATGCTGCTGCAGCTGCACCAAAAGCATAAGACTGTTTAAGCGCTTTAGCGTTATTACAGTAAAAAGGGGGCTTTGGCCTCCTTTTTTAAAGGGGTCTATGGATAAGTCTGAGTTAAATTTTCGGTGAGCTAAGATCAGGCTTGGCTAGTGAAAAATAACCCATGGCTTGTCCGTAGTCTCTCAAACACCCTTAATTTAAATACAGAACTAGAGGATAAAATCATGGCTGCAGTTTCTGCTTCAATGGTAAAAGAGCTTCGTGAGCGTACCAGTCTTGGTATGATGGAATGTAAAAAAGCATTAAAAGAAGCGGATGGTGATATTGAGCTAGCCATTGAAAACTTGCGTAAAGCGAGTGGCTTAAAAGCAGCAAAGAAAGCAGACCGAACGGCTGCTGATGGTGTTGTGGTGACGCGCGTTGCCGACGATAACAGCTATGGAGTTGTTGTTGAGGTGAATTCTGAAACAGATTTTGCTGCTCGCGATGAAAGTTTCTTAGGTTTTGTGCAAGCGGTTACTGATAAAGCCTTTGCTGACAAACAAACTGATATTGCCGTGTTAATGTCGGGCGAGCTTGAAAAGGCGCGTGAAGCCCTAGTGCAGAAAATTGGTGAAAATATCGGCGTTCGTCGTGTTGCGCTGCTAGAAGGTGGTGTGGTTGGTGATTATGTTCATTCCAATAGTCGTATTGCTGTTCTAGTACAAGTGACTCAAGTAGCCAAGGGCGATGAGCTAGCAAAAGAGATCGCTATGCATGTTGCTGCGGTGAACCCTCAGGTAGTGAGTCCTGAAGATATGCCAGCCGATGTGGTGGCTAAAGAGCAAGAGATTATTAAGGCGCAGCCAGATATGGCCGGTAAGCCTGAAGAAATCGTTGAGAAAATGATGGGTGGACGCATCAAGAAGTTCTTAAAAGAGAATAGCTTGATCGAACAGCCTTTCGTTAAAAATCCTGAAGTAACCGTTGCTCAGTTAGCGAAAGCTGCAGATGCTGAAGTGCAGGCATTTTTGCGCTTTGAGGTAGGTGAAGGTATTGAAGTGGCCGTTGTTGATTTTGCTGCGGAAGTAGCGGCACAAGTAGAAGCATCGAAATAAGTTTTTCTAGTGCCCTCTATCTCTAGAGGGGTTAGATTAGTTCAGCAAGAAGGGGTAAGTGCGGTCGCGCTTACCCCTTCTTGCTGTTAGAATACGGCAGTTTTTAAATGTCTACTGGCACCGCAATGATCAGGTGTGAAAAGTCTCTAGAGGATATGCTGTGAGCAAACGCGACAAAAAGTATAAACGAATTTTGTTAAAGCTGAGTGGTGAAGAGCTAATGGGCTCTGAAGGCTTTGGTATTGACCCTAAAGTGCTAGATAAAATGGCCTTAGAGGTTGGGCAGCTAGTCGGTATTGGTGTCCAAGTGGGTTTAGTGATTGGTGGTGGTAATTTGTTTCGTGGTGCGGCATTAAGTGAAGCTGGCTTGGATCGAGTGACTGGCGATCATATGGGCATGCTGGCCACAGTAATGAATGCCTTGGCCATGCGTGATGCTTTAGAGCGTTCCAATATCAATTCACGCGTCATGTCGGCGATACCCATGAGTGGTGTAGTTGAGCATTATGATAGACGTGCAGCTATTCGCTTTTTGGAGGCGGGCGAAGTAGTGATTTTTGCTGCGGGTACTGGAAATCCTTTTTTTACTACCGATTCTGCTGCTTGTTTGCGTGGCATAGAAGTAGAGGCGGAGATTGTTCTCAAAGCGACTAAAGTTGATGGTGTTTATACTGCCGATCCGATGAAGGATTCGACCGCGACCAAATATGATGTGTTGACCTATGATACAGCGTTAGAAAAAAAATTAGCTGTAATGGACTTGACCGCCATTTGCTTATGCCGCGACCATAAGATGCCTCTACGAGTGTTTCAAATGGCTAAGGTGGGAGCGTTGTTAAATATTGTAATGGGTGGTGAAGAAGGCACTTTAATTAAAGCTTGTGAAGATGATGTTTAAATCCCAAAGGCTACGAGTATATTGTTTAAGTTAAAAGGCTGCGGCTTTTTATTAGTAAGTTATTTGTAACTATGAACAAAAAAAGAAAAAGGTCATCAGTATGATTGAAGATATTAAGCAAGAAGCAAGACAGCAAATGCAACGCAGTGTAGAAGCCTTGGGTACGAACTTTAATAAAATTCGTACCGGTCGTGCGCATCCCAGTATTCTTGATGGGATTAAAGTAGATTACTATGGTTCAGATACGCCATTGTCTCAAGTGGCGAATATTTCTGTACTTGATGCGAGAACATTATCTATTAGTCCATGGGAAAAGCAGCTAACGCCGGCTATTGAAAAGGCGATTATGAAATCCGATTTAGGTCTTAATCCATCGACAATGGGGGATTTGATTCGCCTACCAATGCCGATGTTAACTGAAGAGACTAGAAGAAATTATACTAAGCAGGCAAAGTCTGAAGCTGAGTCAGCCAGAGTCTCAATACGCAATGCGCGTCGAGATGCCTTAAGTCATGTGAAAGATTTGTTGAAAGAAAAGGAAATTGGCGAGGATGACGAGCGTCGCGCTCAAGATGACATCCAAAAAATCACGGATAAGTTTGTTGCCGATGTGGAAAAGGCGCTGACTGCAAAAGAAACTGATTTATTAAAAATATAATCGTTTGTGTGTGTTCCAATTTTTAGTTATTAGGTAATCATTTGAATTTTTCGCAGCAGCCTATTCATTCCTTGAGGCATGTAGCTATCATTATGGATGGCAATAATCGTTGGGCTAAACAACGCGGCTCCTTAGGTATTATTGGGCATAAAGCGGGTGTGGAACGCCTTCGAGATGTGCTGTCTGCCTGTAGTGTTCATAGTATTGAGGTCTTAACGGTTTTCGCATTCAGTAGCGAAAATTGGCAGCGCCCAGCAAAAGAAGTCGATGCCTTAATGAGCCTGTTTAACCTTTATTTGACCAATGAGTCGAAAAAGTTGAAAAAAGAAGGGGTGCGTTTACGCGTGATTGGCAGTCGAGAACGTTTTAGTAAAAAACTACGGCAATCGATTGAAAAGGCAGAAAAAATAGCCTGTGAAGGTAACAGAACCTTAGTGATTGCTGCGGATTATGGTGGCCAGTGGGATATTGCTGAGGCGGCTAAAAAAATTGCAAAAAAGGTCGTTGATGGAGAGTTATCAATAGACAGTATTGATGCGCAGGCAGTTGAAGGCCACCTGTGCACGCTAGATCTACCACCTTTAGACCTCTTAATTCGTACGGGTGGTGAAAAACGGATTAGTAACTTTTTATTGTGGCAGGCGGCCTATGCGGAATTGCATTTTAGTGATGTGCTGTGGCCTGACTTTGATCGACAATGTTTGGATGATGCCGTAGAGGATTACCAGCAGCGCCAGCGTCGCTTTGGGCTGACCGGTGATCAAATTAATCAGTTAGGCTCATCTTAGGCAATCCCTATTACTAAAAGCGTACTAATAAAGTGAATAATAATAATGCTTAAAAAGCGTATCGTAACGGCGGTGTGTCTGTTCACCGTTTTTGTATTAAGTCTCTTTTGTTTACCGTCCACATGGTTTGCCTTGTTTATCGGTGCGGTTTTATTGGTGGCTGCATGGGAGTGGGCTAGCTTGTGTAGTTTTACACAGACCTACCAAAAACTAGCGTATTGCCTTTTTTGTGCGGGGGTGGCTGCGGCATTAAATTTGTATGTGGGCTTGTTTTCTTTGCCGTTGCTGGATTCAGTAGAATTAAATCAAACTTTGTTAAGTCAAGAAAGGATATCATCGGTTTTTATGGCTGCAGGTATTTGGTGGGCGGTAGCCCTATTATGGGTACAAGGTTATCCGTCTAGTGCGGTACTTTGGGGTAGCCAATGGTTGCGCTCTATTATCGGTCTATGGGTGTTAATTCCTAGTGGTTTAGCATTGATTTTTTTGCACAGTCAGTCTCAGGGTGCTTGGTTTATCTTATTGGCAGTGATGGTGGTTGCCACCGCGGATACGGGCGCCTATTTTTCCGGGCGTGCATTTGGCCGGCGTAAACTGGCGAGAGAGGTAAGCCCAGGCAAGTCTTGGGAAGGTGTACTCGGCGGACTGTTAGCCTGTACCTTGCTGGCATTGCTGGTTGCTTTCTTGATCGAACCTGATTCATGGTGGATTTTATTAATGATAGTGGTACCCACAGCATTGGTATCGGTTTTAGGCGATTTGCTCGAGAGTATGTTGAAGCGCCATTGTGGGCTTAAAGACAGCGGCAAACTATTACCCGGGCATGGAGGTATTTTGGATCGCATTGATGGACTAACCGCTGCCTTACCTGTTTTTACGCTTGCCATCATTCTTTCCGGATGGCAGTTAGGATGATGATGGCAAGTAGCAATGGGGTAAGTGGTTATAAGGAAGGTCACCCGCAAAGCATTACAATTTTGGGCTCTACGGGCTCTATTGGTCTGAGTACCTTAGATGTACTCGCTAGGCATAGTGAAAAGTTTTCGGTTTTTGCATTAACGGCGAATACTAATGTTGAATTACTAGCCAAGCAGTGCTTCCAGTTTTTGCCTACTTATGCTGTTATGAGTGATGAGCCATCGGCGCTCAAGTTAAGTCAATTGTTAAGTGTTCAGCAGTGTCAAACAGAAGTGCTTGTCGGTGAGCAGTCACTACAAGATGTTGCCCGTCATACGGATGTGGATACGGTGATGGCGGCGATTGTCGGAGCAGCGGGTTTATTACCCACCATGGCGGCGGTAAAGTCGGGAAAAAAAGTATTATTAGCGAATAAAGAATCTTTGGTAATGGCGGGTCGCTTGTTTATGGAAGCCGTCGTTGCCTCTGGAGCACAGTTGCTCCCCATTGATAGCGAGCATAATGCTATCTTTCAGTGTATGCCTCAGGAAGCATCTACTAATCGTCATATCCGTAAAATTTTGTTAACCGGTTCCGGTGGGCCATTGCGTACTTGGAGTGCGAGTGATATTCGTCAGGCGACTCCAGAGCAAGCTTGTCGTCATCCAAATTGGTCTATGGGGAGAAAAATTTCGGTTGATTCCGCCAGCCTAATGAATAAAGGTTTGGAGTTTATTGAGGCCAAATGGTTATTTGATGTTGCCCCATCAACGATTGAAGTAGTTATTCATCCACAAAGTATTATTCACTCGATGGTGGAATATGTTGATGGCTCAGTAATGGCGCAGTTAGGTAACCCGGATATGCGTACGCCCATCGCTTATGGGCTAGCTTATCCTGAGCGCATAACATCGGGTGTGTCTAGCTTAGATATTATTGCCACAGCACAGCTAGATTTTGAAGCCCCTAATATGCAGAAATTCCCCAGCTTAGACTTGGCCATTAAATCCGCTGCCTCTGGAATTGGTGCAGCAACAGTGCTCAATGCAGCCAATGAGATTGCAGTTGAGTCTTTCTTGGTAAATAAGATCACTTTTGGTCAAATGA
>JBLHJR010000080.1:0-13011 GCA_047619205.1 Candidatus Endobugula sp. | reverse complement strand
GCATTAGCACAAAAGCCATTATAAGCAGGAGCATACTTTTCAGGACTAGCAGCAAACTGCTGACTATCTTCCGCAGACAAAAACTGCCATTTAGCGCCTTTCCATTCAACCACAAATTGCTTACTTCCCTTTCTAGCCTCATCACCCCGCGAGAGTGCATGATAAGCCTTACTGTCATGCCCTCCTATAGCCGTCGAGCCAAAGTAACTCACATTAACAGGCTCTTCAGCCAACAAGATTTGCGGAGTGAATAGCAGTGAACATATGACTAAATAAAAAAATTTCATAACTCACCCAATAATAACTAAATACTAAAGATAACAACATAATAGCACTCTACTAGCACCATTAAAAACACCCTTTATAGAACAGTATAGGCAAAATAATTAAGCATCGCTCTCGCAAGAAAAAATATAAACGCTTTGGCTTCATTTTCCTCTAAACAAACAATACGCACCACTAATGACAAACCACATGGCCTCTACGTGTCTACATAGCAACAATAATATAACTCGATAGTAAGAGGCCTTAACAATAGTTCTAACTCTTGTGAGCAATACTTTTATTTCGGTCACTGGAGGGATAATTCACATTAAGAATAATCGCTTGAATTCCGAGGTCATCACGCAAAACAGAAAGGTCGGAGAGCTTTCCAACAAACTGTAATACTCCTAACCTGTCAAGCCTTAGCCCTACAAAAAAATGGGCATTTGATTGTTTATAACATATAATAACTAAATAACTATAAAAAAATCATCTCAGGGTCAGCTACACTATGGATACCTATTGGTGGAAAGAAAACTGGCAGAGCCCAGTTATCACATCGAACAACTATAGCAATCAACCTAGCCTAAGCCTTTGGATATTTTTTCTAGCCAGCTTAGGGGTTTGTTGTTATATTTTTTTTACACAACGAATAGAGCTGTTTTCTTATTACCAAAAAGGTAATTATACAGAAATGGCTTTATTGCTAATACTTTTAGCTCCATTGTGCCTATGTATAATGGCCATTAAGAAAATGACGAGCAATGTCGATTTCGGCGACACCCCGTTAATAATGCGACCATTCCCTGCTTTTATGGGCAAAGCCTTTTCTGGTGATGTGGATATTAAAAGAAACACCACTAAAGAAAAATTTTTCGCAGAATTATTACTCAACAAATACAGTAAAAATTCCACAGAAGAATCCACAAAAAAAATGATGTGGAAAATGCCTGTTACTGTAAGGCAAAACACTACTCTGGCAGGTATTCGACTATCCCTAGAGGCAAGACTACCGGATAATGCTCCACCCTCAACGCCTCCCAACAACGATGAATATCACGAGTGGCAACTGCATATTATTTCAGATAATCAACGCTTTAAACGCTCTTGGGACATTCCCATCATTAGTAGCACACATAAATAAATTGGCGCATTATTATTAGGGCTTATCTATAAACGCACTGTCGCCGCGATTGCTGCGCCGCCTCATGGCGCCTACTGTTGGTGCACTCACGACAAGTTACTTTTTTAGAGGTGCCCGTTATTACATGAAGCCAAAAAACATCTAGATTTTATTTTTCTAGCATGGTTATTGTAATTCAGACCAAGAGACTTCACTCTCCCCTGTAGCAGTCGAAATATACATCGTCCCACTAGTAATAGTGAGAGAAAAATCCATCGTGCGCTGTACCTGTTTTGCCAGTGCTTGTATTTGTGGACACTGAAACTGATATATTGATACATTTAGCTTTTCAAATAACGCTTGGTTTTGCGTCCACCAACTAGACGATTTAGCATTAAAACTATAGACCTTCACCGCAGAGGTCAGACGCGTGGCTTTTTTAATTCTATCCACTGCAGGTTCACCAACATCAATCCATAAAGCCAATTGATCATCTAATGTTTTGACCAACAAATCCGGTTCGTCAACCGCAGACAAGCCCTTGGTAAAAACCAACCGCTCTTGTACATTCAAACAATATGCCAACACACGCACCAGCATCCGCTCCAATGTTTCGGAAGGATGCTGAGCAACAGTTAAATTAAGCGCCTCATAGTGTTCACGATCAAGATCGGACACCATGATTTTGAACTTATAAATAGTAGGCTTTAATGCCACGAGGAGTGACTAATCGATAATCGCAATGAGTTCAAGTTCAAAGATTAGCGCTTGAAAAGGGCCAATTGAACCACCCGCACCACGCTCACCATAGGCTAAAGCATAAGGGATATAGAGCTTCCATTTACTGCCCACAGGCATTAATTGTAGCGCTTCCGTCCAACCAGCAATCACCCCATTAACAGGGAATTCAGTCGGTTCATTACGACTGTAAGAACTATCGAATTCAGTACCATCAATCAAACTACCACGGTAATGGGTACGCACGGTCGAGCTAGCACTTGGTTTATCGCCTTCAGCTTCAGTCATCACTTCATACTGTAAACCTGATTCGGTGACATGTACTTCATCACGCTGCGCATTTTCAGCTAAGAAAATTTCACCTTCCCCCGCAGCCTCTTTGGTTTTTTCCGCTTGCTCAAGCTGTAGCTTATCTTGAATCACCTTAATCGCTGCATTAATCTCATCTTGCGAGATCAACGTGCTATCGCCATTAAAAGCATGGCTTAGTCCCGCTACGGTAGCGTCTAAAACAGAGCCTTCGAACATACCTTTAAGTTGCTCGCCCATTTGCAAGCCTACTCCGTAAGAGGCTTTTTCTTCGGTTGTAGTGAGTTGAACGTCTGACATAGTGGGTCCTTATAATCTGTGATTGGAACTTGAGTTTGAACTCTGTGTGTAGAGTATTACTCTCTGATTGCGCATTAAACACTAAAGTTGCTTAGGTTTCCATGCGCAAGCCGCAGACTACGATTTTTTTTGGTTCAAGCCCCAGTCATAAGTATAACGGGGCCGTTGATTTTCGAGTGTTTTTATCTTCTGCAATAACTCAGGTTTTGCGTAGGCTTTAAGATGAGTAAAAACACCCACTTCATTACCACCAAAGTCCTCTTGAAACCAATCATAAAGGCTAGATAGCACTAACTGCCCATTTTCAACCATGACTCCACGAGGATGATTAATATAATCACTGGCCGCTTGCTCCAATAATTGTTCGGCATTATCAGCAGTAAATGCCGTCAACATCAAATTAGGACAGGATAAACTTGCGCAGTTCACTGCATAGTGAATTCTAGGATCAGCATAAATTGGCCGTAAAATACCATGCTCTATATCATTCAACGATAATGCCGTTTGATTCACCGTCAGAATGTCATCATTCCACGGACCAAAACTAAATAAACCTCGGCCAATTTTAGTAATCGAGACGGTAGGATAATGCTGCAACAATAACTGTACGGTTGCCGAATTATAGAGGTTAATCCAATAAGCCTGCTGCTCTTTACGGCTTAAGAACAACGGGTTTATCTGTGCTAACGATTCAATATATTGGTCTAAACCTAATGCTGAGTCGTCCTTTGCCGCCGCATAATTGAAATAGTTTTGCTGGCCCTCGACTAAAAGATAATCATTAAGTATACGCTGCCAACCGCGATGATCAACCACTTGTATGCTAGACTCATCACTACCTTCCCACTCGGGCAATAAGACCTTTTTAGGGGCAGAGAGAACACTTGGGGTCATCAGTAATAGACTCGTCGTCAGACCTACTCTTATGAGCACTACTTTTATACACTGCTGTAACATCATTACACTCGACTAAAAAATAATGAATGAAAGGCTCTTCCATTAAACATCATGTTAAAAGAATCTGAAATCGAATTCTCTGCTATCCGCGCCCAAGGTGCTGGAGGCCAAAATGTGAACAAAGTCTCCACCGCTATACACTTACGATTTTCTATTAGTCGCTCTTCTTTAGCTAAAGTTCATAAAGAAAAATTATTAGCTTTTAGCGATTACCGGATCAGTAAAGATGGTGTTATCACCATAAAAGCTCAACGCTTTCGCAGTCAAGAGAAAAATAAACAAGATGCCATTGATCGTTTACGCGAATTAATCAGCCGCGCCACCAAAACTCAGAAACCGCGCAGAGCCACTAAACCGAGCAAATCATCGCAACGCAAACGTGTAGACAGTAAAGTTAAAAAAGGCTCCACTAAACAACTGCGAAAAAGTCCTAACGTTTCAAATGACTAGAACTTATGGCGATGGCGAGTAAACTTGCTTAAAACAACGTAAGGTTAAACTTGAACGAGTATTTTTTATACCTCTAATTTTATATAATTTATGCAGTAGAAAATCTTCGTAACCCTTCGTGCCTGCGACTGCGACTTTCATAAAACAATCGTACTCTCCCGTTAGCATATAAGCCTCTATCACTTCTGGCATGGTGTCTATTATTTTTTCAAAATCGCTAAAAATAGACGTGTCATGCCGCTCGAACATCAATTCAATAATAGCCGTATCTGGCAAGCCAATTTTATCCTGGTCGATAATGGTGACATATTTCTGAATGACTCCCTGCTTTTCCATACGCCTTACTCGAGACCAACAAGGACTTGTTGACAGGCCTACTTTTTCAGCCAATTCAGGGTTCGTCACTCGAGCATTACGGTGCAATATACTTAATATTTGCTTATCTATTTTATCCATTACCTTTACTCTCAAAAAGTAAAGAAAGTATAATATTTCGAAAATAGCAATAAAGCTAGGATAAAAAACCAACAAAACTGCATATTCATACAATAATAAGCATTATTTGCTTCAAAAAATAAACTATTATTTCAACTACAATGACAGCAGAAAGGTTCTCGATATGAAAGTAATGGAGCGCAATGGCGCTAATGTTTTATTGGAGGCCCTCGCAAGCGAGGGTGTAGAATATATTTTTGGTAATCCTGGCACGACTGAATTACCTCTAATGGACGCCTTAATTAACAAACCCGATATCCACTATATATTGGCACTTCAAGAAGCCAGTGCGGTAGCCATGGCCGATGGCTATGCCCAAGCATCTGGAAGGCCGGGGTTTATTAACCTGCATACTGCTGGAGGCCTAGGACATGGCTTAGGCAATCTATTAAATGCTTATACCTCAGGTACTCCTTTGGTGGTTACTGCAGGCCAACAAGACTCCCGCCACGCAATTACAGACCCACTATTACAGGGAGACCTCGTCTCTATTGCCGCACCGACGACCAAGTGGGCCGCTGAAGTGACTACTCCAGAACAAATACCCGTGTTAGTTCATCGGGCATTCCAAGATAGCCAAGCAACCCCATCTGGCCCAGTTTTTCTCTCCTTGCCGATGAATGTAATGGAAGCTAGTTGTGACATTGAAATTCCCAATGCGTCTCACGTAGACAGACGCCCTATTGCCAATTCATTAGAAGCTTTAGCAGAGGAATTAGCGGCCATAGCCCCCGGCAAGATTGCCATCATCGCTGGAGATGAGATCTCCAATAATGATGCTTATAAGGAGGTGGTAGAACTAGCAGAAATTTTAGCTGCTCCCGTGTTTGGCTCATCATGGCCAGCGCATATTCCCTATCCTACCAGCCATTACTTATGGCAAGGCAATCTGCCTACGAAAGCTTCAGACATTGCTGAAAAAATGCAGGATTTTGATTGCGTCTTCGCACTTGGAGGGAAATCATTCATCACTATTCTTTACTCTGATACTTCAGCTCTTCCAGACAATTGCGAGCTATTTCAGCTTTCCGTTGACGGCGGAGACCTAGGTAGAACCTACCCCTCAAAATTATCTGTTGTCGGTGACATTCAATTTTCACTTAAAGCACTCAACTTGCTATTAACTGAAAAAGTAACGGTAAATCATCATCAGTATGAGATGAAACGCAGTCTCGCTAAAAAAAGTTTTATCGAGCGCAGGCAGACACTACATAAATTAGCGGATAGCTTCGCTCACCAAAAAATCATTCATCCCCTAGTTGCCGCACGAGCATTAGCGACAGCAATAGGCTCAACCCCCATTGTCGATGAAGCGCTTGCCACGGCTACTCACTTACGCAATTTTTTAAACAATCATTCTACTAAGCAATATTCTTTTCTACGCGGCGGTGCCCTAGGTTGGGGAATGCCTGCTGCAGTAGGTTTTTCTTTAGGGCTAGGTAAAAAACCGGTTGTTTCCCTAGTAGGTGATGGTGCCGCGATGTATTCGCCTCAAGCATTATGGACAGCAGTACACGAAGAGCTGCCCGTTACCTTTATTGTGATGAATAATCAGGAATATAATATTCTTAAAAACTTTATGCGCTCTCAACCTAATTATATCTCGGCACAAACAGGAAAATTTATCGCTATGGATATTAACAAACCCGCAATCGATTTTTTAGCCTTAGCCAAATCTATGGGTATGCCAGCCCAACGTATTAATAAAGCTAGTGACATTAGCGACTTAGTCACCAACGCCATAGCTTCCAACAAACCCAATTTAATAGAAATTATCATTAGCTGCGAATAGGTGTTTAAAAATAAGTTTGATGTCTACAAGAAACTGATTAACCTCTTCACTCTACTGAAGCTCGACATAATAAGCGCGCGCTATTGTGTACTAGCTTCTGTAAATACATTCACACAACAATCTTATTTCTTTGCTGACAAGCCAATAAAACCATCGAACTGATAAATATATTCATCTAAAACCACTTTTTTACAGTACAATACCTATTATATCGATCATCATATTGCTAGGAAACACATGTCAGACTCTACTATTGAAAATGTAAACTTAGCTTCTCAGGATATATTAATTTCTCCCGAAGAGCTGAAAGCACTCTTACCCGTTAGCGATATAGCTCACGCAACCATTTTGAATGGCCGCGAAACGGTGAACAATATCCTTCGACGCAAAGATCCTCGTTTGATTGTCGTCATTGGGCCTTGCTCTATTCACGATGTCGATGCAGCGATGGACTACGCCCGTCGCTTAAAAACGCTTGCCGATAAGGTCAGTGATTCTTTAGTCATTGTTATGCGGGTTTACTTTGAAAAGCCAAGAACTACCGTTGGCTGGAAAGGCTTAATTAACGATCCATATCTTAATGGCTCGTTCAATATTGAAGCAGGGCTAAAAATTGGCCGCAAGCTATTATTAGACATTTCTGAATTGGGTCTACCGACAGCCACTGAAGCATTAGATCCTATTTCCCCTCAATACCTGCACGACCTTATTTCTTGGTCTGCCATTGGTGCGCGCACCACAGAATCACAGACTCACCGAGAAATGGCCAGCGGCTTATCTTGTGCGGTAGGTTTTAAAAACGGCACTGATGGCAGTCTGACGGTTGCCATGAATGCCCTACAATCTGTTTCTAGCTCGCATCATTTTTTAGGTATCAATAGTCATGGTCAAGTAGCTGTGATTCGCACCAAAGGTAATGCTCATGGTCATGTGGTATTACGAGGAGGCGGAGGGAAACCTAATTATGATTCGGTGAACATTGCACTGTGTGAGCAAGAGTTGCGTGGTGGCAATATCGTAGAAAACATCATGGTGGATTGCAGCCATGAAAACTCTAATAAGAATCACGAACTACAGCCTTTAGTATTAGACAACATTACCCATCAAATTATTGATGGTAATCAGTCTATCATCGGAGTCATGATCGAAAGTAACATCGGTGCTGGCAATCAAAAAATTAATGAGGATCGCTCAAAAATGCAATACGGCGTATCTATTACAGATAAATGTATAGACTGGGAAACGACAGAAAATACGCTACTAGATATGCATGAAAAGCTGAAGGGTATTTTAGCTACGCGCTAAAAATTAGTGGCTGATACCAATAGCCACTACGTACATGTGTAATTCCGGCGAAAGCCGGAGTTTATTCAACATTATAGACTGGACGCTAAGCGCAGCTAAATTCTATTGTCTTAATAATAAGCATTAGTAGTATCGGTGTGATCCGTCATATCACGCACCCCCTGAATTTCAGGGATTTTTTCCATTAGCGTTTTTTCCACGCCTTCTTTTAAGGTAAGAGAAACTGCGCTACACCCTTGACATCCACCCCCAAATTTAAGAATTGCATGCCCCTTCTCAGTAAACTCTTCTAACTCTACTTGACCACCATGAGCCGCTAAACCGGGGTTAATATCATTATAAAGCACATAATTAATTCTATCTTCGACTGGGCTATCATCATTGACCTGAGGCATCTTAGAATTAGGCGCGCGAATAGTTAGCTGTCCACCCATTTTATCTTCCGCATAATCCACCTTAGCATCCGTTAAGAAAGGCAGGCTACGCCCTTCAAAATAAGCAGTAAATTCGGCATACTCAACAATTTCATCGCCTTCTTGCTCTTCACCTGGACGGCAATAAGCAATACATGTCTCTGCCTGTCCGGTGCCTGGATTTGAAACAAACATACGAATACCAATACCTTCAACATCTTGCTTGCTGAGCAATTCTTTTAGGTAAACTTGGCCACTTTCGGTAATATTAACAATCATATGAGGGACTTCTTTAAATGATATACAATGGCTGACATGTTGCCATGATTTACTGATAGACTCTACCCCACAAAATATAGGGTGATTAATTAAATGCAAAATGAAGAGCCGAATAAACCCCATTTTTGGCAGGTCGTATTAAGCACTATGAGTGCAGCTTTTGGAGTACAAAGCCGCCACAATCGAGAAAGGGATTTTCAGCACGGTAGTATTTATACCTACATTGCTGCAGGTGTTATTTTTACCTTAGCTTTTATTGTCTGTGTCACGTTATTGGTCAAAATGGTACTAAGAAGTAATGGCCTCTAAAGCACAGATAGCTCTTACTCTAACAAGCATTATAACATATCTCTTGCATAAACTAACCTTATACGCAGAAAAGTACAGCCTACAAAAGCATTAGCGTAGTGTTAACGGCTTAGTAATTGATGGCTACTGGCTACTGACCCAAAAAACACAGGCAGCAACAAATACAACGATGAGCACAATCGCTGAAATAGCATCAGCAACACTATCACCTTCTTCTTGAATATCGATACGTTCATTCATAACGGAACCCTCAAGCTTATTGTTATTATTGAGATTTGTTATCTACAGACCTTATCACTTTGCACCACACTAAATCACTGTATTACTGTATTACTAGGCTGTAGCATTTAAGGAGGCATTATTTGAACAAAATATAGCTATAAATACAAGCCCTACTCCCTCGGGCCCCATTCCCTCAAGCCTAATATCTCACACCTTACGCTCACTGCGAACTACCGACGGTGGAGCCGAACCTATATGCGACTCATTTCTCGCCTTTGCCAGCTGAATTTGCTTTTGACGTTCGCTAAAACGCTGACGCTGTTCTTCAGTTTGTTCGTCATAGCAACGTGGACAGGCGACGCCAGCTATATAGTGCTGCGACAATTTATCCTCATCGGTTATTGGATGGCGACAACCGTGACACTGATCATAACTGCCTTTCTCTAAATCATGGCCTACAGCTACACGGTTATCGAAGACAAAGCACTCACCCTCCCATAGACTGTCTTCTTTCGGCACTGCTTCTAAATACTTTAAAATACCGCCTTTAAGGTGATAAACCTCATTGAAACCTTGCTCTTTTAAATACGCTGTAGACTTTTCGCAACGAATGCCCCCGGTACAAAACATAGCCACTTTTTTATTCTTTTCCGGTGTTAGATTGTTTTTAACATAGTCGGGAAACTCACGAAATGTCGTAGTATTAGGGTCATCCGCTCCAGCAAAGGTGCCGATAGCATATTCATAATAATTACGTGTATCAACGACCGTCACTTCAGGGTCACTGATCAGAGCATTCCAATCCTGAGGCTCTACATAGGTTCCCACCACTTGGTTCGGATCTATACCCTCAACCCCCATAGTGACAATCTCGCGTTTGAGCTTCACTTTCATTCGGTAAAAAGGCATTTCAGCATAAAATGACTCCTTATCATCGATATCGACAAAGCGTGAGTCTTCGCGTAAATAAGCGAGCAAAGTATCAATACTCTCTCGAGTACCCGCAACGGTGCCGTTAATACCCTCTGCCGCCAGCAATAAGGTGCCCGTGATGCCTTCAGAGATGCACTTATCCAATAATGGCTCACGCAACGCCTCATAGTCGGGAAGACTAACAAAGCGATATAAGGCGGCTACAACAATTGAATTCATAATCGTTAACTTGGATGGCGAAGAAATAAGCTGGCGTATTTTACCGATACCGCCAAGAAAATCCATAGTAAAAGAGAGTGTAAAATAGTGGCTATATTCTCTTAACCTTTGCTGCCCCCCATACACTCTGGCGATGCTGTCACTGTCTGATCTACTTGCCACTCAGCTGTCGTCAGGGTTTGCATAGTCAAAGCATGAATACTCCCAGCCATTTCTTCCGCTAACACGTTATAAACCTGCTGCTGGCGTTGTATTTGCCGTAGTTCACTAAAGGCATCACTGACAATAAGCACTTTAAAGTGGGATTCTGCACCATCTGGCACATTATGCAGATAACTTTCATTGATAATCTGCAGCTTATGCGGCGAAAAAGCCTGCTGAAGCTTGCTTTCTATCATAGTTTGCATTGTATTCTGAATACTGTCTTTATCTACCACGTTACTCTCCTCAAGCTAGCTCTGGACTTACTGCAATGCCTATTTATAGTATCAAGGTAGCTGCATTAGGCTATATCGATATAAACCTAGGAAAAACAGTTGGATCACGAAAGTCTACGCAAGTTCTTGATGCACCTAGCAAATTTAAGAATCCGCTCATCGCCAATATAGCCACAGGGAAGTGGCATAGTAGAACAATGCAGGAGCAATTGTCGAAGGCGACCACGCGATTCTTAAATTCACTATGCACACCAATAACTTACGCCTCTTTTTCGCGCTCAACCGCTTTTTCTAGGATAAATAACCCTCAAGGTTACTTAAAAATTGTCATTTTACACCACTAACCGTCTGTATAATAAAAAACTGGTATAATTTATACTAAGCTATAGGAATATATTTAAACATTAGTGGTGCCTGTTTTATGAATAAAAAAATATTTATCAATCGCCGCAGAAAAGATGGCGGACGAAGAGAAGACGCTGACCCCTGCAAAGAAATGCCAATCGACATCTATCATCGCAAGCGTCGCAAAGCTTCAGAACGACGTAAACCTCGATCATTAGACGAAGATTATTATGCCTTCCTTTCTACGGTCAAGCATGAGCTGGAAGATTTAACCGACAACCACTTCCATTAAACCTAGCTAAAAACGGCCTTTATAGGCCTTAGTAACACTCACTATACTTACTCCCTATGAGAATATTCTTAGCCCCAATGGAGGGCGTGGTTGATCACACGCTACGTAAGCTATTAACAACCATCGGTGGTATTGATGTTTGTGTGACTGAGTTCATAAGAATCACTGATCACCTATTACCCGATAAGGTCTTTCAGCGGTTTTGCCCCGAACTCGCTAATCAATGCCAAACTCCTTCAGGCGTGCCTGTGCGCATTCAACTATTGGGTGGCAAGCCAGACCCTATTGCCGCTAATGCCGCCAAAGCTGCTAGTATTGGCGCCTGCGCTATTGATTTAAACTTTGGCTGCCCGGCAAAAACGGTGAATAAAAGTGATGGCGGAGCCTGCCTATTAAAAACACCGCACCGTCTCTACGATATCATTAAGGCTACACGTGCACAGGTGCCTAAGCATATTCCTGTTACCGCTAAAATGCGTCTAGGTTTTGAAGACAGAGAGCACTACCTAGAAAATGCCCTTGCGGCTTATGAGGCAGGTGCTACTGAAATCACCGTTCATGCCCGCTCAAAAGCCGATGGTTACCGCCCTCCCGCCTACTGGGATTGCCTTGCAGAGATACAACAGGCCATTAATATCCCCGTTATTGCCAATGGTGAGATTTGGAGTGTGGCTGACTTTCAACGCTGCAAAGAACTGAGCCAGTGTAATGATTTCATGCTTGGGCGCGGCTTACTTTCCTGTCCCGACCTTGCCCTACAAATCAAAGCACAACAAGCGGGTATAGATTACCAAATCATGCCATGGCATGAAGTCGCCTGCCTATTGAAAACCTTCTTCGATACCACCACAGCGCTGTACTCACAAAAGCATATCGGTAATCGAGTAAAACAATGGCTGAATTATTTGCGTCGCGAATACCCAGAAGCACAGGTACTATTTGAGCAGATCAAACGCTACAAAACCAAAGTAGAAATAGATGCCGCCATTGATCGCTGTATTATTCTAGGCGCTGATTACGCTCAACCAGCCTAGGCTCAGATACCGCGTTAAAACCTTCTTTTTCTAGGCTCACCGCATTACTTGACCCCTCAAAACGCAACTGTTTGAGTTGATGCCCCCGGGACTCCAACGCCTGTTGTTGCGATAAGGCTAACGTCTTATCAAAAAACACGTTATCTGGCTTCCATTGCTGATGAATCCGTGGACTAGAAAGCGCTTGATATAATGTCTGCTGCAAACCGAAATAGTTAATTATTGCCTGTGTCACCTGAGTAATAATCATCGGGCCTCCTGCTGCTCCTATGGCCATTATCGGCTTATCACCCTGACGACTCTCTCGGGTAATGCCTCGAGTAATAATGGTAGGGCTCATACTCGATAATGGCCGCTTCCCCGCCTGAATACTGTTGGCCTCACTGCCGACCAAACCATAAGCATTAGGCACATTGGGCTGAGCAGAAAAATCATCCATTTGATTGTTCATTAACACCCCTGTACCAGGTATCACCACCTTGCTACCAAAACTAGTATTTAAGGTGGTCGTCATAGACACCCAGTTGCCCTCTCGATCAGCAACAGCAATATGTGTCGTGTGCTTATCAAATAAAGCCTGAGCAGCATCCTCTGGCGTATGATGAGACGCCACTACGCTAGCTTGCTGAAGATTGATTTTTTTCGCTAGGCGTTTTGCATAGCGAATGTCAGCCAAGCCTTTAGGCACATCAACAAAATCAGGGTCGCCCAACCAATGCGCACGATCGGCGAAGGCTAACTTCATCGCCTCCACCATGACATGCTGTCTATCCAATACTGACATTCCGCGAAAGT
>JBLHJR010000079.1:0-13264 GCA_047619205.1 Candidatus Endobugula sp. | reverse complement strand
TTCCCCAGCTTAGACTTGGCCATTAAATCCGCTGCCTCTGGAATTGGTGCAGCAACAGTGCTCAATGCAGCCAATGAGATTGCAGTTGAGTCTTTCTTGGTAAATAAGATCACTTTTGGTCAAATGACGGATAGCTTGCAGTCGGTGATGGACCAAGCAACGTGGAATGAACCTAGCGATTTACATGAAGTGATTGATATAGATCATTATTCACGGCGTTTAGCAACTCAAGTGATTGGTGAGTTATGCTAGCGCTAAGTAACAGTAGAGATTAGGTGAAATGACGATAGTATTGACGGTGTTATGGTTTTTGTTGGCTTTAGGCATATTGGTGACCATTCATGAATTTGGTCATTTTTATATTGCTCGCCGTTGTGGTGTGAAGGTGTTACGTTTTTCTATTGGTTTTGGTCAACCGCTGTATACTTGGCGAGATAGCTCAGGAACAGAATATACCTTAGCCGCTATTCCCTTAGGCGGATACGTGAAGATGTTGGATGAGCGTGAAGGCGAGGTTAAGCCTAGTGAGCTAGCTTTGGCATTCACACAAAAAACAGTATGGCAGCGTATGGCGATTGTCGTTGCTGGGCCTGTAGCTAACTTTATCCTAGCCATAGTGTTATATTTCATCTTGGCACTAATGGGAGGTAACGGTATTGCGCCAGTGGTGGGCGAACTACCCGCCGAAGGGCTTGCGGCTATATCGGGTGTAGATGCAGGCGATGAAATTGTGGCTGTTGATGGTGAGCGGGTAAATACCTGGTCTACAGTATTTGCCCAGCTTTTACGCCGAGTAGGGGACACTGGGAGTATTCGCTTAGACCTTAAGACTTATGACCCTGCTATGGTAGAATTGCCCCAGAGAACCGTCTATCTTCCTATTGACGGTTGGTTAAGGGATGATGATCAGCCTAATTTTTTTGCCGAGTTAGGTATACAGCGATTTTCCCCTGATATAGAGCCTATTATTGAGCAGGTATTAGAGGGTAGTGCTGCAGAGGTAGCGGGTCTTCAGCCTGGCGATCGTATCTTACAAGCCGATGGGCAAGGGATGGCGACTTGGCAGCAATGGGTGGATTATGTCCGTGCTAGGCCTGATGTTACGATGAATATACAGGTTGAACGAGGTAAGCAAATAACCTCCTTAGCCTTAACGCCGCAATCGATAGAGCGTGATGGTGAAAGTATTGGACAGGCAGGGGTATCCGTTTCAGTGGCTGCAGTATCTTTAGCTTGGCCAAAAGACATGTTACGCCCAGTGGAATACAGCTTTCCTAATGCCATGGCCAAGGGTGTTACGCAAACTTGGGAACAGGCAACATTTATTTTGTTGTTTATTAAAAAATTAGTCTTAGCCGAGGTGTCGACCAAAAATTTAAGCGGCACTTTTACCATTGCTCAAGTGGCGGGAGAGTCTGCTAAAGCGGGTTTAGCTAGCTACTTGGCCTTTTTGGCCTTTTTGAGTGTCAGTTTAGGGGTGTTTAATTTATTGCCTATACCTGTTTTAGATGGGGGGCATTTGCTTTATTATACTATTGAGTTGATTAAGGGTAGCCCTGTATCAGAGAAAATCCAATTGATCGGTTATCAAATGGGTTTGTTTTTTATTTTGGGGATAATGATTGTTGCCCATGTTAACGACCTAATACGTATTTTTTCATAGTATTATTTTATGCAGTACCATTTCCGAAAAAGTGTTGGTCGTTTACCTGACTAGCTAGTAGAAGTAGTAAAATACAATGAGACCTTTGCACGCAAGATGACTTTGCTTTCAGGCAAGTTAAAAACGCATGAAAAGAGGGAGTTTATAGGTATGAATGACTGATTGAGTAAGTTTTTAACGCAGCATGAGAGCAAAATGGCTTTCGTGCAAAGGTCTCATAATGAGTAATGAGTGTTATAAGACATTACTTTGCCTTTTTACCGATAGATAGTGCCTGACTGTTGAAAGTACATCTATCTACAATAATTAAAACTAGAATGAAGCTATTATGAAGCCATTTGTTGTTAAGCCATTAGTTAAGTTACCTATCCATTTATTACTGTTATGCATTGTGGCGCTCAGTCTTTTGTCGTTCACCGCGAGGGCCGATACTTTTCGTGTGGATGATATTCGCATAGAAGGTTTACAACGAGTATCGGCTAAGACAGTCTTTGCTACCTTACCGATCAAGGTCAACACAGAGGTGTCAACTACACAATTACAAAACGCGGTTAGAGCCATATTTAAAACCGGATTCTTTTCCGATATTGATATCGCTAGAGATGGCGATGTAGTCATTATTAACGTAGTTGAACGTCCAGTCATCAACCGTATTGGTGTTACAGGTAATAGCATTATCGACACCGAACCTCTATTAGAAGGATTAAAGTCAATTGGTTTGGTGGAAGGCGATATATTTAAACAATCGGCATTAGAGACTATTAAACGAGAGCTTAATGCTCAATATAGTTCCATTGGTCGTTATGCCACACAAATTCAAGCGGTGGTACAAGAGTTACAGCAAAATCAAGTTAATATTGCCGTTAAAATCATAGAAGGAAAAGTGGCCACGATTAAACATGTCAATATTGTGGGGAATAAGGAGTTTACGGAAGAAAATTTACAATTTTTGTTTGAAATCAAAAAATCTGGCAAGTGGTCATGGATAACGGGTAGCGATCAATATGCTCAGCAAAAATTATCGGGTGATTTAGAACGTCTTAAAGCTTACTACTTTGATAATGGCTTCTTGGAGTTTGAAACAACGTCTACGCAAGTATCACTTAGCCCGGATAAAGAGGCTGTCTACATTACCGTTAATATTTTTGAAGGAGAGGCCTACCAACTCGGGGAAGTTGATCTTGCTGGCGATCTTATTATTCCTAAAGATGAAATCAATAAACTAATTATCGTTAAGCAAGGCGATGTTTTTTCTCAGCGAGCACTGTTGGCCAGTTCGGCAGCAATAAGTAAACGTCTTGGCGATGAAGGCTATAGCTATGCGAGAGTGAGAGGTGTTCCCGATCTAGATAAAGAAGGGAAAACTGCAAAGGTCACTTTTTTTGTCGATCCTGGCACAATTAACTATGTTAGACGAATAGTATTTAAAGGTAATACAACGACACAAGATGGCGTGCTTCGGCGGGAGATGAGGCAGTTAGAAGGCGCCCCGGTATCAACAGAAAAACTAGAGCAATCAAGGGCTCGTCTTGCCAGATTACCTTTATTTACAGATGTGGATATGTCGACTCAGGATATTCCTGGCAGGCCCGATCAAGTAGATGTTATTTTTACTGTAATAGAGCAGCCTTCAGGTAGTATTAACGCAACTCTGGGTTTCTCTCAAGGTGATGGTATAACGCTAGGTGCAGGGTTGCAGCAAAGTAATTGGCTAGGGACCGGAAATACTCTGGGTTTTCAGGTGAGTCATAGTGATGTGGAGACGCAATATAGTTTTAATTTCTTAGATCCCTACTTTACTCAAGATGGTGTGAGCCGAGGTGTAAACCTATTTTATAAGCAACGTGATCTGGGCGAACTGGATATTGCTAGTTATTCAACAGACCGAGTAGGGGCTAATCTTAGTTTTGGCTATCCTATTTCAGAAAGGAGTCGTATCTCATTGGGTATTGGCGTTGAAAATATATCTGTGCAAGTAGGTACGGAAGCGGTGCAAGAAATTTCTGGTAGTCCACGTCGCCGTTCTGGAATAAACCCTATTACAGTAACGGATGCAGCCTACCAAAATTTTCTTAGCAATAATTTTTCTGATACAAATGGTAATGGTTTTTCTGATGAAGATGACGTTAGCAGTGGTGATGCTGGAGCATCTTCAGTTGCCCTCCTGTCTAGCCAGGAGGTTGATACGCCTCTAGGATTTTTAGATCAATATGGTGATGACTTTACGACGGTTAATGTTGGCCTGGGTTGGTCTGACTCGTCGTTGAATCGCGGAATTTTTCCGACTAAAGGTGTTTCTCAAAAACTAGATATTAATGTCTCAACTCCTGGAGGGGATTTAGAATATTATAAATTAATATATAGAGCGCAGTTTTATAGTGCCATTAGTGAAAATCTAATTATGCGCTTTAAGTCTCGCTTTGGTTATGCAGATAGTTATGGCGACATTGACACTTTACCTTTTTTTGAGAATTTCTTTGCTGGTGGTTCAAGTTCTGTAAGAGGATTTGAGAATAGTTCCCTTGGTCCTAAAGGAACAAAAGCAAAATCTTATATCGCAGCTCCCTATGATGATGGCTTTGCCTACGTGCTTAATGCGGCGGGGGATGAATTGCAAACATATACCGATCCAAATGATCAAACACTGGGTGGTAATATACTGTTTGAAACGGGTGTTGAATTTATATTCCCTGTTCCATTTACAAAGAATATAAAGTCTTTGCGAACGCTATTCTTTATCGATGCGGGCAATGTATTTTCGGATAGTTGTAGTAGTTTGCAACAAAACTGTAGCAATATTGATTTTGCGAAGTTGAGCTCTGCAGCAGGTATAGGTTTACAGTGGTTGTCTCCCGTGGGGCCTCTTAGTATATATTTTGCTAAGTCCATCCAAGAACAGCCATTAGATAAAACCGAAAGTTTTCAGTTTTCCTTAGGAAAAAGCTTTTAATTGTTGGATATTTTTAGGTGATAATGTGATTAAGTCTATGGTGAAGGTTGTTTTTTTTGTTGGTTTGTATTTATGTGGATTAAATGCTTTTGCACAAGGAAATATAGGCGTTATTAATTTGAAAGGTGCCTTGGCGGCGTCAAATTATTCTCGACAACAATATCAAGTGTTAAAATCTGACTCTAATTATAAAAAATTAGTGAGTAAGATTAAAGATCTGCAAAAAGAACTGCAAGCCTTACAGAAAGAAGGTGAGACGCAATCGTTAACGTGGTCTGATGAGAAAAAACAAAAGCACGTGAAAGCAGGACAAACGAAGTTAACTAGATTAAATCGCTTGGGGCAGCAGGAATCTACTATTAGAAATAATATTGCTGCAAAGGTAGAGCAAGACCTGGCCCCTACAATAGAAAAAATTGTCAACGATATTATAGACGAAAAAAATATTGGTTTACTGCTAAAGTCACAAGCTGTTTATTTTCGTACTGCAGAATTTGATATTACGGTAGAAGTACTTGAACGACTGAATAATGAAAAATAATCCCTTGAAACATGTTGGCTAAGTAATATGAAGTCTACTATGCCAGTTTATACTCTTGCCGAGGTTGCACAGCATAGCCATACCATTCTGATGGGTGATGCTAGTTATATGTTACGCGGGATAAATACCTTGCAGCAAGCAGATAAAGAGCAGCTTACTTTTCTGTCTAATGCGAAATATCAAAAAAACCTGGCAACAACAAAAGCAGGGTGTGTTATTTTACACTCATCATTTGAGCATTTGTTTGATGGCAACAAATTAGTTACTGATGATCCCTATTATGCATTTGCTTTAGTGACAAAGTTGTTTGCACCTAAAAAGGAAATGAAAAAAGACGTTCACCCTTCTGTAGTGCTGGGCGCTAATGTTCAGCTAGCAAACGACGTCGATATAGCGCCTAATGTCGTTATTGGTAATAACGTGATAATAACTGCAGGCGTCAGTATCGGAGCCTCCTGTTATATTGGTGATAATACCGTTATTGCAGATAACGTGCATATTTACCCTAATGTCTCTATTTACGGTGACACCAGTATTGGTAAAAATACGATTATCCATAGCCAAGTAGTCATTGGCGCAGACGGTTTTGGTTTTGCATCTAAAAATGATGGTTCTGGACATTGGCAGAAAATTTATCAGTTGGGAGGAGTATCCATAGGTGATGATGTTGAAATAGGTGCAGGTACCACGATCGATCGAGGTGCACTAGATAACACCATTATTGCTAATGGAGTTAAACTCGATAACCAGATTCAGGTTGCTCATAATGTCGAAATTGGTGAGAATACGGCGATAGCAGGTGCTACCGCTATAGCAGGGAGTACTGTTATTGGTAAGCGTTGTACTATCGCTGGAGCGGTAGGTATTGCAGGGCATCTGACTATTGCTGATGACGTACACATTACTGCAATGACACTGGTAACTAAGTCTATTGCTACTTCGGGGTCATATTCATCCGGTACTCCGCTCAATAGCACCTCAGAATGGCGCAAAAATGCGGCTCGTTTTAACCGTTTGGATGATAGCTTACGTAAAATAGCATTAAAGACTAATTGTAAAAAACAGACGTGAGTTTTATTCAGTGAAATAAAATTTGTGTTAAAAATTGAATGATAATTACTGATTACTTAAGGTTAATATGATGGATGTTACAGAAATTAAGAAATGGCTGCCCCATAGATATCCTTTTCTTCTAGTAGATCGTGTTGTTGAATTAACGGTGGGTGAATCGATAGTCGCCTATAAGAATATCACCGTTAATGAAGAAGTGTTTAATGGTCACTTTCCTCAGGCACCTATTTTCCCTGGTGTGATGATTATAGAAGCTATGGCGCAAGCCTCTGGAATTCTAGGCTTTAAAACCCTAAATAAAACACCACAAGATGGGTCGGTTTATCTTTTTGCAGGAGCAGATAAAGTACGTTTTAGGCGCCAAGTGATTCCTGGTGATCGTTTACAATTAGAAGCTAAAGTGGTTTCTGAAAAGCGTGGCATCTGGAAATTCGAGTGCACCGCTTCGGTAGATGGTGAGTTGGCGGCATCGGCTACTATTTTATGTGCTGATCGAAAAGTGTAAAAGCTGAGTCACCATGATACATCCTCAAGCTATTGTTGATCCTTCTGCGAGTATCGCAAGTAATGTAACCATCGGCGCTTTTTCAATTATAGGTGCCGATGTTGTTATTGACGAAGGCTGTATTATTGAGCCTCATGTGATCATCAAAGGCCCTACAGTTATGGGTAAAAATAATCATATTTATCAATTTTCTAGCGTGGGTGAAGCCACTCCGGATTTAAAGTACCAAGGTGAACCTACGCGCTTAGTGATAGGTAATGATAATGTCATTCGTGAAGGTGTAACGATCCATCGTGGTACCGTGCAAGATCGTTCAGAAACTACCATCGGCGACCATAATTTATTAATGGCTTATGTACATATTGGTCATGATAGCGTTATTGGTGATCATTGTATTTTAGTCAATAACACGTCATTAGCCGGTCATGTGCATGTGGCCGATTGGGCTATTTTAGGCGGTTTTACCTTAGTGCATCAGTATTGCCATATTGGTGCTCACTGCTTTACCGGTATGGGCAGTGCTATCGGTAAAGATGTGCCTGCATTTACGATTGTTTCAGGCGCTCCTGCCGAGGCGAAAACCATCAATACTGAAGGCCTGTCGCGTCGGGGCTTTTCAAAAAAAGAGATCAAAACGTTACAGAAAGCCTTTAAAATTGTGTACCGCAAAAAACTCACACTCATTGACGCACTACGCGATTTACGCGACTTAGTCGAAGATTGCCCCTCAGTACAACTCTTCATAGATTCCTTAGAATCGTCTACCCGAGGTATTGTGCGTTGATAGTGTTTCGCACTTATTTAGAAGCTGTCTATTCGCGGACAGCCTCCTAGTGGCTTATTAATGCATATCGGTATTGTAGCAGGAGAGGCATCAGGTGATATTCTTGGTGCAGCCTTAATGCAATCACTCCAGCAGCGTTTTCCTACTTGTCATTTTTCGGGTATTGGTGGTGAGCGTATGTTGTTAGAAGATTTTCATTCGCTTTATCCTCAAGATCGTTTGGCGGTCATGGGTTTTATTGAACCCTTAAAACGCCTGCCTGAACTACTTTCCATCCGTAAATATCTTTACCGTCATTTTATTGAGCAACAGGTCGATGTGGTGGTCGCTATCGATTCCCCAGATTTTAATTTAGCATTAGAGAAGAAATTGCGAAGCGCCGGTATTAAAACGGTGCATTACGTTAGCCCCTCGGTTTGGGCTTGGCGTAAGGGGCGTATTAAGACCATTAAAAAATCAGTCGATTGGATGTTAACCTTGTTACCCTTCGAGGCTGATTTTTACCGTCAACATGATGTCCCTGTCAGCTTTGTAGGCCATCCTTTAGCGGATCAGTTTCCTCTAGTGAATGATACACAGAAATCCCGCAGTGCATTGTCTGAATTATTGCCAGATGTATTTTCTGTGGCAGCGCAGGATGAAAACAAAGTCATCATTGCTTGTTTGCCGGGGAGTCGACAGGGCGAAGTTGACTATATTGGCAATACACTGTGGCAGGCAATGCTGCAGCTATCTAAAGACATTCCCAATAGTGAAATTATTATTCCCGCGCTTAATTATCAGCGTCGTCAGCAAATAGAAAAGCAATTGTTAGCTTACCCAGAATTACCTTTTTCCATTGTGGATGGTCACTCTCAAACGGTCATGTCAGCCGCGGATTGTGTGGTGATGGCCTCAGGAACAACTACCTTAGAGGCTATGTTACTGAAAAAACCCATGGTGGTGGTTTACAAGAAAGATGCCTTTTCGTATGGGTTGATTTCTCGCATGCTAACGGTGAAGCATATCTCGTTACCAAATTTATTGGCAGGAAAAATGTTGGTGCCGGAATTATTGCAAGACTCCGCAACACCTGAGGCCATTACTCAAGCAGTAAAGCATTGGTTAGAGTCGCCTGATTTAGTGGCAGAATTAGAAAAAACCTTTACGGGTATACATCATCAGCTACGCCTCAATGCAAGTGAAACCGCTAGTGATGTGATTGAGAACTTAATGAAACATAAAACCCAAAATCTACAACAAGCGAAAGCCCCACACCAATGAAATCATTAGAGCCATTTGAGAGTTGTTATTCTGGTATATTAGGGGCTGGTGTTGATGAGGTCGGTCGAGGCCCGCTAGCGGGTGATGTGGTGACAGCAGCGGTTATTCTTGACCCCAATAAACCGATAGAGGGTCTAGATGATTCTAAAAAGCTATCCGCAAAAAAGCGTGAGTTCTTATTTGAAATCATCAAAGAAAAGGCCTTGTCATGGTCAATTTCACGTTGTTCGATAATAGAAATTGACGCAATCAATATTTTACAGGCAAGCTTGCTAGCGATGAAAAGAGCAGTTGAAAGCCTACCGGTACAGCCAGAACACGTGTGGGTGGATGGTAATAAAATCCCCCGCTGGCACTATTCTGCAGAAGCTGTGGTCAAAGGTGATAGTCGAGTAGCGGCCATTGCCGCCGCCTCGATTCTGGCTAAAGTCACTCGTGATCGCGAAATGATAGCTTTCGACGATGTTTATCCAGGCTACGGCTTTGCAGCGCACAAGGGCTACCCCACGAAAGCGCATATGGCGGCATTATTAACCTTAGGGGTAACACCGATACACCGTGTCTCTTATGCACCCGTGAGGCGAGTTCTACTGGCGAATAAGAATTCTATTTTATGAAAAACCATCTTTCTCAAAAAAACCTTTCCCAAAACTCTCTTTCTCCAAAACAAGTGCATGTAGCCGTAGGGGTACTAAAGAATAACCAAGGAAAAATCCTCGTATCTAAGCGCGCAGAGCATTTGCATCAGGGTGGCTTATGGGAATTCCCTGGCGGTAAAGTGGAACAAGGCGAAAGTGTGTTTGATGCCTTGGTGCGAGAATTTCAAGAAGAAGTGAATATGACTATTCAGCATGCAAAACCGTTAATAACCATAAGTCACGACTATGGTGATAAGCGCGTATTATTAGATGTTTGGCTAAGTTCGGAATTTGTCGGCGAAGCTAAAAGTAACGATAATCAGTTGATAGAGTGGGTATTGGCTGAAGATTTGGATCAATATGAATTTCCCAAAGCAAATCAAGCCATCGTAGCTAAGTTACAGCTAAGAACATAAAAATTCACCTCAAACCGCCACCTTTTCAGCGCTAGCTTTGCCACTCCTCCCCGTCACTCTCATTATTGCCACTGACGGGAATACTAAACTTTTCGTCAGCCCAATCCCCTAAATCAATTAATTGGCAGCGTTTGCTGCAAAAAGGCCGTTGTGGGAAATCATCATTCCATAAAACATTTTTTTTACATTGAGGGCAGGCTAATTCTGTCGTCATAAAAATAGAGTCACATTAAAGGGTGGAGTAAAGGTAGATTGATGGTCGTTATTCGGGCGAAAATAAAAAACGTATTTTAGCAGAGTTCGTTCAACAGTTTTAAATGATAGTCATTAATTTCACGGGCTAAATCTTCCAGCCCCCCCACATTATCAATAACATTATCCGCTTTTCTCTTGCGCTGCTCACGAGAGCGTTGTGTGGCCATAATGGCTTTTATTTGAGCAACATCGATATCATCACGTTGAGTGGCTCGATGAAGTTGAATGTCTTCAGGGCAGTCAATCAATAATGTACGCTCAACTAAGCTATCTTGCCCGCTTTCAAAGAGTAAGGGCGAAGACAATATGCCATAACTTGATGTGATGCGCCTTAAGCGCTCAGTGATAAGCGTTCTGATTAACGGGTGTAATAACTCTTCCAGCCATTGTTTTTCTTTTGCATCAGAAAAGATGCTGGCACGTAGGGCACTGCGGTCTAATTCTCCAGAGGCTAGTAAAATATTGTCGCCAAAGTGTAAGCTGATTTGATGCAGTGCCGGTGAGCCTTGCGTGACTACCTCACGTGCAACCTTATCGGCATCAACCACGTCTATACCCAATGATTCAAATACCTCGGTAGCGGCTGATTTACCGCTACCTATGCCCCCGGTGACACCAAGAATGTACGGCATAAACGCTAGACCCTTTTCTTTCCCTTTATCATGTCTTTTACTATCATATGGAAACGCCTAAAAACTGAAAGTAATATGCAATAATTTGATTGCCCCATAAAAAAGCGATCCAACCGGCAATAGCTAAATACGGGCCAAAAGGAATAGGAATATTTTTATCGCGGCCGAAAGCAATAATGCCAGCAATACCAATAACGGCCCCCACAAAAGAAGACAGTAATATGATTAACGGCAAAAACTGCCAGCCCATCCATGCGCCTAATGCGGCAAGTAATTTAAAGTCACCGTAGCCCATGCCTTCTTTGCCCGTAACGATTTTAAATAACCAAAATACCCCCCATAAAGATAGGTAGCCAAATATTGCACCCCAAAGGGCGCTGGCAAGGTCCGTATAAAGACTAAAGTAATTGGCGATTAAGCCTAACCATAATAAGGGTAGGGTAATGCTGTCGGGCAATAATTGCGTGTCGATATCAATCATGGTTAATGTAATCAGTGACCATAATAATAATAAAGCCACTAAAGTCGAGGTGCTTAAGCCCAATAAATAAACGGTTAATAGGGTTAGTAGGCCAGTGCTAAATTCAATAATGGGGTAACGTAGACTGATAGGGTTCTGGCAAGCTGCACATTTCCCTTTTAAGAATAAGTAACTAATGACGGGAATATTATGCCAAGGTTTAATCGGTGTTTTACATTGCGGGCAAGTGGAGTTTGGTTTTGATAATGAAATGGGTGTTGAGCTAGTATCGTTGCCCGATGCATGGTTGTTTTTTTTATTGACATCATTTATTTCTAAAAAGTCGCAACACTCACTGCGAAATTCTTGTTCCATTATTTGCGGCGTACGCAAAATCACCACATTTAAAAAGCTACCCACTAATAAGCCCAGTAGTAATGTTAGCGGATAATAAAATAACGGCACGCTAGAAATAGTGGATAAGATGCTATCTATATAAGTACTATCTATAAAAGTGAACATGCTAAACCCTACAAAGAAAAAGGAATAATAAAACAGTAAACGGAATAAAACGCTAGTGTAAAAAAATTTAAACAACATTTCCCATCTGGAATATAGGTAAGTACATCGCAATCAATAAGCCGCCCACTAATACGCCTAATACCACCATAATCATGGGTTCTAATAAAGCGGTTAAATTATCCACCATATTATCCACTTGATCTTCGTGATAAGTGGCCGCTTTATCAAGCATGCCATCTAGAGCGCCAGATTCTTCACCAATAGCCGTCATCTGTAGCATCATGCTAGGGAATAAATTGGAAGAGCGCATTGAGGCATTGAGTTGAATCCCCGTGGAAACTTCATCGCGAATAGTGAGCACACCTTCCTCGTAAATGATATTGCCAGTTGCTCCTGCAACGGATTGCAAGGCATCAATCAATGGGACGCCAGCAGCAAAAGTAGTGGATAAGGTGCGGGCAAAGCGCGCTAAAATAGAATGGTGCATAATAGAACCAATAACGGGTACTTTTAGCAAATAGCGATCAATCACTTTACGTAGGTTAGGGGAGCTTTTGTATAAACGTTTAAATAGAAACACCCCTGCAATAATAGCGCCTAAGATAATTAACCAGTATTCTTGTGCGGCCTTAGAAAGGCCCAGCACAAATAAGGTGAAAGCGGGGAGTTCAGCGCCAAAGCTACTAAAGGTGTCGGCAAACTGAGGCACCACTTTAATTAATAAAATAGCGGTGACAACTAGTGCAATGACGAGAATGGCAATAGGATAAGTGAGTGCTTTCTTAATCTTTGCTTTTAAAATTTCGGTTTTTTCTTTATAGATCGCAATACGGTCTAATAGGGCTTCTAGTGCACCCGATTGCTCGCCAGCTTCCACTAGATTACAAAAAAGGGCGTCAAAATATAGGGGGTGTTTACGTAAGGCAACGGCAAAAGGTGTGCCCGAGGCGACATCGGTACGAATATTGATAATTAAGTCTTTCATTGTCGGGTTGTCTGAGCCGTCGGCAACAATATCAAAACTTTGCACTAAGGGAACACCGGCTTTGATCATAGTGGCTAGTTGGCGGGTAAAGAAAGCAATATCTAAAGGTTTAATTTTCTTCCCACCACCACCAAATAACGGTTTTGGTTTTTTACGCACGGAGGTGGGGCGTACTCCCTGTTTCGTTAGCTGAGCTTTGACTAGGGCAGATGAGGTGCCCGATGTTTCTCCGGCTACTTTTTTGCCTTTCCTGTCGACGCCTTTATAGATAAATGTAGTTGGTTGTGGAGTAGCCATTCATGTATCCTAATGTGGTCTTAGTTATTCGTTACGGTTTTATTGTTGTCAGTGTATATGCAGCGTATAGGCTTATGCGTCTAAGGTCACAGGCCCCTTATTTATCTTCTTAGCTCACCTATTCAAGTTATGGACTTAATCTTTCGTTACCCGATTTGCCTCTTCAAGGCTAGTGAGTCCCATAGCGACTTTACGTAGTGCGGCGATACGTAAGTTATGGAAGCCTTCCTCCTTAGCTTGTTTAGCAATATCGAGCGAATTACCGCCCTGCATAATTAAATG
>JBLHJR010000078.1:0-13278 GCA_047619205.1 Candidatus Endobugula sp. | reverse complement strand
AGTTGGCCTGTAAGCCGGGTTCTGTCGTGGACAATCATTCATCTACGATGCACGTCACCATACATCTTTAGCAATCTACCCGAATCCAGCGCGGGTCACGCTTTATACTAATAAAAGTAAGTGGATTCCTATTTGATCTTGCTCCGAGCGGGGTTTACCATGCCACAAGCTGTTACCAGTTGCGCGGTGCGCTCTTACCGCACCATTTCACCCTTACCGCAATTGAAATTAACCAACCGTGGCGGTTTATTTTCTGCTGCACTTTCCGTAGGCTCACGCCCCCCAGGAATTACCTGGCACTCTACCCTATGGAGCCCGGACTTTCCTCTTAATGCCGCCTTAAATAAACAAGATGAATATTCAAGCAAAACACCAAGCGATTGCCGAGCCAACTCCAATTGCAGAAGATAACTCTCAGATCCAATAAAAACAAGTAATTTCATAAGATTAGCACCATTTATTAACACACTGATGATTGATGTAGTGCTTAGCTAGTGATAAAGTTGGCTGCTATGACATTAGTACAATTACCCTTAAGTGCGCAATCCACGGGTGAAATATCAAGGTTTTGCAACAAACTGAACAGCTAGCTTCATGAATTTATGATTTACTGCACCAAACAGCCCAATCAATTAACACCACATATTATAATAACTATGAAAACACTCGACACCATTAAGATTATCTCCGAGAAACATAAGGCTAAAGCAACGGGTGGATTATTTTTACTCGATGAGCACAAAAAACTACTACAAATCTATTTTGCTCAAGGAGACATGGTTTCCATCAAAACCCGCAATCTTCACGGTAAAGATGCTCTGAAAGAGCTTATGGGTATGAAACCCATTAAATTTCAGTTTCATGATGGCGCAGAAACACACAATATTGAGAGTATCCCAAGCACAAAAGATATAATCCAGCAATTATCTGCAACAAAGAATGAAAACAATCAACAAAAACTGCTGCCTGACCACCTTGAAGATAAAGCACGTGATTTATTTGTTGAATATGTAGGGCCTATTGCTGATGTTATTTTCGAAGAGCAGATAGAAAGAAGTGCGTCACTCGACAATCTTATCCATACCCTTTCCTCTTATATTGAAGACGATAAGGATAAGCGCGCGTTTATTGATGCGGCCAAAGAGATTGCCTAAAAAGCCATCAAAAATCACTTAAGACCCAAGGCCCACTGGTACAGCTGCCTTTTTTTAATCCCGGTCACCTTAGCTGCTATGGCCGAAGCAATCTTAATCGGCACATACTCTAACAATATACGCATCAACCTCTCTGCATCTTCTGTAATCGTTGCATTTTCTGCCTTTTGCTCACACCCCTTTAGCAATACAACAAACTCTCCTCTTTGCTGATTAGCATCCTCACGTACTTGCTCAATCACATCAGTAATCGTACCGGACAACACCGTCTCAAATGTTTTTGTCAATTCCCGCGCAATCACCAAACATCTATCTCCACCCAACACTGATTGAAAATCCTTTAAGGAGTCAACAATACGATGGGGGGACTCATAAAAAATCGCAGTTCTATGCTCACGCCGCATCGACTCAAGAATTTTACACCGCGAAGAAGACTTCGCTGGCAGAAAGCCTTCAAACACAAACTGATTGGAAGGCAATCCTGATACCGACAATGCAGCCACTAAAGCGCAGGCACCGGGAATAGGCACCACTCTAACGCTATGCTCTCTGGCGACATTGACTAGCTTGTAACCCGGATCAGAAATTAACGGTGTACCTGCATCGGAGATTAACGCTATCGATTGCCCTGACAGCAAAATATCGATTAATGCCTGTAGCCTATGCTCATTACTGTGATCATGGTAGGCCATAACCTTGGTAGAAATACCAAAATATTGTAGCAACTTAGCACTATGACGGGTATCCTCGGCAGCGATGACATCAACCTTTTGAAGCGTTTCTATTGCTCGGGGCACCATATCACTCAAATTGCCGATAGGCGTTGCCACAACATAAAGTACACCAAGATTTGAATCATACATAAGCAATCGATATTCCAGAGAAAATTAATGCCATTGAAACATATTTTGTCTAAAACCACTTGTATAAACTGGGTATTAATCACCGTTTTGGCTGGACTAATCACCAGCTGTTCAACACCCACTCAACCAAATGGAGACGCTAGGGCTAGTGAAATAGATGCTGACAATTCTCTCGATGCACTAATGAGCGCAGTAAAAAGAGCCGAACTACTTACCTCTCCGCAGCGAGAGGAACAGCTAATTGTCATTGCCACTCAATTATTCAACCTCGGCGAATTACAACAAGCTAAGAACATAATTGAGGTCACTAATACTGACACGCTTGACAATACCCACTATATTGCCCACAACATTATTGCTGGTCGCATTTACCTAGAAGATCAGTCGTTATTCAAAGCCAAGCAATTACTCTCAAACATCAAATTAGAATCTCTTATAGACCAATTCACCATAGAACAACAACGACAATTTCACCAAGCTAGAGCCATACTATACAGCCAAATTGGCGAAGCCATTATAAGCCTCAATGAACGCATTGCCTTAGGCATATTATTATTCGACACCGCCGACATCAATAATAACAATAACCTCATATGGCAATACTTATCCAAGCTAACTTATAGTGAGCTTGTCACATTACAACAAGATATAACTGACACAATATTAAAAGGCTGGCTTGAGCTAGCGGCTTTAAGCAAACAATCTCAAGGTAGCCTACAGTTACAAAACACTTCCATCCTTAACTGGAGCGCTGACAACCCCAACCACCCGGCCAGCCAGCAATTACCTGCTGACCTCGCCCTACTACAGGGACTAATACAAACAAGCCCCAACAATATTGCATTACTGCTACCGCTAAATGGCAAACTTGAAAAGGCAGGCCAAGCCATTCGAGATGGTTTCTTAGCCGCCTACTATCAAAATAAAAACACTCAACAAAACAATCCTACTATTACCCTTTACGACACTAGCAGCGAACACATCAATACACTTTATGATCGCGCCACGCTTAACGGCGCCGACATCATTATCGGTCCACTTTCCAAAAATAACGTTAATTTATTACAACAAAGGCCTTCCCTATCTGTACCAACACTGGCCCTTAACTATCTAGAAAAAAGCACTTCGACACCCGACACTAATGAAGAAAAACCACTTTATCAATTTGGCCTTTCTTTAGAGGATGAAGCCGTTCAAGTCGCCGACCGTGCATGGTTAGAAGGCCATCGACAAGTATTAATCATGTCATCAAAAGCAAAATGGAGCCAACGTGTTTCCGATGCATTTATTGCTCGCTGGCAACAGTATGGAGGCACTATCATAAACAATAGCCACCTAAACAATTCCGCAAGTTACTCAGAGACCATTAAAAATATACTTAAAATTGACAAAAGCCATCAAAGAGCCACTGAATTAAAACGCTTATTCGGCATGGGTTTTGAATTTGAGCCGCGACGTCGCGCAGATATTGATATGATTTTTTTAGTCGCTCGCCAACAAGAAGGCCGACAAATAAAACCCACACTTAATTTTCATTATGCTGCAGACATTCCCGTATATGCTACCAGCCAAATTTATTCTAGTAGCAATGGTAAAAACAAGAATAGTGATCTCAACAACATCCGCCTAACTACCATGCCTTGGTTAATCAATACGGCAACGGAAGAAAAAAAACTTATTGATAAAAACATCAACGTTGAAGTAGGCTATGAACGCTTGTATGCGCTGGGAGTTGACAGCTTTTTACTCTACCCTCGCTTACAACAACTTTATCATCTAGGCGAGCAAGCATTATATGGCGCAACAGGACAGCTAAGTATTGACAAGCAAAAACGCGTATCTAGAAAACAGTTCTGGGCAAAGATATCTCGTGGAGAACTACTGCCTTTACGCACGCTGACGCTATCCAGCGATGATGCTTTGTAATATACTTTAAGCAGTAAAGGAAGCTCATACTAAAAAGGAATTTTAAGTGCTAACTGCGCAGGATATAGGGAAAAAAGCAGAAAACGCTGCCAAAGAGTTTTTACAGCAGCAAGGCCTAAGGATAATTAAAGAGAATTATTTCTGCCGAAGAGGCGAGATCGATCTTATTATGCAGGATACGCATCATCTTGTTTTTATAGAGGTAAAATATAGACGTAACAATCATTACGGCTCAGGCCTCGAAGCCGTTACTTATAAGAAGCAACAAAAAATCATTAATACAGCCCGGCATTATTTATATAAACAGGGTTTAACCGAGACCAACGCTAGTCGCTTTGATATTGTTAGCGTGTACCCCAACACTCAAAGTGATCTCAACTCAGAAAACAGTCCATTTTCTATTCATTGGATAAAGCATGCCTTTATCCCGACCAACACACTGTGACCCACTATGTTTGAAGAGCGAATATATAAAATTTTCCAACGTAGCGTCGAAGCTAAAATACAAGCAAGTGAGCAGCTGCTACCACATATTGTTGAAGCCAGCGGAACGATGGTAAACTGCCTGTTAAATGGTGGAAAAATATTGGTCTGTGGCAATGGCCCCTCTGCCGCACTAGCCCAACTCTTCACTAACAACTTAATTAATCGCTTCGAGAGAGAGAGGCCTAGCTTACCCGCCATTACACTAGGGTGTGATCTTACTAATGTGACCTCTATCGCTTACGAAAGTAACTTTAATGAAATTTTCGCTAAAGAAATAAGAGCCCTTGGCAACAAAGGCGATACCTTAGTGATACTGTCCTCTAGTGGAAACCCATCCAACTTACTTCAGGCGATACAAACTGCCCACGAAAAAGATATGCTTGTTATTACCTTAAGCGGAAGAGATGGCGGTAATCTTTCCGCTCTTTTGGACACCAACGATAAAGAAATATTAGTCCCGGTTGATTCAAGATCACGTATTCACGAATTGCATTTACTGATACTATTTTGCCTATGCGATCTTATCGACGAACAATTATTTGGTCCTATAGATGAAGAACCATCATAAAAACAACCCCAGGAATACCATGAAAAAAAATAGCCACCTTCACTTACTGTACACAGGCTTACTTCTCGCAGGATTATTTCTCTCTGGATGTACAGCAATCATTGACGGCGCAACCAACCAGCCGATTGAGACAGACCCAGGCAAGAGATCGTTTGGCACTTATCTAGACGATGAAAATTTAGAAATTATCGCTGGCGTTAACATTAGAAAGGCGGACCCGGACTTAAAACTAGCCCATGTCAACGTAACCAGCTTTAACAATATCATCTTGCTTACTGGACAAGTGCCCACTGTCGAATTAAAACTATTAGCAGAGCAAATAGCAGCGAAAGTAAATACCGTCAGGAAAGTGTACAACGAACTACAAATAAAAGGCAATACTGCTTTATTAGTGAAAACTAACGACACATGGCTTGGAGCAAAAGTAAAAACCGCTTTTATTACTGACCAAATGATTAGCAGCGCAAAGGTTAAAACAGTAGTTGAAGATAGCGTACTTTATCTCATGGGTTTAACAACTAAAACACAAGCCGATTACATTACCGACATCAGTAGTAATATCGCAGGAATCCAAGAAGTGGTTAGGGTATTTGAATACATTGATTGATTCAGCTTCCTCTTCATTAGGCACGCGTAAAAATAATTGATGTGTCACTATTTATAACGGTGAAAAAAACAGACAGGCAACAAAAAAGCGGGGTTCCCTGCTTTTTTGTTGCCTGTCTGTTTTTGCATTATTCTAACTAATCAACATACACTGGACCAATACCTACGTTCCATAGAATAACCGCAGCTACTAATACTACTACCATCAAGACTAGACCAACGGTAACCACCGAACTTGCATACATAAATGCCTGATCTTTATTGATATCCATTAAAATTGGGATGCCCTCGTAAATCAAATAGACGGTATAAGCACCCGCAAGGCCCATAGCACTAGCAATAAGCCAAATATCAGGGTAAAGCCCAAAAATACCCGCCAACAGCACTGGAGTGGTCACATAGACCGCTAAGGCCGTACCTTCATAATGACGCTTTTCAGCTGAATCTTTAACCCCATAAGTTTTAGCCATAAAATTAATGAACTCACCCAACACAAACACACCCATTAACAAGGCAAAATATGTCAGACCACAGAGCTCCAATGCACTTAACATTGTCAGATGCACAGGATCGCCACTACCGACACTCCAACCCACCTGAGTAACACCAATAAAGAACGAAATGGTCGGGATAAGTGCGAGCAAAGGCACATGGCTTAAGAATACTTGCCTAAATGAATGTTTTTCGTTACGTATTGCTTTCCACTCGCTGTCGGGGTGCAACATAATACCAAGTGCATGCTCTAGAAATGCCATGTAAAGAACCTCATTTTAAATGATTTTAATGTATTATTATGATGATCGACACTTCCAAGTATCGATGAGTATTGACCTTATAACAAATAACTATTGGAAGTAAACAGAAAAAAAAAGAAACTAAAAGGAATATAGCTAAATCGGTTGCAGCCGTTAGTTTCTTGGCCACATTGCAAAGCACCATTCGCACGAGCTTAATTATAGCACCAGCCAACCGACCCTTTGCTCAGTTCAATTTGAGATATTATTTTTATGCACTATTATAACTCCATTTTGATGCATTATTTCGGTGCTATTAGGGCGTAGGTGCTATTCCCATAGTGCCATTTTTTACCTAACCTTCTGTTTTAAAATACTTTTTTGTTTCTGGCTTAGTTTGTGCTTCTTGCATCAACTAACGATGCTTCGCAATGCGTGATGTGGCTTCTATTATTAGGGGTTCTGATGCTGACAGAGCGATATCATGCGCGGCATTAGCGGTTAACTGTAAAATATTTTATTCGGAGAAACACATGAAAAACTTATCTAAATCCTTATTGGCTTCCGCGATCTTAGCCGTAAGTGCAACGACAGCCAGCGTTGCCAATGCAGAGCTTTCCGCCAATGTTGGCTTGGTATCAGACTACTTCTTCCGTGGTACCGATCAAGCAACTGGTGCGACCGGGAGCGCAGGTATTGATTATGCGTCAGGTGGTTTTTATGTGGGTGCTTGGGCTGCCGATGTGGATGCTGGCGGTACTGATGATGGTTTGGAAATCGACGGCTATTTTGGTTACGGTTTTGATGCCGGTGCAGTTAGTCTTGGCTTAGGCTTTACAACCTACCAGTACACTGGTGATACTTTTGACAGTGAATACAACGAGCTTAACTTTACCACCGGTATCGGTGGCTTTAGCCTAGAGTACACTGTTGGTACGCGGGAAGGTGATACTATTTTAGCGATTACTGAAACAGATTACACTTTTACAGCACTAACTTATGAAAACAGTGGTTTCTACGGAACCTACGGTAGCTTTGGTGATGGGTCGAACGGTGATTATCTAGAGCTAGGTTATGGCACTGAAGCCGGCAGTTTTGATGTGGGGGTTGCTCTGGTGCTTAATGATGAAGACTTGTCAGCTGGCGACGATGACGAATCTTTAGTCTTTAGCCTGAGTAAAACCTTCGATATTTAATATCAAAATAATAAAAATGCCAGGCACAACCCCTCCTGGTGTTTTTTATAACAACCATTACGCGTTTAACGTAAACAAGAGAAATCCACGAAGTAACTATCGAAGAAAAGTAAAACCAAACTATTTTACAACCTTTAAGCTAGGACGACTTTTCATCGATAGCTTAGTAACAGGTTCTGGAGATAAGGGACTGGGGGGAGGCGTTTCTGGCTCAGGATCAAACATCATGCCCTGATGATTCTCTTTGGCATAGATCCCCATAACAGCAGTATAAGGGACAAAAATATCGGTAGGCACACCACCAAAGCGTGCGCTAAAGCACAAGCTATCATCATTCATGGCGAAGTCACTAACAGCAGAAGGGGAAATATTTAACACAATTTGCCCATCAGGGTTCACGTGATTTTGGGGCACCATTACCTGATCATTAAACGCATTAACAAGAAGATAGGGCGTGCATTGATTGTCAATAATCCAATCATATAATGCACGTACCAAGTAGGGCCGACTAGAAGTCATTGACATGAAATACCCCAATCCCAATCTATTGATCTATCAAGCATAGCAAATAGCTTTAGTCTTGCATTTCACGCTCTTGCTCACTCAAACTTTCTTGGAAAGCTTCACGGGCAAATAAACGTTCCATATACTCATGTAAAGGTTTGGTCTGACGTGTATTCGGTAACTTAACACCAAAGTGTTTAAGTCGCCAAAGCACTGGGCCCAAACAACAATCGACCAAGGTAAATTCATCGCTCATAAAAAAAGGTTTCTCAGCAAAAATAGGCGCCACCGTGGTGAGACTTTCTTTTAACTCTTTAACCGCAGCAGCAACCGCTTCAACATCATTAGCCGCAACAATAATGTCTACTAGGGGTGACCAATCTTTTTCTATACGGTGCATCCATAAACGGCTCTGTGCGCGTGTAACAGGATAAACGGGTAGTAATGGCGGGTGAGGGAAGCGCTCATCAAGATATTCCATCATCACTTTAGACTCATAGAGCACTAAATCGCGATCAAGCAATACTGGCAAGGCATTATAAGGTGTCAACTCTGACACTTCTTCCGTTAAGTCATTAGGGTCGATATCTTCAAGATCGAAGGTCACTCCCTTTTCTGCTAATACGATTCGGACACGATGACTGTAATGATCCTGAGCATCAGAAAAATACGTCATTGATGAGCGTTTGGTGACAACACCCATTGATTCACCTCAATTAATTAGTGGTAAGAAATAAGAACGGCTCTGCTATAAAATAACATAGCAAACCAGTGCTAGACTTTAAAGCCGCCGGATTTTAACACAAAAAAGTCAGTTTTAGTGGATACCTTTCCAGTACTCGCGATTAAGTAAGAAAGTAAATATAAATAACACCACTAAGAACAACAGTACAAACACACCCAAGCTTTTACGCTCTTCTGCCATGGGCTCGCCTAAGTACTCAATAAAATTCACTAAATCATAAATCGCAGTATCAAATTCATCGGTACTCATGCTGCCTTGCGTATCTCCCTCTATCAAAGCACCACAATGCTCATCCATAATAGGCTCACCTAAGGAATTACGTACTGTCTTGCCTTGAGAGTCTACCTTAGGCCCCGGCCCACATTCTAACAAGCCTTGCATGCCTATCATCACATGCGGCATACCGACATTAGCAAAGACGCGATTGTTCACGCCAGTAGGGCGCGAGGGGTCTTTATAGAAGTTACGCAGATAGGTATACAACCACTCGGGTGAGCGCACTCTAGCCACCAAAGTCAAATCTGGAGGCGTAGCACCAAACCACTCTTTTGAGTCTGCCTCTTGCATAGCAATGGTCATTAAAGAACCAATTTTTTGATCACTAAAAACAAGATTTTCCATCATTACGTCATACGGAATGTCTAAATCATCCGCTACACGACCATAGCGTGAATATGCTGCAGAATGACAACCCATACAATTATTCACAAACCACTTAGCACCATTCTGCAAAGACGGCTTATCCTTTAGGTCGGCTGTAAACTCATCACAGGGAATAGAGCCGCAGTCAAAAGCACCGCCAGCCGCTACCGCCTTAATTGGCAATAACGTCATCAGTACGAAGAACAATACACCCAACCAAACCAAACCTAAGGGAAGGCCTTTGTCTTGAGTACGTGTGGGTTCTGGTTTGACACTATCTTTAGAGGTCAAGTATGGCAACAAGATAGTTAACGCGGCCAAGGCAATACCAAAGAGGCGCACGAATACAGGCACATCTTTACCCCAAGCACTGAATGATATATTCAGTAAAGCCACGCCTAAAGCAATACAAATAACCCAATTCAGTATGGATTTAACTTTGAGACTTTCTGGATTAGTCCAAATCGGCATGGTGATAAAAAATACAAAATAGAACACCGTACCTAATTGCGACAATAGCGTTCTGCCGTCGGTAGGTGATTGCACACCCAAGTAACCTAAAACAACGAAAGTAGACGCAAACATGAGTAACAAGATTTTTGGCAGCCAGCCCTTGTAGCGAATTGAACGCACTGGACTTTTATCAATCCAGGGCAGAACAAATAAAACCGCAATCGCAGCACCCATCGCCATAAAGCCCAATAACTTCGCGGTAAAAACACCACCAAGATCTATCGTCACCGCCCGCAAAATCGCATAGAACGGCGTAAAATACCAGACAGGCGCAATATGCTCAGGGGTCTTTAAGTTATTCGCCACTTCGAAGTTAGCGTGCTCTAAGAAGTAACCGCCCATTTCCGGCATAAAAAATAAAATAAAACAGAAGACAAATAAGAAAACGGTAATGCCGACTAAATCATGCACGGTATAAAATGGGTGGAAAGGAATACCATCTTTAGGAATACCGTTTTCATCTTTAACTTTTTTGATATCCACACCGTCGGGATTATTAGAGCCGACTTCATGTAGAGCAAGAATATGTAAGACCACTAGAGCCAAAATCACAATAGGCAGAGCGATCACATGTAAAGAGAAGAAGCGGTTTAGCGTAATGCCCGAAATAAGATAGTCACCACGAATCCACTGAACAAGGTCTTCACCTACATAAGGGATCGCGCCAAACAAAGACACGATAACCTGCGCACCCCAATAGGACATTTGTCCCCAAGGTAGCACATAGCCCATAAAAGCTTCCGCCATTAGCGCAAGATAAATGGTCATACCAAAAATCCACACCAGTTCTCGTGGCGCCTTGTACGAACCGTACAATAAACCTCTAAACATATGTAAATAAATCACGAGAAAGAAAGCTGATGCACCCGTTGAGTGCAAGTATCGAATTAACCAGCCCCACTCCACATCGCGCATAATATATTCAACAGAAGCAAAAGCGCCCTCTGCGGTCGGCTCATAACTCATGACCAACCAAACGCCCGTCAGCAATTGATTAACTAAAATCAAAAGCGACAACACGCCAAAAAAATACCAAAAATTAAAATTCTTAGGCGCATAGTATTTACCCATATGGGTATCCCATGCACGTATTACGGGTAGTCGATCGTCAATCCAACCGAGAAGACCTTTTGCATCACTCATTAGACAGCTCCCCCATCGTCACCAATAACCACTACAGTATCTGTTTCATAGAAGTGTGGTGGAACCTCTAAGTTGGTCGGTGCTGGAACACCTTTATAGACTCGACCCGCCAGATCAAACTTTGAACCATGACAAGGACAGAAGAAACCACCCTGCCATGCATCGCCACCCAAATCCTTAGCGCCGACATCTGGACGGAATTTAGGCGCACAACCCAAATGAGTACACACGCCCAACATAATCATATATTCAGGGTTTATTGAACGCCCCTCTTTACCAGTAACATAATCAGGCTGAGATGACTTAGCCGAATCTGGATCGCTGATTTCAGCGACCACAGCCTTAAGACTATCAAGCGCTTCCTGAGTACGACGAATAACGTAAACAGGCTTGCCGCGCCACTCTTCCGTTATCATCTGACCCGGTGCTATCTTAGATAAATTGATCCTAATTGGCGCTCCAGCGGCTTTGGCTTTTGCACTAGGATTCCACGAACCGACAAACGGCACCATAAAACCCACCGCACCAGCGGCACCCACTACCGATGTTGCCGCGGTCAGGAACCGACGTCGGCCTTCGTTGACTACTTCGCCATCACTCATGACGTTATCTCCCATCACTGCTGATTACTGACTTAAGATGCACTTTAACATTCCAGAGCACTGTACTCTCTTGTACCAAAGTAACCCATATTTGATCTATCGTTATTTATCAACCATTTACCGCTGTTAAGTTTACTGCGGTTAAAGTTATTGCTGTTATTCTTAAAAAAACGCCACATGGTAATGAAATTAGACCATAGAGACAAGAATCGCCACACGTTACATGTGCATTATTTGTAAACAGGCAAAAAAAATGCTCAGACTGCGACCAAGCTGAGCATTTTTCGGACAATAGCGTAAAATTAACGTTTTGAGAACTGAGGCTTCTTGCGCGCTTTGCGTAGACCCACTTTCTTACGTTCAACTTCACGTGCATCACGAGTCACATAACCTGCCGCACGAAGTGCTGGACGATTCTCTTCATCATATTGCATTAATGCACGAGTTAAGCCGTGACGGATAGCGCCCGCCTGACCAAAACTACCACCACCTTTAACGGTTGCATTGATATCGAACTGTTCTGCTGCTTCTAACAACTCAAGCGGCTGACGCACAATCATACGAGCAACTTCACGACCGAAGTACTCTTCTATTGTGTGTCCATTAATTTTAATTGCTCCAGTACCTTTCGTGATAAATACACGAGCAGTCGAGGTTTTACGTCGGCCAGTACCGTAATATTGAGTAGCTGTCATTATATGCTCCTGATTATAGTGTCAGTTCTTGCGGTTGCTGAGCGGTATGAGGATGCTCAGTTCCAGCGTAAACTTTCAATTTTTTATACATTACACGACCCAACGGGCCTTTAGGCAACATACCTCTAACCGCACTTTCGATCGGACGCTCAGGTGCTTTTTCGATCAACTTCTCAAAACTGAGTGATTTAATTCCACCAACATAGCCTGTGTGACGATAATACATTTTGCCTTTTGCCTTATTGCCCGATACACGGACCTTTTCAGCATTAATGACAACGATGTAATCGCCAGTGTCTACGTGTGGAGTATACTCAGGTTTATGCTTACCGCGTAAACGGGTAGCAATCTCCGCAGCCATTCGGCCTAGAGTCTTGCCATCAGCATCAATAACATACCAGTCACGTTTTACCGTTTCTGGATTGGCACTTATAGTCTTCATGTTGTATTGCCTTTATTGAACCTTAAATATGAGCCTTAGAATATTAGGCGCATCCAAAAAAAAGAGGGCAAATTCTATACGATAAAGGGGCTTAGCACAAGGGGTTTTTACAATTGTACATCCTGGCTAAGCAGCAAAATATAGCTGGCAGCCAAGAGCCTGTTCGAGAATAGGGGCCGTAGCGAGGGATAGCGGTTTTGAGTCAGATTTTTTCATGAATTGAGGAGAATAGTGGTTCTATTTGCCAACAGTAGGCGCCTTTAAGCGACGAAAATCAGCAGAAAATCTGGCCAAAATCCGCTTTTCCGCAGTAGGTTTCTATTCTCGGACAACCTCCTAGGAGCCTGTCCGAGAATAGCCTAAACGGTTAGCAAACTTCTTCATTATTTTCAAAATATTGGTAGGCAATGTAACATCAAGCCAAAATTGATCGATTTTTAATCATCCACGGCCTTTTAA
>JBLHJR010000077.1:0-13298 GCA_047619205.1 Candidatus Endobugula sp. | reverse complement strand
ACGACTACCTTACCCTTGTCGATACAACAGGCCGGATCCAGCGCCAAGATAAACGTGGGTTTATCTCCGATACATTCTTGCCCATATTACAACGCCTTGATATTGATGCTGAGGAATGGATTGAAAACACGCAGAAATTCGAAACAATTTTTTATAAAAGATTCAATTACCGACGTAAAACAGCTTAGCGGCTTTCTGAAACAAGTTCGCTTGCTTTAGATTCACCATCGCGGCTCTCGCTCGTCTGGATTTTGGGTTTTAGGCCCGTCATCTGTTCCTTTCGGCACTTTCTATATATTTTTGAAGAATGCAGCGAATTGTTAAACAATTCAGCTTGGTCTTTGCGGGAGTTTTTTATTGATGGGTGTCCTCAGAAAAGCACTTGACCACGAAAATTCTTTTTCTATTTCGAGCGCCAGTAAACTAAATGAGTACAATAATGTCTCGTAGCCTATGGTGCAGTTAATCCCTAAACATAGCACCCGCTGTGTACGCTCAGAAAACCGTTTCATAGATAGCCATGCGTTGAGAAAGCTCGTAATGGAAGTGTCACTAGGCGCGGTATTTTTTGACAAATTGCGCCACTGATAACTGCCTAAAGTCCTCTAGGCGCTCTGCGAATAGCAACGGCGGCCAATCCCACCATGCTAGTGATTCTAATCCGTCTATGTCTTGCTCTGAAAAACGCAGTCGCAGCGGCTTACCGGGGTTGCCTACGACAATGCTATAAGGTGCGACATTTTTAGTCACGATTGTGCCTGCGCCTATGGCTGCCCCGTTACCAATGGTGATTCCGGGCAAGACGACAACCCCGTGACCTAACCACACGTCATGCCCAATGGTCACAGGTGATGCCGATCGCCACTGAAAAAAGCGGTCTTCGTCTTCGCCCAAACCATAGCGGGACGCGCGATAAGTAAAGTGATGTAAGGCCACTCGTGGCAAAGGGTGATTACCGGGATTAATACGCACATGGGAAGCAATAGAACAGAATTTGCCCATGGTGGTATTAGTTACATCGCAATCATTCGACAGATAAGAATAATCATCTAGGGTGGTATGAGAGACTTTACAGCGATCACCTATTTCACAAGCATAACCTAATCGACTATCGAGTATTGTTGTGTCTTTACCTATCACCGGCTGTACTGATAGCTCGGCATTGGTAATAGCGAGTTGTCTTTCTGCATGGCTTATCGGTAGTTTTTTTGAGTGTTGTTCTATTTGATTATTCACTGTTTTATTTTTTTTTGCTTGGCTTTCAGACATTTTTATTTTTCCAAATTTTTTACTTATAATGTTTACTTAAGCGGTAGCTTACGATCGAATTCATCGTGCACACAGTGCACGCTCATTACACTCTGTTGGTAGATTGGATTATGTGCCAACAAAAAATGTTGTCCGGAGACAGTGATAGACGTAACGAACATACCTCTGAGCATGGTCATGCTGGTCACTATCCTTACGTGTTAATCAGTACGTATTTTTTTTACAATTTTATAGATAGTTATCTATAAAAAGTTGTGTTGTGGATAGCTTTTCATTATCCGCAGCGACAACAACATTGTCGGGTAAGGGATAATTGACCATTAATAAAAACCTATCTAGATCGTGACTAATATGGGTTAAATAGCCCTTTTTAGGCGCTAGGCTCTCAATAATATCCAGTGCTTCGTTTAAGGTATTATGATTACGTGGGTTGGGCTTAGGTGGAGAACTACAATCGATCACCACTACATCGGGTCTTTTTACTTGTAAAAATTCAGCAGTGTTATCTGGCAAGCCTAAGGTATCCGTCAGGTAGGCAATGGATGATTCACCATCGTTGAACAAATAACCTACTGTAGGTTTTGAATGATTTAAGGGCACTGGGGTAATTTCGATACCCAATAGGTAGAAGGGGGTAAATAATTCTGGCGCAGGTAAGAAATGTAAGATACCCGGATGTTTAAATAAATCATCACAGCCATCTTCGTCATCGGGGCCAATCACCGGTATCGTAGCGCCTTTACCCCAGCGCAATGGGAATAGGCCCTGCACGTGATCCATGTGGTAATGCGTCAACAAGATAGTATGAATCGTGCCGACAGGGAAACGCTCGGTTAAATCAGTGTGCCCTGCATCAATCAGTATATTTTTGTCGCCCACTTGGATCTTTGCGCTACAAGGCCCACGACGAAAGGTAGTCACTCCCCTCGCTCGCTCACAAGCCTTGCAGTCGCAACCGTAACAAGGTACCTGCGCGGCATTACCTGTACCTAAAAATTGAAACTGCATAAGTGATACCCTAAAAAATCATATTTTTTATTTTTGCACATGATCAATAATATTTATAAATTCCCTTGCGGCATTGGCCACTGTTGACTCATTGACGATAGTGCTATCGCTAACAAACATGTCTTTGATTTTTTGATGACGTAACATGCGATCTTTAATGGCGGTGGCGGTTTCACGAGAACGATTGTCTAAACGCTGTTGTAGCACATGATCGGCAACGTCGATACGAACACTATGAAAAGATTGTGGATAACGTGCCTTGGCCGTATTTATATAGTCTCGTGAACCATTGACAATGACCGACACCCCTGCCGCTAACCATTGATCAATTTCTTTGCCTATAGCGTAATCAAACCCATTGGCTTGCCACTCTAAAGCAAATAATTGGTGTTGTTGACGCAAGCTAAACTCTTCTTTGGAGAGACATACGGCCTGTTCGTTGTCATCGCTCGCACGCGTAATGTAGCGGTGAGCAATAGCAATAGGTTGGCTGCGCTGCTCGAGACCCTGCCCCACACTCTCTAGGTTAATAAGGTGCTCCCGTAAATAACGCAGAATGGAATCTTTCCCCGAACCCGATGCACCCACTACATAAAATAAAGTTGCTGTAGTCATTAAAACACTCGCTGCCCTTGAGCATAGACATGACCCACTACTGGCAGTTCGTCGATGACTCGCATCCGTACAATATCTGCCCGTTTACCAATAGCGATTTCGCCTCGGTCGGTTAAGTTAGCCGATATCGCTGGGTTGCGGGTCACTGTATTCATCGATTTTGATAAGTCATAATCGTTATCTAAAGTGCTAAGCTTATAGGCGGCATGTAACATACTCGCAGGGCAATAGTCGGATGATAGAATATCCAACACATGTAATGTAGCTAACTCATGGGCCGCAATGTTGCCGGAATGCGAACCACCGCGCACCACATTTGGCGCCCCCATCATCACTTGCATGCCCTGTTGATGAGATTGTTCGGCCGCAATCGCGGTAGTAGGAAATTCTGCAATCGACATACCGAACCTCACCGACTCATCTACATGCTCAATGGTGGCATCATCATGGCTAGCGATAGGAATATTGCGTGCTTTACACATATCCACAATATCTTTTCTGTGTTGGTCACTATAGCGTTGGCTATTAATTTTTTGATTAACGATAAAATCTTCTAGCTCATCGTTACTTAAATGATATTTACCTTGGTAATACACCCGGTATTTGTCCATATTGGTAAACTGGCGTTGGCCGGGTGAATGATCCATTACCGACACCAGTTTAACTAAGTCTTTATCGACTAACGGCGTAAATAAATTAACCGCATCGGGGTGGCACACTTCGCAACGTAAATGTAAAAAATGCTCGGCACGTAGAATATTTTTTTGCGTTGCGGTATTAATTGCATCAAGCATTAGATGGAGGTTTTCTATGCGTTGACTGCCTTTATTCACATCACCTAAGGCGACCGCATCAAATACCGTGGTAATACCTGCGGCGACTAGCTGCGCGTCGTGCGCGACGACGGCAGGCAGACCCGGCCATGTGACTTTAGGCCGTGGCGAAAAGTGTTTTTCGAGATTATCGGTATGTAATTCTACTAAACCGGGAATAACATAATCTCCACCGGCGTCGATGGCATGGCTAAGGGACGATAGTGAGGTACTAATATCGGTTATTTTACCGTCTTTTATTTCCAGTGATCCGGTAATGACCTCGTCAGCTAATACGATCTTCGCATTACTGATAATGAGACTATTCTTGGATAATTGTTTATGTATAGATTGTTTATGTATAGATTGTTTTTGTGTAGATTGTTTTTGTATAGATTGGCTTTCTACTAATGGCGTATCGATGACTTCAGTCATGCTAGAATCTCACTTTATAAGTTTCATACTTAGGGGTGTCTATAAAGTGCACCCTAAAATTAATGTTACATGTCCTACTAAAAATCATGCGACGAACTGGGATAGATCTATAACGTTATCTGCTACGGTATCGCGTACATCTTTATCATGAAAAATACCCACAACAGCGGCACCGTTAGCTTTTGCTTCGTTAATTAATTCGATAACGACCGCTCTATTTTTTGCATCTAGCGATGCCGTAGGTTCATCCAGTAATAACACCGGATAATTTGCGATAAAGCCGCGGGCAATGTTCACTCGCTGCTGTTCGCCGCCAGAAAATGTGGTGGGTGACAGCGACCATAATTTTTCGGGTATATGTAATCGCGCAAGTAACACAGCGGCTTTTTGATACGCATCCTCTTTGGTTACGCCCTGCATTAACAACGGCTCGACAACCACATCAATGGCAGCTACACGGGGTATAACGCGAAGAAACTGGCTGACATAACCAATAGTTTGCCGGCGCAGGCCGTGTATCCACTCGGGCTCACATTTCGCTACGTCGATTTCACCATCGTCAAAATATAAGGTGATGCTGCCGCTGGTAATTTTATAGTTCCCGTATAAGCATTTTAAGAAAGTGCTTTTCCCCATACCACTGGGGCCTAATAAGACGGCACACTCACCACTATCAACTGATAATGAAAATCCGTTAAATACAGGGATATGGGCATTGTGTTGGGTATGTAGAATAAAATCTTTTTTTAAGTTGCTGACTACTAAACGTGTCGTTGGCATTTTTTAACCTGCTATTGATTAATGCGTGTGTTGTATTTACTCCGCATGGCGATGTAAACCATTAACGCTATTCAGAGACGATGAATCACGGTGTTAGCACTGACGACACTAACAATTGTGTATAAGGGTGTTGTGGGTCATCTAAAATTTGATCGGTTAACCCACTCTCAACCACACGGCTTTTTTGCATGACGAGTAAACGATGACACAATAATCTGGCTACGGCTAAATCATGTGTCACCATGATGACCGAGAGATTAAGCTCGGATACTAATGCGCGAATAAGATCTAAAATTTTGGCTTGTACTGAGACATCTAAACCACCGGTAGGCTCATCCATTAACACTAAGCGCGGGTGTGTTGCCAATACACGAGCAATTTGTAAGCGCTGTTGCATGCCACCTGAAAACTCGCTGGGCAAGTGGTCCACGCGTTCGGCATCTATTTCGACCTGTTCTAGCCAGTCGGTTGCTACTTGTCGAATATGACTATAGTGTCGATCACCCACGGCCATTAAGCGTTCACCAATGTTTGCGCCTGCGCTAACACGCATGCGTAAACCATCACGAGGGTGCTGCTTAACAATGCCGAACTCACTGCGCATTAATAAACGTCTTTTGGCTTCATTAATAGTGTAAATGTTATGCGCTTCACCCGCATGAGAATGGTAAGTAATGTCGCCAGAATCTGGGGGCGTTTGCCCACTTAAACAATGTAATAAGGTGGATTTTCCTGAGCCTGATTCACCCACAATGCCCAGTACTTCGCCGGGGTAAAGCGAGAAATTAACGTCTTGGCAGCCGCGATTGATCGCATATAATTTTTGTACACCATTCACTGTGAGTACGGGCTGTGTTGCTACGATAGGTAATTTCATTAGGCTATCTCTTGTTTTTTACTGGGTACGTTCTTTACTTGAGTGTTGATTCGAATATCTTTTTGAGTGTTTGCCTGAGTATTTTCTTGAGACTCAACTCTTTGCGCACAATAATGAGAATCTGAACAGACAAACATGCGCGTGCCGTCGTCATCAATAATCACTTCATCTAAAAATGATTCTCCGCTGCCACATAAGGCACAATCTTCTTCCCACTGCTGAACCTCAAAAGGATGGTCTTCAAAATCTAAACTTTTTACTTTGGTATAAGGTGGCACGGCATATAAACGTTTCTCTCGACCTGCCCCAAATAACAATAATGCTTCGCTCATATGCAGTTTAGGGTTATCAAATTTTGGGATCGGTGAGGGGTCCATCACATATCGTTCGTTCACTAATGCGGGGTAAGCATAGGTCGTTGCAATATGCCCGTAGTGCGCAATATCTTCGTAGAGTTTCACATGCATCACGCCATACTCTTCTAAAGCATGCATTTTTTGTGCTTCGGTTTCGCTGGGTTCGATAAAGCGTAAAGGGTCTGGAATAGGCACTTGAAATATTAATATTTGGTTATTTTTTAACGGTTGCTCAGGGATACGGTGACGGGTTTGTATCACGGTGGCTTGGTCGGTTGCAGTGGTCGTTTTCACCGCAGCGGTACGTTCAAAAAATCGGCGGATACTCACGGCGTTAGTGGTATCGTCTGAACCTTGGTCGATCACTTTTAGTACGTCATCTGTGCCTAAGATGCTTGCCGTTAATTGCACGCCACCCGTACCCCAACCATAGGGCATAGGCATCTCCCGTCCAGCAAAAGGCACTTGATAACCTGGTATGGCTACCGCTTTTAACAAGCCTCGACGAATGGTTCGCTTACTGTGCTCATCCAAATAGGCAAAATTATAGTGAGTGCTAGGGTTTACGACACGCGTATTATTGATTATGTTATCCATTGCTGGCTCCCGATGCTTGCGTGGCTTCTGGCTTATCATCGCCTGAAGTCTGTGGGTAATCTGCGCGCATTTGTCGTACTAACGCCAACTCAGATTGAAAGTCGACGTAATGCGGTAATTTAAGATGGGATACAAAACCGGAGGATTCGACGTTGTCGCAATGGGACAACACAAATTCTTCTTGCGCTGCCGGGGTATCGATCGCCTCGCCGAGTTCTTTAGCCTGTAAAGAACGATCAACCAATGCCATCGCCATGGTTTTACGCTCACAAAAACCAAAGCTAATACCGTAGCCTTGGGTAAATTGCGGAGGTTGTTCTTGGTTACCTAGGAACTGATTAATCATGTCGCATTCGGTCACGCAAATTTCGCCTAGGTCAATGGCAAAGCCCAGCTCTTCAACCATCATTGATACCATCACCTGCCCCATGCGAATTTCACCGGCAAAAGGATGGGTGCGGCCATAACCACGTTGAGTGGAATACCCTAGGGCCAACAAATAGCCTTCATCGGCACGGGTCAGCGCTTGTAAACGAGCAGTGCGATCGGCTGGGTAACTCAGTGGCTCACGCGTTAAATCCGTACAACTAGCGTTCTCATCAATAGACAATGATTGCTGTTGGAGTAAGTTATCTTTGCGTAAAAAGTCAGTGACCCTTGGGTATACCGCGTTATTTTCTTCACTGATGTTTTCTGTGCTGTTATATTCTTTTTTGTTATTTTTAGTATTAGCAGGCACCTCTGCGGTACTGTCAAGAGGCTGCTCGCTGCCTTCTTCCAGCAAACTGAAATCTAATAAGCGGTGGGTATAATCAAAGGTTGGGCCTAATGCTTGGCCACCAGGAATATCTTTATAGGTGGCACTAATACGACGTTCTATGCGCATTTCATCGGTATTAATCGCTTCACTATAAGAAAAACGCGGCAAGGTAGTACGATAGGCGCGTAATAAAAATATCGCTTCTACGGTATCGCCCATGGCCTGCTTAATCGCTAATGCGGCTAGTTGGGTATCGTACAACGAGCCCTCTGTCATCACGCGATCAACCGCTAACGACAACTGCTGTTGAATTTGTTTAACGGATAGCTCTGCTACAGAGAGATCGCCCCGTCGCTTTTCAGCTAACAATTGATGGGCACTATCAATGGCGGCTTCACCGCCTTTTACGGCTACGTACATACTATGCCACCTTCGTTAGGGTTGAAGACATTTGCACCTCGGTACTTCTGGGTAAGGCCGCAATATGCTGGGGAGAGCAAAAAATAATATCTACTCCACATGGGTACTGCTGATTATTATCGATTAAAAATGCCATCTGTTGTTGCGTTAAACCTTCTATAGCCAGGTTTTTTTGGGTCTTAATACCTGGGCCCGACAACAGTAATTGAGATTCATTACTGGCGTTGTTATTCTCGTTACTATCTTCGGTTCTGTTCTCGGTTCTGTTCTCGGTACTGTTCTCAGTACTGGCCCCGTTACTAATGTGAGCGACTTGAATCAGTAACGTACAAGACTCATGTGGAGCGATGAGCGTACCGATTGAAAACTTGTCTGCGAAATCAGTGGTATTGGCGAATTCTTCTAGATTCATCAATGCAAATTGCGCTAATGACGGCTGCTTAGTCACCTGCGCATCGGTATAAAAACGCAGGGATTGCGTTACGCTTTTTTGATCTAAGACGGAAGACAGATGCACCTTACAATCGCTATCGAGTAATGCTTGCGCCACCGACCAAGTAGTACGATATAACTGCTGGTGATGCCAATCGTCGGGATATAATTCTGGTATTCCTGTCGTTACGTCAATCGTTACGTCGATTGTTATATCTGTCGCTATCGATGCTGTTTGTTCGCTCGAAGATTGTGCTGATGGCAGTAGCGGTAAAATAGTGGCCGGTTCTGACATGGCTTTTAATAATTGACGATACACCCATTGACTACCGCCGACCTTATCGGTAAAAGCGGTTAATAAATCAAGTGAGCTGGCATTGTTCTCGTTATTTTTTGTGTTATTGGTCTCATCATCTTTGAGGGTGTCATTAACGGTATTTTGAGTTGACATAATAATATTTCCTATTCGCCTCTGACCATCGTAAAAAAGTTAACTTTTGTTGCATTGACTTGTGCTGTTTGTTGGTTTTTTTGTTGTTGGCGTAACTGCTGTAAAGGCTGCAATAATAATTTTGTAATGCTGGCTGCATATTCAGACAATTGAAAACAGGCATCAATCACTGCAATGAGTTCTGATTTTTGTGTATTTCTGCCTGCGGTATAACCAAAGCCAATCACATCATTCTGGGCGTTAATATCATTCAGACGAATCACCGTACGGGTGACGGTCATTTCTCCCATATTAAAAGCCTGCCCCGTACCACCGGTTTTTGCACGCACCATGGTCATGCCTACTTCGGGAGCTTTTAGCAAAGAATAACGTGGTGAAATGGACAGTGCCTGCCAATAGGACTGAATAGCAGATAACTCTGACACAGATAACACCGACAATAATTGTTGGCGTTTTTTAGCTGGTTGCAAATCATCTTTTTGACTATTTTCATTAATCACTTTTCGCTTACCTTTTTATATTATTGACTTGTTGGGTTGCCATATTTTATCGGTAAAAATGTGACCCTAAAAAATTTTCTATCCTCGTATTAAAAATTTACTACACCGTTCTTAACCCCTGTTTTTAGACCCTATTTTTACACCCTTATCTGAAATCGATCAGACCGACTTATTGATACCGATACTTCGACAATATTGTCGGTAAGATTTTTCATACTGTTAAAGGATTTCACTTTTAATAAGGGTTTAGTCAGTGCACTTTTTAGTAGTAAAGCTTCCTCATTGGTTGGCATGGTTGCCGAAATAAGCGCTGAATTTCTCACTAAGTCGATACCGTAGTGTCGCTTGATACATTCATGTAGCGAACCCTTTAAAAAATATTGCTCTATATTGGGTACATACTCTGGGTTTAAAAAATGAGTAATCAGACTCATAGGTTGGTCATCTACCCAACGTGATGTTTGAATCATATACACGCTAAGGCTTTCTTTTATACCGAGGTAATTTGCCACTTTTCGGTTGCACTGTATTTTTTCGCTTTTAATAATATGGGTCACTGTGTTGTGACCTAATTTATCTACCGTTGTGGTGAAACGCCCAGCAGATAAAGGGTATTCAATATATTGGTTAATCACCAAACAACCCTTTCCCTGTTTTCTGAGCACGAAACCTGCGGCTACTAGGTCATCAATAGCACGCCTTATCGTATGTCGGTTCACGCCAAAGTGTAGCGCCAAATCATTTTCAGAAGGCAAATAGTGACCAACTGAGAAGTCTTTTGTAATCATTCCTTCTATTGCATATGCCAACTGTTTATATATAGGTTGGCCCATCTCTTGGCCACTTGGTTGAGGTAATATTTTTTGCGCTTTAATAGCTTGTCTAGACAACATGATTTCCCACACAAATATTTAATAAATAGGAATAAAATTTAATGATGAATTAAGTGTCGGTATAAAAGAAAATAATTAAATAAATTTCTTACGAATAATTTGCGAAAACATATCCACCACAGTAACCGATACGATAATAATAAGAATAATGGCTGCAGCTTCTGGGTAAGAGAACCCTCGAATTGATTCCCATAACAACACCCCAATACCCCCCGCACCGACGATACCCAACACGGTAGCTGAACGTAAGTTAGACTCAAACCGATAAAGAGAGTAAGAGATCCATAGCGGTATAACTTGTGGAATCACTCCATAAATTATTTCATGAATAGAGCTAGCGCCTGTCGCCCGCACACCTTCTACTGGCTGAGTTTCTATGGCTTCTACGGCTTCTGAAAATAACTTTGCCAGTACACCCGTAGTGTGAATAAACAATGCCATTACACCCGCAAATGGCCCCAGACCAACAGCGACAACAAACAACATGGCAAAGACTAGTTCATTAATCGCACGCGATGCATCCATTAGGCGCCTAACAGGCTGGTAAACCCATGCAGGCACAAGATTGTCAGATGATAAAATGCTAAATGGTATAGCAGCAATAATCGCGAGCAAGGTTCCCCAAATAGCAATCTGCAGAGTAATCAACATTTCTTCGGCATATAAACGCCATTCAGAAAAATTAGGTGGATAAAAATCCATCAACAACTCCCACATATTGCCGGAGTCTTCAATCAATAGCGCAGGGTTCATTTCCGCCCCCTTCCATGCCCACATTAATATCAACACCATAAATATATTAAGACATAGAGCAGGTAAAGAAATGGGTAAAAAATTTGTTAGTGATGTCAGATTAGGTCTCGCAAGTGTTTTCATAAAATCTCAATAATTTACATTACATGATGGAGGATTTTTTTAGACGTAGATTTTTAATAAACTTTTCTAATCATATTTTTAGGCGATGCGAAAAACTCTCTACTAACACTGACAATAATCACCTGAAAAACAAAATAAAAAAGTATCCTTCCTTGGATATAATCCTTCTTTTACGTTCTAATTAATTAGCAGCCATTGCACTTAACGCAGCCATTCGACGATTTAATACCGCTAATTTATCATCAATTTCAGCCAGATTTTCGGGGGTTGATTTACCAGAGTTCACTAATTTCAAGCGATCTTTAAACAAGACTAGTTGACGAACGGGTAATAACTGATCATCGCTAGAAGGACGAAAGGGTTTCCACTGTAATTTATCGAGATTGGCTAGTTCCTGCTTATCTCCTGTTGTACCGTACTCAGTAAAAAACTGATAAATCTTAGATTTAGTACTTTCAGGCATATTTTTACGCCACACAATAGGATCAGAAGGAATTAATGGCGATTTCCAGATGATTTTAATTTGCGCATATTTCTCTGGAAATTTTTCTTCAATACGACGTAAATTTTCAGTATTGTTAGTGGCAAAATCTACCTTTTTATGCGCTACCGATAATGCATTAGCTTCATGATTAGCGTTAGTTACACGCTTGAATGCTTTTTTTGCATCCATTCCGTTCTTCGCAAACACATAATATGAAGGCACCAAGAAACCTGATGTTGAGTTTGGATCACCGTTGCCAAATGTTAAGTCCTTCGCGTTTTTAACGATATCTTCTACGCTATTTAACGGGCTGTCTTTATGCGTCAACAAAAGACTCCAATATCCAGGGTTACCTTCGTTATCCACTGTTTGTGCAAATATTTCACCGCCAGAACGATCGACTGCTTCCATAGCTGATTTATTGCCAAACCAAGACACATCAACTTTGTCGAAACGCATGGCTTGAATAATACCCGCGTAATCACTCGCAAAAAAAGGCTTCACTTTAATGCCCATTTTGTTGCTCATATCATCTAGAAACGGCATCCATGTTTCGCGTAATACTTGTGTTGAATCGGTAGAAATAATACCGAAGTTAAGCGTTTTTATTTCTTCAGCCGCCATAGCGACCTGCGAAAGACCTACTACACCAGCAACAATTGCTAGTTTCTTAATTTTTTTAAACATTTTCTTATCCTCTAATGGTTAACTAGCGACAGCGAGGGGCCGCATTACTGGCTCTTCAACTGCATCATCTATAGTCAGCATTTCCTTTGCGTCTTCCTCGTAAAGAGAAAACATCAATTTATCCGTAAGTTGGTCGCGTGAACCGTCAAAAAACAATTTCCCATTACGTAATGCAATCACGCGTGAGCAATATTCTCGGGCCACATCCACCTGATGTAGGGTAACAATCACGGTTTTACCGTCGATCTGATTAATTTCTTGTAACATTTCCATCACCACCCTTGCCGCTCTTGGGTCAAGTGATGCGATGGGCTCATCGGCAAGAATAATATCGGCCTCTTGCATCAGCGCCCGCGCTATGGCAACACGCTGTTGCTGTCCGCCTGAAAGGTGTGCTGCCTTTTTATGGGCGTGTTCTTTTAAGCCGACACGCTCTAACGCATCTAATGCTTTGCGTTTTTCTTCAGGCGTAAAATAACCGATATAACCGCGCCAAGCGGGAATGGTGCCCAAGCAACCAATGAGTACATTTGTCAGTACGCTAAGACGGTTAACTAAATTGAATTGCTGGAAAATACAGCCTATTTTTGATCGGGTGTGACGGATATTCTTCCCTAACGTACCATTAGTCTGCACATCGCGCTCCAGCACACGAATACTGCTCGATGTGGACTTATCACTTTTCATTAAACCCGATAGATGACGCATTAACGTCGACTTACCTGAACCTGATGGACCGATTAGCGCAAGCATTTCACCATCATTGACTTTAAAGCTGACATCATCTAATACTTTGCTAGCATAGCTTTTGCTAATATTACTGACATTTATTGCAGACATAAAACACTCTCCCAATACTCTATATGTGCTACCCAAATTGGTACCAGATACTTTTTTATTAACTTGTGTAGACAACTTAGTGGATTAACGTGACAGAAAAGTGACTGAAATATGAAGGTTTTTAGTGATTTTTATTGCAGAAATATGACATTATCAAGACTTACCGATAAGTCCTTGTTTATAGTGAAAAACATGAAGATACAGAA
>JBLHJR010000076.1:0-13461 GCA_047619205.1 Candidatus Endobugula sp. | reverse complement strand
TTCTTGTCGTAAAAAAAATATATTGGCATACTGAAAGGCAAACATTTTTTACATGATAGCTCTTCGGTAAGCATATGCGGGATATCATTTGTCAGCTTATTAAACCACTGCTAAGCTGAGCTCAGAATATAAAAAAAATTGAATAGCGAAGATGGAAGAGGCTAATTATGGATAGTACGAAGCAATCCCCTGATAGTGATTTCTAGGTGATGAAATCTGCGGTTATTGATCCTTTAACATTGTATACGCATTGCCAGATTATTGGCTTTGGACCTGCTTGTATCAGCTTATTAATTGCGGCTGATCGCGAAGGTATACTCCCATCCTTGTTAGTCAAAGGCTTGGTTATCCATGAGAAATCAGCGGGTACGAATGCACTTCTTAGCGGCGGTATTAATTACTCTTTACCGTCAAATTCTGACGCTGTAGATTTCTTATCAGGTATTTCAGTTAACGGATTATTTGCACCGGTATTGTTATTGCCCGCAGCAAGAATGATTTATGCTGCGGGCGAAAGTGCGGTTTCTTTACAAATTGTTGCCATGCTGGTGGCGGATATAAGGCAATGCTTCCTACAGTTGTTATCACACAGCATCAACAGTCACATTATTTACAATAGTCAGGTAGAGAGTATTGATCAACGCGGCCAGCAATGGAGTATTTGCACATCCAATACAGCGGCTATTGCCGAAATTGTGCTGTCTAAGCTTCACTTATCTACCAAAGAAAATTTGCAGAACCGATTAACTCACTGTTCCTATGCGCACCAAACACTTCATCATCAACGAAGAGTGGTTAGCCCTTATGTGGTGATGGCCAGTGGGAGTTATCCACACATCCCACCAGAAATTAGTCGGTACTGTCGACAGCAGAACATCCCCTTACAGCACTCAGAACAGATATTGCGTGAAAACAATATCCCAATGACAGCATCTGCGACAAAATCGCCTATTGTCATCATTGGTGCTTCGCATAGCGGCTTTTCGGTATTACATCAATTGTTGAGTCAGCATTCAGGCTGCCAACAAAACATCAAAATAGTCTACCGCTCGGTTATTCGCCGAATGCACATATCTATTCGTGCGGCGAAGGAGGCCGGTGAAGATTTTGACCACTCAGTTGATATCTGTCCAGAAAATGGGCGTGTTTTTCGTTTTCAAGGTTTATATAAGCGCTCTAAACGTTTATTTGAAGACGTGGTGAATAACCACTATCCGTTTGTGAGCTTACACCAATGCACACACAAACAAGCGTTTACTCAGCATCTTCAACACGCCAGTCTTGTCGTGAGTGCAACGGGCTATCTCCCCAGACTGCCCATCATTCGTGATCACTTGCAGCAGCCCGTTCAATTTGCTCAACAAGGTAGCGCATTAATGCTTAGCGAACATGGCAACCTATGCTGTGTAGATGGCCACCCGATATCAGGTCTAATGGCAATAGGCCTAGGTTTCGGTCGTAGACATAGTGGGATAGGCGAACCTTCCTATTCAGGTGCCCCTGTGGGGATCAATATTTTTCAAGGTGCTGATGGCGAAGCCATTTGCAAGCAATTAGGCGCCACCATTTTATTACCTAGTGAGAGCCAATATGAAGAAGAGTGTGTTTAAAAAACTGACCGGCCATTTTCGCAGTGAGGCAACAGGCATATCTGCGAAAACAGAATGGGCAAATCAGCTCACTCGTTCGCGTCACGCGGGCCCGCGTATGGAAAATCAAACTACATTATCAGATAAGCCATACGGCATGAGTACTAAAGCCGTGCACTCGGGAACGTATAACGACCCAGTGACGGGGGCGGTCGGCTCACCTATTTTTAACAGTACGACTTATCTGTTTCAGCCGGAATCTTACGCAGCCTTTGAACAAGGTATGATTAGAGATTATCCTATTTATGGACGTTATGGCACACCCAATCAGTGGGTAGTACAAGAGAAGATAGCGGCGCTCGAAAATGCAGAAAGCAGTATCGTTTTTTCTTCAGGGATGGCGGCCATTAGCTCCACCTTACTCGCATTAAGTAATCGCGGTGGGCATATTGTCACTGCCTTAGACCTTTATGGTGGTAGTTATAATTTGATGCGCGAAGATATGTATCAATTCGGTCGAAGCGTATCGTTTGTTGATCCTATTGATATTGACGCTATTGCAAATGCTATAACTGATGATACTGAAGTGTTGTTTTTTGAAACGCTCACCAACCCACTACTGAAATGCGCGCCGTTAAAAAGATTGGCTACCTTGGCGAAGCAGCATCATATTTTTCTCGTCGTTGACAATACCTTTTTATCCCCTTATTTTTTAACACCACTCGACCATGGTGCTCATGTGGTTATTCATAGCGGTACAAAATATTTAAATGGACACAGTGATCTGGTGGTTGGTTGTGCTTCAGGTAGTCGAAAGGTTTTAGATATGATTTGGGGACAAATGTTAAAGTTAGGCGGCAGTATTAATGCCCAAGACTGTGCCACATTAGAACGCAGTATGAAAACCTTAGCGCTGCGTATGCAATGCCATGATAGTAATGCGCGTGCATTAGCCAAGTGGCTAGAAGAGCAGACGCAGGTGGCTCGAGTTTATCACCCGAGCTTACCTTCTTACCCCTTTCCCTATGCGGATGAACTGTTAACCAATGGCTCAGCGGGGATGATTTCTTTTGAATTAGCGGGTGGCAATCAGGCAGGCTTTACGTTGATGCAAGCATTAACACTACCGCAAGCAGCGACCAGCTTAGGCGGGGTCGAAAGCCTTATCAGCATGCCATTTAATACCAGTCATAGCAGTCTTAACAGTGCGCAACTTCAAGCTGTTGGGATCAACCCTGGCCTTATGCGCTTATCGGTAGGCATTGAAGATATTGAAGACCTGAAGACAGATTTTGCTCAAGCACTGGCTACGATTAAACACTCAACGGTTGAGCAAGCAACTATCGAGCAATCCATCATAGGAGAACAATCGTGAGAAATGGGATTAACGTTGCCGCTGTGAGTGAACTTGTACATGAACTTCGCCATGCGACGGGTGAAAACGAGATACATTACGCTGTTGACCTACAATGGATTGGCGGTCTTACTATGGCGCTGAATACACGAGCGTTAACTTTCGGCAGTAAGCGTATAGCGCGAGACTTTCGCTTTAAAGCGGATCACCATACCAATCCCCATCCAGCCGCTGCGCCCTCTCCTGCCGATTTATTTCTTTGCGGGGTGGGGGCTTGTGTGGCCAATATACTGGTGCAGGGTGCGTCGTATAAAGAAATCGATATTACTTCTTTACAGGTTCAGACCAGCGCTCAAGTTGCTACCGATTTACACCCTACCGAGGGTATAAAAAATGGCACCGTGACAGTTAAGCTAGTGGCTAATGGTAGTCATTGGCAGTACCAGCAAATGATGATGAATGTATCACGCTTTTCGCCTAATTACGTGACTGCAACGAGAAAGAACAGCATTCAATTGAGCTATACCCATGAGGCAATATCACTCCGTGAAGGGCCATTATTTAGCGGTCATCCATCGACCGTTACCTCTAGCCATCAACCTCCTGTGAATAGTGATTGCCTTTATACCGGTATCAATATCAAGTGGAAAAATGGAACTCAGTTTGATGTGGACTTACTTGCTAGGCAGTGGCAAGAGCAATCTTGGCCATTAGATGCTTCATTCAGTGTTGATGAACCTAATGCTGCCTTAGGTCTAAACCAAGCGCCTAATCCACAGGAATATATCATTGGGGCTGTGGCAGCGGATATTGCGCAGCATCTTGTGCTAATTGCAAAAGAAAACGGCCATTCATTGAGTGGCCTATCAGCAACAATTTCTTGTAAGCTTGATATGCAAGCTTGTTATAATATTTTTGATAACTCTGTTGTACAGTTACAAGATACCGTACTGAAAATATACGCAATGAGTCAGTATTCGGAAGCCGAAATGCAAGAGTTCATTCAACTTGCTTGTCAACGCTCTAGTTGCTGGCAGAGTTTTGTTAACCCCTGCCGTATTCATTTAGACAGGGAAAGTCTGTAGGGCACCTCTAAAACGCACTTTGTACTGTCAAGCAGCACCGAGGTCCGCGATTGCTGCGTCGGCTAATGCCGCCTACTCTTGGCGGCTCCGTGCTCGAATTCTCATGTATGTCTTATACACTGCGGCTCAACCGTCAAGCGACACCGAGGCCTACGCGGTGCCTTCTTGCACTCACGAAAAAATTACTTTTTTTAGAGGTGCCCTGTAGAACAGGGCACTATGGTAAGTCACTGCTGTCTCGTTAAAATGTGTTTGAAAGCTGTGAGGCCAATATTATTGAGGTCTCTAGCATTTAGTCTTGGCGCAGCATGAGTGATGTACTTATTGCTGAGACACGCTACGAGTACGTCCATATAGGCGCTACGTCAGCATAAGCCAAAGGGATGGGGTGAATGCAAGTTTAGTAAGAGCAAAACTTGCCCATACGGGCAAAGGTCACAGCAGTACAGCAATAAGTAACAACCCCACGTGGGTAACGTTAGTGCGACAGCAATGACAACAGTGGCCGTATAGGTAACTAAACACTACGGGTAAGATATGTGGGTAAGATATGTGGGTAAGCATTATGGCTACATCACTTCTATCCTTCAATTTTTTATCCTCATCGATTTAAAAATGGTATTTTATTTCAAATTGAAGAAAACTATTTTTAGCGTACGCCGCTAATGCAGAATCGTCGTCTCCACCGAATTCGATATAGCGGAGGTCAAGTGAGTAATCATTATTAAATTTGAGACAACATATTATTTACGCTATCGCGCAAGCTATTCCGGCCAGACAGTTGAGCTATAGCCCGTGACACAAACTGAGACCATCGTGAGGATTTCGAAAGACGTGTCTGGATGGTGTTGTTTGGCTGGAGGCTAAAGTTCATGTCTTGGAACAAGTTTTAGTATTTATGACTGGATCGTATTACAATGTGCCATGATCTGATTGGCTCTATGAATACCGTGTTTTTTTAGATAGTCTTATTGTTTCAATCTGGGCAGAATCAGACCTCTTTTATATATTCTTAATGCGACAGCAGTGAATTAGTATCTATACTAACGTAAATTCGGACATTCGAAGATAGATGACACATTGGCTTATGCGGCGGCACATCGCATAGACGGGCGATAGTGAATGGCGGGCTAAATAATTGACTAAATGACAACCAGCATCCATTTATTTTAACCTCCACAATGGTCACTTTATGCTCTTTAAAAAAATTACTGGCAGTCCACCTAAGATGGTGGAGTTTACTATTATCATCTCCCTCATCATGTCTTTAGTGGCATTATCTATTGATGCGATATTGCCGGTTATGGATATTATAGGTGATGATTTATTGGTTAGTCAGCGTAATGACCTGCAATTTATTCTATCATTTTTATTTTTAGGCATGGCCTTAGGGCAAATATTTTTTGGACCTTTATCCGACAGTATAGGTAGAAAGCCCGCCATCTATATTGGTTTTATAATGTTTATGGTTGGATGCTTAATCGCGTTTTTTGCACAAACTTTTGAATGGTTATTAGTGGGCCGACTATTACAAGGTATGGGTGCTTCTAGCCCTCGCACAGTGATTATTGCGTTAGTAAGAGACAACTATTCTGGCCCCGCAATGGCCCGGGTCATGTCATTTGCTATTAGTGTGTTTATTTTAGTGCCCATCGTCGCGCCTGCTTTTGGACAATGGGTAGCGGGGTTTGCGGGCTGGCGTGGTATTTTCGCCAGTTTTTTCATCTTTACGCTGGTACTACTGGTGTGGCTTGCGTTACGTTTGCCAGAAAGTTTACCTATAGAAAAGCGGCATCCATTTTCGATTGCGCGAATAAGAAAAAGTTTAACGTATATACTTTCTCATTCTGTTGTATGGGGTTATACCTTGGCAATGAGTTTTTTATTTGGCGCTTTTATCGCCTATTTAAGCCTTTCGCAAAAAATATTTCAAGTTCAGTATAATCTAGGTTCTGATTTCCCATTATATTTTGGTTTGCTGTCTAGTGCTATTGGCCTTGCAGCACTGACTAATGCAAGTTTGGTAATGAGAGTTGGCATGCAAATACTTTGTGAAATAGCGATGCTATCGGCTTTTTTGTTATCGTTGTTATTTTTAACAGTGGCTTATTATTACCATGGAATTCCACCGCTACTGTGGTTAATGATATATTTGTTCATGTTGCTTTTCTTTATCGGTATTTTATTTTGTAATTTGTCCACCTTAGCAATGCAGCCATTGGGCAATGAAGCCGGTGTTGGCTCTGCATTTATAGGCTCCGTGTCTACGTTATTATCCGTTATATTTGGCGCTATTATTTCTGATGCTTATAATGGGACTATTTTTTCTTTGGTCATTGGTTTTGTCATATTGTGCTTTTTTGGATTAATCACTATGCGACTTACCGCTAAGTATTCCTTAACTCTTAGTTCTTAGTAATACATAAGGCAGCTGTTGCCATTCTATTTTCATCTGACAACGTTCGAGTCTCTAATGAACATTCAAAAAATGCAAACTATTGGTGCATTGTCTACACGCACAAAAGTGAAGGTGACCACTATTCGCTACTATGAATCTATCGGGCTGATGGCCGAGCCAAAAAGGTCAAGCAGCGGGCAACGCTTGTATACTGATGAGGCCATTGAGTGCTTACATTTTATTCGACATGCACGCGAGTTAGGCTTTTCGATGGATGCTATTAGAGAGCTTATTCAGTTGCAAACACATACCAGCGATGATTGTGCCGAAGTGGATGAAATTGCTCAACGACACCTCCTCATTATTCAGCATCGCTTAGCACAACTCGCCGAACTAGAAAAAGAATTAATGCGGATGATTACTTTATGTAAAGGGGGCACTATTGGTACCTGTACAGTAATGGAATGTTTGTCTAATCACGAGAAATGTGTGACTGAGACACATGAAAAAATTGACCTTAACTTGAACGCAACATGATACAGCCTTCAAATATTCTCTCCAGTGACGAATAGTATTAGGCTATCATAGGGAGAGATATTTTCTTAAAGTCACCCGGTGTGGTTCCGTAACACTTGCGAAAAGCGGCCGAAAAATGGCCTACGTTGGTGTAACCCACTTGGTTGGCAACAGAAGTCACCGAAGACATTCCATCAAGTAATGAATGCCTTGCTTGCGTCATCCGTAGGTCTTGAACATAACCAAAAGGTGTGGTGTTGAAGAGCTGCTTAAAACCGCGTTTTAGCTTGCAATCATTGATGCCCACCATGCGTGATAGCTGGATGATTGAAGGTGGTTCCGCGATATTTTCAGCCAGTATAGTCCGTGCTTTTTTTAAGCAGGAAATATCATTTATAGATAAACCAAGCCCCTTATGACAGTTTTGCGTGAGTTGTTCTAAGCAACAGTTGATGAGCTCATAGGTTTTACTAGCGGCAAAAAAATATTTTAGCTCTTCTTTTGGTCTAGCTTGACCCATTTGATGTAATATAGACGTCACTTGAGGGGTTAATAAAATTTCTTTTTGGCAAAATTGCTCCCGCTCCTGACATTCCAATAGCTGAATAACTTTTTTTCGGGATGTATTTTTAAACACTCGGCGTAAAAAATTATAAGGCATTATTATCGAAAATACAGATAGTTTATTTGTTTTATGAATAATGGTGCTGCCACTGAAAGAACGATGAAAAACCATAAGGCCTTGCCCTTTCGAGCATACCAAAGCAGTAGAACCATCTTGATTAAATGATGTTACTTTGCCGGACAGCATAAAGCATAATGAAATGTATTGATCGTCCTGCGGTGGGCGTATGTATAAGTTCTCGTTTATATGACCATCGATAGCAATAGTAGTAATATCTTCATCTATTGTCGTTCTGACTATCTTATATTGACTACCGCATGGATAAGACATGCATTCTTCGTTGACTGACTGATCAAATCCAATGGATACGTCCACTTATTACCTCTAGAAATTAATTGCTTTCGCTAATGATAATGATTATCATTAGCGAAAGCAAAAGAAATCTCTCTTTACATGAACATTACTTGTCAGCTTATGTGGCCCTCATGCTCCATTTGTGTGTTACCGAGTAGGCCTTCCATAGCTGGGAATAAATACCACTCTTCGATAATAACGCTGAATGCCTTCATATATCAGCAATGCGCCCGCAGTCCATGACAATAATTTGATCCGCATCGATAATAGTGCCTAATCGGTGAGCAATCATAATGACTGTTTTATTGTGTGCCAACGCAGCAATAGCACGCTGGACAAGATTTTCGTTTTCTGGATCTACTGCACTGCTTGCCTCATCAAGTATAATGATGGGGGCGTCTTTAAGTATTGCCCGAGCAATGGCCAGCCTTTGTTTTTCTCCTCCTGATAGCAACGTCCCTGACACGCCTAATATGGTGTCGTAGCCATCTGGCAACAGCATAATTGTTTGATGAATACAGGCTTTTTTAGCCGCATTAATAATATTATCGATTGATGCTTCAGGTCGACCGATACGAATATTGTTGCTTATGGTATCGTTAAACAGAACGGTTTCTTGAAAAACAACAGAGAATTGATTTAATAATATGGCGATGTCTATGTTTCTTATATCAATACCCGCTATCGAAATGGCTCCCTTTGAGATATCTGAAAACCGCATCAGCAATTGTAAAATCGTTGACTTACCCGCTCCACTGGGGCCGACTATTGCGGTAATAGCGTTAGTAGGCAAGGTAAAGGAGACGTCGCTAAGCGCATCGGTGTTGGCGCCTTCATAACGATAGCTAACATGTGAAAATTGAACGGTGAGTGGTCCAGACAAAGTATGCACTTGTCCATTTTTTTGCACGCTGATGTCTTCTATTTCAGCTAAATTTTTTACCGCTAACACAGCCATTTGCCATAAATTAAGATAGGTGAATAACGAGCGAATGGGGGTATTGAGAGCTGCTAACAGCAGCATGCATATCATCATGTTAAACATATTGTCGGCAACAGCCAAGGACGGTATAAACGCAGCAGGAGCCCACGAAATAGATTGTTGCTGAGCCATGAGTAAAATAATTATAATGGCGCTGGCGAGTGACATTTGAACCGCAGCAAAAAATATCGCTGCGCCGGGTAATGTCTGCTTTACCGAGCGATAAGATTCATTTTTTATGCTTTCTACTGTTGCCGAAAACTGTCCCTCTTGTGCATCAGCCTGACCAAATGTACGTAATAAATCCATGCCTTTAACATGTTCCGAAATTAATCTCGTCGCATTTGACACATGAGCAGATCGGTGGTGATGGTTTTTTTTCGTGATTTTCCCTACCCGCCACAGGGTATAGACTGACATCAGCAGAAATACACTAGTTAAGCTTGCTAAGGGCCAATAAATGATACTCGCTGCAGCCAATAAAATAGCAATCGATACGGCATCTACTAAAAGCAGAGGTGCGGTAAATGAATACCAAGTTTCTAGCCAGACCAGATCATCCGATAATGACTTGGCAATAGACCCTCGGTGTAGCCTAGAAAACTTTTCCGCAGGTATTGAGAGTAAATGCTTTAGGGTATGCTGACGCTGCGCTAAACCATAGTTAAACGCGACTTGGTTAAGGCGAAGGTTGGTGCGCCAAATAATGATTTTTCTCAGTATTATTATGGCCATATAAATACTACACAACAGCCATAATTTATCAGTAATTTTACTGGCTGTATTCATAGTTTCCGCGGGTATGTAAAGTAATACCATCGCCATAACAAAGAGTGGCGCTACGGTTAACCCGCCGTCTACACCTCTTAATAGCCACAGCTTTTTCCATTGACTATAATTAACCTTGCCTAACACCGTTACAAAAGTTTTTTTCATCATATGTAATGTAACTCGCTGTTTATTTCCGACATTGTTTCCAGATATAGCTTCCACAACATCACTTCCACAATAATGACCTCAGTTATTGTTGACTGCTTAGCGTAAACTCTTTTGCTTTAATATGATCACGCCACTGAGAGGCATAACGAGAGTTAAGCATCAACAGCTCTTCATGGGTGCCCTGCTCTACTATTGTCCCGTTTTCAATGTAGACTATTGGGTTGGCTCCGGTAATAGTTGACAACCTATGTGCTATGACAATAACCGTGCGTTTTTTCATTAAGTAATTCAACGCCTTTTGAACTTCCGCCTCGCTTTGAGGATCTGCGTACGCCATCGCTTCATCTAACACCAGAATAGGCGCATCTTTCATTAGGGCTCTTGCAATAGAAATGCGCTGCTTTTGTCCCAGTGATAACCCTCCACCATTGTGTAGAATAGTGTCATAGCCTTTGGGCAGCGCCACAATAAACTCATGGGCATACGCGGCTTTGGCAGCCACTATTATTTCTTCTTGGCTTGCATTGGGCTTGCCCAAACAAATATTATCGCGAATAGAGCGTGTAAAAATAAACACCTCTTGAAGAACAAATGTCGTCAGCGAACATAGCTTACCAACCGACAGTTCTCGAATATCAATTCCCCCAATAGTGATGGAGCCCGACTGCACATCCCAAAAGCGTGCGAGCAAATAGGCTAATGTCGATTTGCCCGACCCGCTAGGACCCACAATAGCGGTGAAGCTTTTCCCGGGTATTGATAAATTCAAACCTTTTATTAATGTCTGCTGTGGATTGCTATCTATATTGCTGTCTATATTGTTGTCCACATAGTCATCGACCGATAAGCTGCACGACATTTGGGGGGGCGTAGCATAGGTAAAATCGATATTATTAAAAACGATATCAAAGCCATTAACCTGGAGATCTACACACGTATTGGGCTCGGCTAATTCATCCTCGCCCATGAGCGCGCAATAACGATTGATAGCGCCTTCTTGAGCTCGCATTCTGGACATAAGACCAAATAACGATGAAGTCATTGTGTTGAAAGAAAGGCTGGCAAGTAGAAAAAACAGTAACAAAGGAAAAGTAATAGACTGCTCTTGATAAAAAAATAAACCCACTGGCGCCACGATAAATAAATTGGAGCTGGTTAATAAATAAAACCCGCTATTTTTTACCATCATAGCCTCAATCCAATCATCAATTAATGCCTTAAAACCACCGAATGATTGGTGCACACGGGTTAATGCGCTATTTCCTCGATTATAACTTCTTACCGTAGGAATGGCGCCGATTACCTCGTCTAGCGTTTCTGTAATATGTGTTTTAGAACGATAGAAACGCTCGTTGAGTTCACCACTATTGCGGATAATAACCGCAAAGGTAGCAAACCCTGCCATGGTCGGTAAAACAGCCGCGAATGCTAGCACTGGATGCAAAAAACACATGACCATAATAATACATACCGGCGTCGCCAGCGCAGCAGTGAGTTCGGGTATGAGGTGGGCGACACCGTCTTCTAAATCACTCACATCGTCAACGACTAATCTTTTGATAGATTCTCGGCTATTGCGCTGAAAATATCCGAGGGAAACTCGAGATAATTTATCAGCAATGGTAGTGCGTACCGTTGCTTGCATTTCGGCAGCAATCGCATGAGAGGTTAACGTGGATAATGCGAATAAAGCGGCGCTACCTAGCGCACCAATAATCATCGCTATCGCACAATATATAGCGAACGTGTGTTCACCTTGCTGCAAGTAATAAGTAATTAACGCGATACAAATGGCTGGACTTAACTGTAATAGACCCGAAAACACGCCGTAAGCGATAGATTTAATCATCGCCATTCGATGGACACTAATCAGCCGCCAGAGCGTCCCCAAAATACTCACCCTGGCTTTTTTGGGGGGTCTTGATTGCGTTGGAGGCCCTCTTTTGGTACTGCTAGCAGCACCCATATGGGCATGGGTCTTCGCCTGATTACTCATGGAGTTTTTATCGACAATTTATCACTAGCCACCTTTACGCCTACAGAATTAAAGGCAATTGCGGCCTCTTCAGCATAAGTGTTTTTATTAAGTGGGTGATCTTTTTTTTCGACCAACTGTTCGTTGGTAATCGCTGTAGCTTCATAAAAACCCTGATAAAAATAAATCAGTGCGAGTGAAATAATAGAAACACCGGCTCCCCCAAGTAGCACAGGGCTATAACCATGCACTTCTGCTAGCGACAAGGATATTCCCGAAGCAGAAAAACCAAAAGTAAATACCAATGAAAATTGTAATGTGAAATCAGTACCTGCCGTCTCTTCCCGACTATTGTCCATCATCCCCATATAAACTACCGTGCTACTGCCTCCATACCCAATAAATATTAGCATTACTGCTAAGAACAGAATCCAGTCGTTTGGGTAAAAGTGCAGCGGAACTAATAAGCCTACAGTAGCAAGCAAGGTAGCGATTCCGGCTACCAACATCGCCGCCTTTTTTCCTAAACAGTTAACGATTAAACCTACGAACAAAGCACCTACAATAGAAAAAATCGAACCAAAAATACTAGAAACCGAACCGATTTTTTCAAGTGACCAACCCATGTCCACTAACATAGGGGTAACTAATACATAGCTTATGCTCAATCCCATATAAAAAATGCTGATTACAAACAACCCACTACGGTTTTCTCTACAGCTAAAGAATGTCCATAACCGTGCATACTCAATGCTTTTTATAGATTTTTCACATCGTTCAACCACTTTTATTCGAGTAAAATAAACATGAAATAAAGAAAAACTAGTCATAAAAGACAATAACATTAAGGCTCCTGACCAACCAATAGTGTTGTAAAAAACCAACACTAAACCTGCCCCTATTACATTACCCAACATAGCTCCGGCGGTTTGAATAGCGCCTCCCATGCCGCGTTCATTCTCTTCTAGCAAGCTAAAGGTTAGTGCGTCAGCTGCAATATTTTGGGTCGATGAAAAAAAAGCGAGTAACGCAAATATACCTAATAAAATAGAATATTGTTTCGGCATATCGAACACTGCGGCAACCAGCAACGTTATCACCATCAAACTTTGAAGTAGCATAATCCAGCCACGATAACGTCCAAACCCTCCTATGTTATAGCGATCTATTAAAGGCGCCCATAAAAACTTAACCGTCCAGAATAAGCCTATTGCATAGACATAAGATATTTGGTCTAACGGTACATTTTCTTTACGTAAAATGGCCGGAACAGCCGTATAAATAAATCCAATACCCATAAACTGAGTACTGTATAAAGAAATTAGTAGCGCATACTTATGCGTAAAGTATTGCTTAAAATCAAACATATTACAGTTGTCCACCGGCTAGCCGTATAAGTAATAAAAAATATGCAGAAGAGAAAAATAATAATCAAGTATTATAAATAGATAAAGCCCCGAAAACCCACATAATATTTACGTAGGTAACGGGGCTTATATCCTTACAGTTAATTAAAAAGGCTCTTCGTAGATCTATGTGATTTTAAGGTAAAATACCGCCAATATCAAAAAATTACTAGCGGGGATTAGTGTTGTGGAAATCGAAGATCATTACGGATTGTTGCTTGGAATAAATAGCCCATGG
>JBLHJR010000075.1:0-14505 GCA_047619205.1 Candidatus Endobugula sp. | reverse complement strand
TGGTGAAGGTGATAGGCAGCCGCGGCGACGGCAACCGCAGCGATATCAATGTCGGCGCTAGGCTCATCTTCAGCAGCGCTGAAACGTTTGATCACTGCGGACATGGTTATCACAGAGACAATTAATAGTAATAGAAAAGTAAATACTGTCCCCATGCCTAGTAGCATTAATTGTAGTGTATCGCTCCAAATCGTAGACATAGCTCTGCTCTCTATTAATAATGGAATTGTCGTCAATTGGTCTAAATGTAGGGTTAATCGCTACGCTGCAGTAGCATCGTAGCGATTAATATTCGCTGTCCGCGGCCAAATTAAGTGTCAAAGCCTAAGTACTCAGGAAATGCCACTAGTAAAATAACCACGACCATTTGAATCATGATGAATGGAATCACACCCTTATAAATAGTACTGGTTTTAACACTAGGAGGTGAAACTCCCTTCAGGTAAAACAGACTAAAACCAAATGGCGGAGTCATAAAGGAAGACTGTAGGTTCATTGCAATTAATATGGCGAACCACACCATATTGATCCCCAATAATTCAGCAATAGGGGCGAGAATTGGCACAACAATAAAAGCAATTTCTACAAAATCAATAAAGAAACCGAGAACAAAAATCGCCAACATAGACAGTAATAGGAATGTCCATTTTTCGCCCGGCAAATTACTCATAAACTCTTCAACAATAGTGTCCCCACCCGAATAGGTAAAGATCATCGAGAAGGCCGTAGCACCAATTAACACCGCAAAGACCATTGACGTCACTTTCACGGTTTCTTTCGCCGCATTAGTCACCAGAATGAATTCCAACTTGCCATAAAATTTGGCTAGAACAATCGCGCCAATCGCACCTAATGCAGAAGATTCCGTCGGTGTTGCAATACCAGAAAGTATAGAGCCAAGCACAATCACGATTAATGCCAACGGCGGAATAATATTCGATAATGCGCTCTTAATGAGCGCCCATTGCGTACCCTCTTCCAAAGGAATCGGCGGTGCAGATAATGGATTTCTGGCGGCGTAAATCGTCACATAAGCAAGATACATACTGACTAAAACCAAAGCCGGAATCATCGCCGCTTTAAATAGGTCACCTACTGGCACACCCATTACATCGCCCAAGATAATTAAAATAATGGAGGGAGGAATAATTTGACCCAAGGTACCTGCAGCGCAAATAACACCCGTAGCCAGACGTTGATCGTATTTATATTTGAGCATAACTGGCAAAGAAATTACGCCCATCGCCACAACACTAGCGCCCACTACACCGGTAGAAGCGGCAAGAAATGCTCCAACAATAATCGTTGAAATAGCCAAACCACCTGGACGAGCACCAAACAATCTCCCCATAGATTCGAGTAAGCGTTCAGCCAAACCTGTTTTCTGTAAAACAACACCCATAAAGATGAACATGGGAATAGCCATTAAAATGGTATTACCCATAATCGCATACAGTCGATAAGGAATAAAAGCAAACAGTTGTACGCCTTCAATCCAAAAGCCTACCAATAACGACAAGCCTGCAAAGGTTAGTGCTATAGGGTAACCGGCAAATAATAAAATCAAGGCAAAGAAAAATAGATAAATACCAATCATGATGCGTCTCCTCTCAAGCTAGACTTTTGTTTTTCTTCTTTTATGACTAGTAGCTCTTTCAGAATAACGTTAACAATACTTAATATAAGAAAACCAAAGGCGACGGGGATAATCAGCTTTCCAGGCCACAATCGAGGCAAACTACCGGGATCACCTTTGTTTTCCATATTTTGGAAGGATTCGTAAAAGAATTCACTGCCATAATTCAGCACTAATAAACAGAAAGGTAAGGCAAAGATGAGCCCACCTAGAATATTAATCCACGCTTGTGTGGTGCGTTCAAAACCATCGTAAAAAACATCCACCCTTACGTGGCCATTTTCTCGTAATGTATAACCTAAACCGAGAAGAAACATCAATGAAAACAGATGCCATTCGAGCTCTTGCATACCAATGCCTCCGAGCCAGTTTAAATTTTCATTAAACCAATCAATGGCTGAAATCCACTGGAAACTTTGGAGTATCCCGAACACCGCATAACGCACAAACACATCGATGAACACATTCACTACCATGAGTAGTAGCGCGGCTATACAGATATAGCCTGATATATCGATTATTTTGTCTAGTAAACGTACTATTGCTTTCATTGTTATTCTATCCTGCAGTAAATCTATCAAAGAACAAGAAAAAAGGCTCCCTCGCAGGAGCCTTTTTTCAGGCTATCAGCTCACTTAAAGGTTGTTTAAGTATGCCTTATCTGAGATCTCAGTCCATACACGCGCTTTCGCCATGTAATCACGTTGAGACTTGATGATTTCAGCAGTTAAACCGCCTTTTGCTTCAAGCTCACCGATCAGTTCAGTATTCGCTGCTTTCAATGCTGCCATTACAGGTGCAGGGAAAGATTTTATTTTGATGTTAGGGAACTCAGTTTTCATTGTTTCCCAGTTAATCGCACTTTCATGATACGACTGTGAAGTCACCTGGAAAGCCGCTTCTTTAACCGCTATTTTCACAATCGCTTGTAAATCAGCAGGTAGCTTTTCAAATGCTGCTTTATTGATCATGAACTGAAGTTCAGTTGCAGGCTCATGCCAACCAGTATAATAAAAAGGCGCAATTTTGTGGAAACCCATGCGTAAATCAAGCGAAGGACCTACCCACTCTAAAGCATCAATCGTATTACGTTCTAGCGCTGTGTATAGCTCACCAGGTGGAATGTTCGTTGGTTTAGCACCTAGTTTAGCTAATACATCGCCAGCAAAACCTGGAATACGCATTTTCAAACCTTTTAGGTCATCAACAGATTTAATTTCTTTCTTAAACCAGCCGCCCATTTGGTTACCCGTGTTACCACCCGGAAACGACATAATACCGTATTGGTCATACACTTTAGCTGCCAATTCTTGACCGCCGCCATAATAGTACCAAGCCGTTTGCTCAGCAGTAATCATACCTAAAGGCATAGTAGTGAAGAATAAAGTATTAATATCCTTACCTTTCCAATAATAAGACGCAGAATGTCCCATTTGGTATTGGCCCGCTTTTACAAAATCAAAAATACCTAGCGCAGACTTGTGCTTGTTTTTTGAGTCAACAGTAATCACTAAACGACCATTAGACATTTCCTTAACATTGGCCGCCATTTGCTTAGCAGCATCACCAAAAATAGGGAAGTTAGTAGGCCATGTTTCTGCAAGACGCCATTTGATGACTTTTTCAGCAGCTGAAACAGTGGTGAACGGAGCAATGGCAGCAAGGCCAATGGCAACGGAAGCAAGATATCTTTTCATATTTGTTATCCTTGGTTATAGTTTTATTATAAGTTGCAGTACAACCCAATCATTATAGAACTAACCCACGGCAGGAAAAAATCCGTATCGGCACCTAGGCGGTCTAAGGGTTATCCCTTAGAGGTTAGCACATAATATAAATAATGTAGGGTAAATAAGTAGATAACTTGCATATTAAGTTAACTCTATGGTTTATTAGGTGCCAGACTGTCAATAATATAGCCAACATATCTTACAAAAAGATGATGATGAACCTCACACAAAAAATTCAATTACTTGCGGTATTACCCCTAGCGATTGCTATGCTACTAGTCATACTGATGACACGTTATCAATTTGAAAAGCTTTCGCATGATACGGCCGACACCTATCGCAGCAGTGTCATCAGCCGCCGTCAGGAAGAATTGAAAAATTATACGCTGTTAGCCCTCTCATCAATTAATCACCTGTATAACAAGCCTGACATTGATCAAGGTGTAGCGCAAGAATTAGCAAAAGAGATCTTAACTCACCTACTCTATAAAGAAGATGGATACTTCTTCGTTTACACCAGTGACGGCAAGGGCGTTGTACACCCAAAGCAACCTTATCGCATCGGTGAAGAGTGGTGGGAATTAAAAGATGAAGCTGGCACCCTGCTCATTCAAGAGTTGATAAACAATGCCCAACAAGGCGGCGGTTATATTCAGTATCTATGGGAAAAGCCCTCCCTAGGTGTAGTCGGTACAAAAATGGCCTATTCGGTTATGTTAGAAAAATGGGACTGGATGATAGGTACAGGCATGTATATTGACGATATTGATGGCCAAGTATCCAGTATACAGGCCTCTATTGATCATAAAATAGTGGGCTCATCTTATGTTATTTTAGCTATTGGTATTATCTCCATTGCTGTCGTTTTTATTACTGGTTTATTACTACAGTTTAGTCAACGCAAGCTCGCTGATGAAAAGCTACAGGAACTCACTAAGCGTATTTTGACGACCCAAGAAGAAGAGCGACGCAGAGTGTCGCGAGAATTACACGATGGCATCAGTCAGTTAATTGCCAGCGCTAAATTTTCTGTAGAAACAGCCGCATTGAAAATTAGTAAGCAAGAGGATCCGGAGGAAGATTTAAACTTAACACGAGATAAAATTGCACAAACCTTAATAGATCTACGCCGCATATCTAGAGACCTTCACCCTCGAATCCTAGATGATCATGGTTTATCCGCAGGGATCGAATCATTATCAACTAACTTTTCTAAGCGCACTGGCATCACTGTCAACCTGGACAAGGTGGCGCTTAAGAATTTACTTTCACTCGATATAAAAACCACACTCTATCGCGTAGCGCAAGAAGCCCTGACGAATATTGAACGACATTCCGGTGCGACAGAAGTGAACATTTCCATTGGTGTTAAGGGGCGCTGGATCGTATTATCGATTGTTGATAATGGCTCAGGTTTTAATGTGGATTCAATGAATCGCAATAAGTCTCCGATGGTGGGTATTGGCTTACGTAATATGCAGGAACGCTTAAGCTATCATAAAGGCTTATTCATCGTAAAATCTAATGAAAATGGGACGAGGCTAGAAGCGAAAATCCCTAAAAGTGTATTGAAATACAGCTAAACGGTATAAGCCAAATAGCCATGATAAGATAATAACTAATAATAAGAACGAATAAAATATGATAAAAATAATATTAGTAGATGATCATCCCTTATTTCGAGAAGGCATTGCATCGCGCTTAAATATGCAAGATGACATAGAAATTATTGCCGAAGCAGAAAATGGCCTTCAGTTACTCGAATTACTTGCAACAATAGCACCGGACATCGTCATGATGGACATTAGCATGCCAGAAATGAACGGCATGGATGCTCTAGAAATCATCAATGAGAAATTTCCTAATGTACACATCATTATATTAAGCATGCATGATGACAAAGAATATATATTAAACGTCATTCGTTCAGGCGCTGCAGGCTATCTGCTCAAAGACATTTCTGGTGAAGACATGGTTCATGCCATACACAAAGTACACCAAGGTGGCAAATATTTCAGTAATGAAATCACTGAAATTCTGGCCCAAGAAAACACTAACACCGGTGGGGATATTTTAACCACTAGAGAACAGCTCATACTGCGACTTTTTTCTCATGGCTACAATAATAAAATGATCGCCAGTGAATTAGACATAAGTGTGCGTACCGTTGAAACCCACAAACGTAACATCAAGCATAAACTAGAAATAGACACGACTTCGGGCTTAGTGCGATTCGCTATAGAGCACCGATTGGATAAATAAAATCATTTAACATTAAATGCATATTAGTTTCGGTAAAACTCTTACTCGACCCTATTAGACATTGCACTTAGCATTGAATCTAGAATAGAAAAAGGGCATGAATGCATGCCCTTTTTCACGCTGCTAACTTATTCGCTACTCCACCGTTTTATTATAGATATCCTTATCAAACTCACCTTCACTTTCCCCAATTAAAACAGCCACCATCAAGTCTCCGCATACATTGACACTGGTACGAGCCATATCAAGAATACGATCAATACCCGCAACAATCGCCAGCCCTTCAAGCGGTAAACCTACCGTAGTTAGCACTAATGAAAGCATAATTAAACCCGCTCCAGGAACACCAGCAGTACCTATAGACGCTAAAGTAGAGGTTGTGATAATTAATAGGTAATCAGAAAAACTTAACTCTATACCAAAAGCTTGGGCAATAAATAATGCACACACGCCTTGATATAACGCAGTACCATCCATATTGATGGTCGCACCCAGTGGCAGCACAAAACTCGAAACGTTTTTTGATACGCCTAATTCTTCACCTGATGCCTTTATCGTCGCTGGAAGAGTGCCTGAACTACTGGTCGTTGTAAACGCAATCGCCGCTGGAGTAATCACGCCACGTAAATAGCGTATGGGGTTTAAACCTCCAACAAAATTAATTATTCCTGAATACACCACGACCACATGAATAATACAGCCTAAATATACCAGAGCTATTAGTTTAATCAAAGGCAATAGAATATCTACACCATATTTCCCTGCGACCCAGGCCATCAAACCAAATACACCGTAGGGAGCAAATTTCATCACCAATTCGGTTAACTTATACATACCCTCAGCAAGGCTTCCAAATAGTTGGATAGCTGGCTTTGCCTTTTTGCCGACTAGTATTAATGCAATTCCAAAGGCAATAGCAAAGAAAATGACCTGTAGAATATTACCTGATGCCAATGCATTAATAGGATTTTTAGGAATAATATTTAGCAAGGTCTGCACTAGAGGAGGAGCACCGTTTCCGACAGTAGCACTAGTATTTGCCACCATATCAAGTCCTGCACCAGGGTTAAATAAAGTTGCCAATAATATTCCTATAGTAATAGCAACTGCGGTAGTAGCCAAATAGATAGCGACAGACTTCAAGCCTATACGCCCCATCTTTCGGGTATCTTGCAAAGAAGTCACACCCACAATTAAAGAGCAAAAGATTAGAGGCACTATCAACATTTTAATAGCATTAATAAATAAACTACCTAAAGGTTTTAATAACTCTGCGTTTGGCCCTAAAATAGTGCCTGCAATGATACCCAACACCATTCCAACAATAATTTTTACCCACAGAGGAGTACATTTTTTTTGATTTTCTTCAGCATGATTATTATTCATTTTGTTACTCTTATATAACTAAATAACGTTATTTTATTTATTGGAATAGCGCATTATTGAGAGAATCCACTACTATTGGCTCATATTTAAGCATCACGTAACTACTGTCATCATAATAACAGTAGTTACCTTACGCGACAGATAAACCGCTCCTGTACAGTCAGCATGCTTAATTAACGATATACATTGCATATCGCTGTTAAATATAGCCTATGGAGAGAAAAAGGAGGACATGACGCGTTTTCATGGCTAGCAGGCTAAATTACAAACCATAAAGACATCATTTAATTACACCGATACTATAAGACGCTAGGTCACCCAGTGGGTTGTGGGGCGTTAGAACGCCCGTTAGCTCAGTGCCTTACGATAAGACACCATAGCAAGTATTATCCGAATATCTACTGTGCCAACGAGCCGTTTTCAATATGAACCTAAAACCCTATTGGGAAAACACGACTCTCCAACATTGTCACTACCCCTTCAATCCGTTACCTCAATGTTCATTACAAGATCTGGCCTAAAAACTCTCTAGTCCTTGGGTCTGTAGCATTTTCAAAGAAAACATCTGGTGCGCCGTGTTCAACAATAACCCCTCTATCCGTAAAGTAAATGTGGTCGGCCACTTCTCTTGCAAAATTCATTTCGTGAGTCACCAAAATACATGTCATGCCATCTTCCGCTAGATCCTTAATCGTCACTAAAACTTCCTTTACTGTCTCAGGGTCTAGCGCTGCTGTCACCTCGTCAAACAACATGACTTCTGGGTTCATTGCTAAGGAACGAGCAATAGCAACACGTTGCTGCTGACCTCCTGAAAGCTCACCGGGATAACTATCCTCCTTACCTTCCAAACGCACCTTTTTAATAAGCTGTAGTGCTTTTTCTCTAACCGCTTCAGCGTTTTCTTTTAGCACGAGTGTGGGCGCCATCATAATATTTTCTAGCGCTGTTTTATGTGGAAACAAATTATATTGCTGGAAAACCATGCCCACGTTTTTCCGCAGCTCCAGCTTGTTTAATTTAGGGTCGTTAACCTCAATACCCTTAACCTTTATAGAGCCACCCTCAATGGTATTCAAGCCATTAATACAACGAATAAATGTCGACTTTCCCGAACCTGACGGGCCAATAATGCAAACCACCTCGCCCTTCTTTACTTCCATAGAAATTCCTTTTAGAACCTCCAGATCGCCAAATTTTTTATGCACTGCTGTGGCCACTACAATCGGCTCTTGATTATCTACCGCTGAATTTTTCATATCTATTGCCTACTTTAAATCTGAACCAAAGAATTAATAACGAGTTAACTAACCATACTGCTTATAACTTAACCGCAAATTTTCGTTCTAACGACATTGTTAAGCGTGCTATGGGATAGGTATAAAGAAAAAATATCACCAAACAAAAACCATAAAAAGGCACCAATAAAGCCGGATCATTATTTTCTGCTTCCATTGCCTGGCGCGATAAAGCAACGACTTCGGTAACACCTAGAAGAGAGACTAAGGGCGTAGCCATCGTCATAATTGCGTACCAGTTCATCCACGGTGGGATCATACGCTTTATGGTTTGCGGTAAAATTATTTTCCATAAGGTCTGATGTCTAGTGTAAGCCAAGCTCTCTGCCGCCTCCCATTGCCCCGTCGGCACTGACTGAATAGCACCACGAACAATCTCTGCAACATTAGCCATTAGTGGCAAACTTAAGCCTATCACTGCTTTAAACCAATCAGGAATGGGGATAACATAATCACCGACTGTAATTTCGAAAGGAAATGAAAGCATGACAATAAACAACAATACCAACCACGGAGAATTACGAAATATTTGCGTTATAATCATGCTTATTTTTTGAATAAAAAAGTTTGGCGAAATTTGCCCTAAACCTAAAAAAACTCCAAGTACGGTTCCCAGCATCATTGTCAGAAAACTAATGACAACATTCATGAAAAAACCTTTCGTCAACATCACCGGAACCCATTTCAACAAAATAGCGAATGGGCTTGCCGACTCAACACCATCGACCGCATAGGATATTGTAGGTAATAGCATCAGACTAACAGCGGCTATAAAAAAGTAATAACTCGGGATACTGGCTAGCCATTTCACAACATTGACAGAACTTACACTGTGATAGCTTTCAAATCTTACCGGTAATATCACAGGAAACTTTTTATTTGAATATAAACTTTTCATACTACTTATTTCCTATACCAGGTATTTTTAATTTTCTTTCCCAGTGATGCATGCCGTACACAATAAAGCCTACTAAGCCAATATAGGCAAAGAACAAGAAGGTCATTGCGGCATTCTGCGCAGAAGAATAATCATTATAAATAGAGATCATTTCATACAACAGCTCTGGAACAGCAATCACGATAGCCTGGGTGGTTGTTTTTACTAAATTTACTAAATTATTATTAAGTGACGGCAAGCTAATTCTTAACGCTAATGGGAATACAATATAGCGGTAAGTTTGAAGATCGGAAAAACCTAGTGCTGCTGCAGCCTCCTTAGTACTCTCAGGAACTGCCTCGATACCTGAACGAAAAATCTCAACATTAAACGCTCCAGCAAACAGAGAAAGAGATACAATAGCCCAACCAACACTACTAATGATAGGAATCTCTGTCCAACCATCAGCGCCGGGTATTGTTGGGGTAAACTGACCCAAAGCAAAATAAAAAAATAGTAATTGAATTAACGGTGGTGTATTTCTAAAAAACTGTATGTAGCCCTGCGTTACCATGCGTAATTTTTTATGTCTAGAGCCTTGCGCCCAAGCACCGAATATACCTATTAACACACTAAAAATGACACAAAAAATGGATAGCTGGACAGTAACCGCTAGACCACTCATCACTCGTTCCCACTGATCATACTCATAAAAGAAAATAAAATTCCATTTAGGATAAGTGTTTGCCAATTCTCTAAAAAAATTACTAATTAAATCAATCATGATGACTACAACCAAAAATTTATTATTAAATCACCTTTCTGCGAAAGGTCAATTCATCGCAGAAAGGTGATGTTCTACAGACTTATTTTGCTTCTGACAACCACTCACTAAAACGTTCATTGTTTTCAATTAAGTAAGAGCTAGCTTTAATGCCCCACTTTTCTTCAAGCTCTAAGAGTCTTCCTGATTGATGCCAGTTGTATTGCATGCCAGACATAAAACGACCAAAAATAGAACTTTGCTCTGCTAATGGTACTGCTAGTGCCCAAGGGTTATCATCTTCTGTTTTAAATGGCATTTCGAAATCATCAAAGTTACCCGACGCTAAGTCTGCCGCAATCACGCTATCGTCATAGACCCAAGCTACACATTTTTTATCTCGCAACGCTTGCTTTGCTTCTGCATTACCCGTAAAAGCAACAACCTTGGCACCATAACGTTTTTCAATCACTTTGTTATAAAAAGTCCCTTGCTTACCACATACATCACGACCTTTTAGCTGGCTCCACTTAGTAAGCTTGAGCGCTTTAGGTGCCATAACATTAGTACCTGAACTGTAATAATTAGGCAGTGCAACACCCACTAGTTTACGGCGATCTAAACGGTCAGACATAGTTGCAATCATCAAATCAATCTTGCCTTGCTCTAAAAACTGCATGCGGTTTGATGATTGCACACCAACTAATTCAAGTTCTACACCCATGGTATCGGCCACTTCTTTTGCCATATCGGCTTCCATACCAATTAACTCACCATTGGTATTCAGAAAACCCCAAGGTTTAGTATCGGCCTTAACACCCACAGTAATTTTTCCACTTTTTATAATTTTATTCCAAGTATCATTATTGTATGGCTCAGCAATGGCTGCGGCACTCGTTAACACAAGGGCTGCTATAGACGAGAGCGATAACATTTTTATGCATTTCTTAGTCATAATTCACCTTCTTTTTTGTAGTTAATGGTCTAATTGTTTTCCAAATGAAAACGTATATTTAACGCATGCCTTTTTATAAAGTTAGACATTGCTATTAAATTGGCTTGCCGGCTTAACTGTTGATATTTCAGGGGCCACTACATGCCCCATATCCACAAAAATTCCGTTATAGGTTGCATCGAACCAAGCGACACATCGTCGCGCTAATGCTCGGTTACTATCAATCAACTCATCAGAGTCTTCTATGACAGCGGGGATTTCTGTACACGCTAAAATTATCATGTCTGCTCCGCACATTTTCAATCGATCAATTTGTTTTAAAAAAATTTCTTTAGCTATTGCTAGCTTTCCTGACTTCGTTAAACCAATCCCTGTTGTCACAGCATTTTGGTTGTTGTCTGTAGGTACTATCACTTCATAACCAGCCGCCATTAATTTTTGCTGATAGATACCGGAGTAAACAGTTCCTGTAGTAGCCAACATTCCTACCTTATTTATGCTCCGTTTTAGACCAGCCAAATATAATTGATCGACCACTGCATCTACGATATGAAGAATTTTCATCCCTGTACTTTCTACCAAAGAGTCATGCCAAAAATGTGCTGTATTACAAGGCATCGCAACGGCACTAGCCCCCATGGATTGCAAATTTAACAGTCCTCGTCTGAGTTCAGGAAAGGGGCTTTCTCCACCATTAATAATATGGCTTGAACGGTCAGGTATTTGCGGCACGGACCAAGTGACCGTTGGAATATGGCGCTGATCTGTTGCGCTTTTCGTTTCCGTTATCAGCTTTTCTAAAAAATCTACTGTGGCCAAAGGCCCCATTCCACCTAACACACCTAACACACCTACCCCCCCTGCATCGCATCGCCGTAACATTAAAATCATATTAGCTATTTAATATTCATCCAACTAATGCTATTTTTAGAAAAGCAATGCAAAAAACGCATGAGTAATTTATTATAGAAATAACCAAACAGTGAGATGTGACTATGGACTTAGAATGGATATCAGATTTTTTAGAGTTAGCATCAACCAAAAATTTTACGGCTGCGGCTAAAAATCGCAATCGTAGCCAACCTGCTTTTAGTCGACGTATTGCGGGACTTGAACAGTGGGTGGGGGCTTCACTTATTGATCGTTCGATACACCCTTTCGCCCTAACAACAGAGGGTGAACATTTTCGACAAGCGTCTCAAGAAATCGTAAAAAATTTGCATCGGACATTAGATGAATGTCGTCAACACCAAAGAAAAAATCAGGATTTTGTAAAATTTACAGCACTGCACACTCTGGCAATCAATTATTTTGCTGAGTGGATGTCAGAGATCCACCAAAAATACCCCATCATTCGCTCTACTATGGATGCTAACAATATTCATGACTGTGTTGAGTCATTACAATCTGGGCAGACTGAATTCATGTTGTCATACTCAACATTGATATTACCTTCCCTTCTTGATCCGTCAAATTTCTTATCCTACAAACTAAAAACTGACCGATTAATTTTAGTCAGCGCTGCCGATAAAAAAGGCAAGCCCTTATTTAATCTCAAGGATATACCACTATATTATCTTGCTTATTCATCCAACTGCTTAATGGGAAAAATAACGGAAAAAATTATTGCAACCGAATGCTCAGACATCGAACTTAACTGTGTTTACGAAAATACAGTAACGGAATCAATTAAAGCAATGGCTGTGCAAGGCATGGGGATATGCTGGCTACCACAAATATGTATTCAAGCAGAACTTAATCGAGGAGATTTAGTCAACATCGGTAGCGATGCACTATCAGTAAACCTAGATATCATGCTGTACCGGCCAGCTCAACGTTTATCCAATGAAGCCGAAAGACTTTGCTCATATTTGAACAGAGAGCAAATACCTTCGTAATGGCGCTTTAACCTAGAAACGGTAGTTGAATCACGAAAGTCTCGGCTTTGGCTCCTGCGTCGCTCTACCTCCTCCATCCATGGAGTCGTGCACAAGTTATTGATGCACCTAGAAAATCGTAGTATTCGCTCACGACCAATAAGGTCGCTACGCGATACTAACTTATGTTGCTAGGGAAAGTCCTATGCACACCCATAACTCCCCTAGAGGGGCCTACTTTTGGTGCACCGCTTTTTCGCGCCAACTGCCGTTTCTAGGTTTACATACAATAAAAGCCAACAGAAGCGATGTTACTCTTTTCGTGATTTTTCTTCGTGAGGATGTTTTATAGGTGTTAGGGTCTACATTTAGGACTTGACTTAAGGGCCCTCTTTAAACAGTATTTTTTCTTGATTACAAGAAGACTCCGCGCGGAGAACTGCAGCGTATAAGGCATAGATGACCCAACTTCCGTCAACACAGGGAGCACGGAGCTGACACAGCAATCGCGGAAAAAGTGCATTTTTAGAGATGCCCTTTAGTACTAACAAAAACCTACTGCGGTGCCTTACGCCTACCCCAACATAATTGGCACGACTAAATTAGGTTGTCCTCTGAATGCGTATAATTTTACGCGATACAGAATGCCTTGCTGAGAAGAAATGAGGCATTGGGATAGACAGCCCATAGAAAATAGTGCAGAACGATGAGCTATTAAGTTCGATACAAAGAAGTGAGCAGTGACCGCATTACACCACACCATGCCACCAAGCAATTCCATAGCTAAACAAGCTGAGTACGGTAAGAACTATGACGATGACACCCAATAATAGCCAAGGTCGAAAGGGCTTTCTATCGACTTGGTGGATGGGACCATTCAAGTAACTATCTACGCGTGCCTGATCTTCTGCGGTTAATGTGGTTTTACCCATAGTTATCTACTCTACATTCTACAGCTGGCTATATATATTTTTTTACTATGCAGTAGAAACGCCGAAAGGTCAAACAAGCTTTTTAGTACAGTATTTGATGGGGAAAACTTAAAGCGGAATGAACTTAAACAGTGCTAGGCAAGCCGATTAACAATGCTACCTAAACTTTGAGGGGCTTGTTGGGCACCGCCTAATGCGACTAGCTGTGCGGTTAAATCATTGCTGATTTCAGTGAACTTTTGTTCTTGTGTCGCGTTTATGGCATCAACAGGGTCATTTTTTTCACTATTATTGCGAGCATTATCCACAGACGCAGAAAATTGATTTTCTCCTCTTTTTTGTGCTTGTTCGTTATCATTTTTCATTTGCTGCTCTTCCTGTAAACGCTGTTCTTCTATGCGCTGATCACGTGCCATCTGTAATAGTTCAGTATGCGCCTCTGCGGCCATTTGTACTGCGACAGCAGCGACTTTACGGTCTTGCGCAGAAGGCTCTGCTGGAGCCAAGGCTGCTCGACGAATAATTTCCGCCTTCTCGATAGTCATCTGCGGATCGCCACTCACAGAGCTCGTACTAATTGGAACTTCTCCCGATACCGCGTAATTCACACCATCGGGGCCCTTCTCGAAGCTGTATATGGGGGCGCCTGCATACTGCCCACCCACTGCTGCATGAGCACGCTCATGATTACGTACTTCTCTATCTAGTGTAGACAACTTTTGTAGGTTTTGCTGGTCAATGTCAGTTTGATGCTTTTCTAGCGCATGTTTATGCGCTGCCTCTCGCTCT
>JBLHJR010000074.1:0-14795 GCA_047619205.1 Candidatus Endobugula sp. | reverse complement strand
TGATTAAACGTTTACAGCCCGATGATATTGAAGACTTAACCGCACTGGTGGCGCTATTTCGTCCGGGTCCGCTGCAATCAGGTATGGTTGATGACTTTATCAATCGTAAACATGGTCGTGCACAAGTTGCATATCCCGATGCGAAATATCAACACGAAAAATTAAAACCTATTCTTGGTCCAACTTATGGCGTCATTGTTTATCAAGAGCAAGTGATGCAAATCGCACAAGAATTGGCGGGCTATACCTTAGGTGGCGCAGATATGTTGCGTCGTGCCATGGGGAAGAAAAAACCAGAAGAAATGGCTAAGCAGCGGGAAGTTTTTGAGGGTGGAGCTAAAGATCAGGGGGTTGATCCGGAACTGGCGATTAAGATTTTTGATTTGGTAGAAAAATTTGCCGGTTATGGTTTTAACAAATCACACTCGGCCGCTTATGCTGTTGTTTCTTATCAAACTGCATGGCTAAAAACCCATTACCCAGCAGAGTTTATGGCGGCGACCATGTCATCCGATATGGATAAAACTGAAAAAGTAGTGACCTTTGTTGAAGAGTGTCGCTCAATGCAATTAAATTTGTTGCCACCGGATGTTAATCAAGGGGGGTTTCAATTTACTGTCGATAGAGACGGTCATATTATTTATGGTTTAGGCGCGATTAAGGGTTTGGGTGAAGGGCCTGTTGACAATATTATCGAGGCTCGAAAAAATGGGCCGTTTAAAGATTTATTTGATTTTTGTGCGCGTATAGATGCGAAAAGAGTGAATAAGCGTGCCTTAGATGCCCTAGTGCGTAGTGGCTCATTCGATACTATCGGCCCCGATGCTGACAATCCTGAAAGAGATTTAGATCATACACGGGCCATGTTAATGGCTTCTCTAAAAGAGGCGGTTAAAACAGCTGAGCAGCAACAGGCCAATGCCAATGCCGGCATGGTGGATTTGTTTGGTGATTCATTGCAAGCGCAATCTAGCGATGAGGGTGATGCTTACGCTAACTTCTACAATATCCGCCGCTGGACGATGAAAGAACGCTTGAATGGCGAAAATGAAACTATCGGCTTATATCTTACGGGTCATCCCATTGATGAATATGAACAAGAGATAAAGCATCTAGTTTCAGCGCGTATTTCTCGTTTAGTGGCGGATAAGAAAACCATTAAAATTGCGGGTTTAGTGGTGGCTATGCGGGTGATGAAGACTAAACGTGGTGACACTATGGGTTTTATTACGCTTGATGATCGTACGGGCCGTATGGAGGTGGCAGTATTTGCTGATACCTATAACCAGTATCGCGATAAATTAGTGAAAGATGCTTTGTTGATTGTCGAGGGGCAGGTTAGTCATGATGACTATAGTGGTGGATTAAAAATGCGTGCGGATAAGGTGGTCCCTCTCGAAGAGGCGCGCCAAGATCAGCTCCGATCTATCCATATTCATTGGCAGAGCCGAGTGCTTAGGCCTAACTGCATAAAACAGTTAACCAGTATATTAGAAAATTATAGAATAGCGGAAACTAGCGAGCAGAAAGGTTGTGTGGTAATTGTTGATTATCAGCGCGTAGATGCAATGGCAAGCCTACAATTAGGCCATCAATGGCGTGTGCAGCCAGTAGATGATTTGATGCAGAAGCTACGTAATGAGTTTGGTAACGATAAATTACTATTGGGATATGATCGGTAGGGAGAGATATCTTGCTGTTAACGTGTGAAACACGTTAACAGCAAGAGACTACATCTGTGCTGTGTTCAGAAATTACCGAAGTAATTAACTAAGCCTAAGCTTTAACAACTTAATTACTAAGCCGGAACAACGTTGTTAGCACATGGGCCTTTTTGACCTTGTCCAACTTCAAACTCTACCGCTTGGCCGTCATTAAGAGTAGCGTAACCACCACCGTTCTTAATTTCAGAATGATGAACGAAAAGATCTTTACCACCATCTTCCGGAGTAATAAAACCAAAACCTTTATCGGCGTTAAACCACTTCACTGTACCTTTACTCATACTGTTCTCTTTATATAATTTAATTACTTGCAGAACTCTGCAGACGCATTATAACCATAAAAATATAATAAACGAGAAATTCGTTAACATTTTTCATGTTTTTTCTACAAATCCCGTGTTTTTTGTCATTAAATCACACATTTAGCTGTAATGAGGCCTGTGCACGAATAGATATGTTGTTCTCAGGCAAGGCAAAAACGCACGATCAATCGGTAGGTACCGATGCAGGCAGCTCTGCTGGTCGGAGACCTAACGCCAGGACGGTGCTAGTCCAAAGAGAGAGTTTATCAGTATAAGTGACCGATTGGACCGTTTTTCCTCGGTGCTCCTTGAGGGATAAACCAGTATGAGGACAAAGCTTCCACTCCTGCTTACGCCCCTTATCTACGTCCATGTAGGCAAAAGATCATTTGTGCACAGGTCTCATAATGAGGGCGATCTTATCACTACCATCTTAGTTACTTGCATCTCTTCGTAAGTGTAAGGGATGCCACCAATACCTTGGCCAGAATGCTTTAATCCTGCAAAAGGCATCCAGTCGACACGAAAAGCAGTGTGATCATTGATCATCACCGCAGCTGCATCAATCTGTTTATAGATATGTAATGCTTTATCAATATCTTGTGTAAATAATGCCGCTTGAAAGGAGTACATCAGCGAATTAGCTTCCGCTATAGCGTCGTTAACATCATCGTAGCTGTAAACACAAATTACGGGGCCAAAGACTTCCGTTTTGCTGATGGTGCAATCTTTAGGTGGATTGAGTAATACGGTGGCCGCATAACAATTGTTATCTAAGCGATGACCACCACAAAGGACTTTAGCGCCAGCTTCAATGGCTTCTTGCACCCAGGCATCGATACGATCTATTTCTTGTGTGTTGATTAGTGGTCCAATCTCGGTATCCGCTGATGTCGGATCACCCACCTTCATCGCGCTACCTAACGTTGCCAAGCGATTGGCTAGGTCTTCTGCAATGCTACTATGCGTAAATACACGTTGTACGGAGACACAGACCTGTCCAGCATGGTAGAAGCCGCCTTTTGCTAGTAGTGGGGCGGCAGAGTCTAAGTTGGCATCTGCTTCTACAATGACTGGGGCAACACCGCCATGTTCTAAGGCGCAGCGTACACCGGGAGCCAGTTTGCCTTTCAGCATCCAGCCCACCGCAGCGCTACCAATAAAACTAAAGAAGCCGACACGTTCATCGGTCACTAAAGCGGTAGCGGTTGAGCTGCAATCGCTGACTAATGCTTGTCCATATTCAACAGGTAAGCCGGCTTCGTGTAAAATCGCGACAAAACGCAGGCAAGATATAGGCGTTGCACCGGCGGGTTTAATAATAAACGGACATCCTGCTGCTAGTGCAGGGCAGACCTGGTGAACCGCTAGATTAAGGGGATGATTAAAGGCACTAACGGCCACAACAACACCAATGGGTTCATGGTGCGTAAAAGCCAGATGACCTTCTGATGCGGGTGTCAAACCCATGGGTATTTCTTTGCCTGCATCGCCACGAATACAGGCAATACAGTTTAATACACCATCGATAGCGCGATTGACTTCAACAATGGAGTCGGTAAGGGGTTTGCCACCTTCGCGTGCGGCTTCTAGCGCTAACTCATCAAAACGTGAACGCATAATATCTGCGGATTTTTGTAGTATGTCGATACGTTTAACTTTAGATAACCAACGACTGCGATCAGAATAAATAGAGTAGGCGGTTGCCAGTGCACGTTTTACCGTTACGCCATCGACGGTTGATATAGTGCCGACTATGGAGCCGTCATAAGGGGAGGTGATGTCTCGAGTGTTACCAGAGTCTTCTACGCCTGCAACTAGTGATGGATAATGCTTACTCATGGGGGCTCCTATAGATAGTTTTTTTGGGATTAAATGAATATTAGTGTATTTGTTTGCTGCAATGCAACAAAAAAATGGCCTTCTTTATTCTAGTAGTGCAATAGGGAGTTATCCTGCTAATAGCGTTGAAATAACGCTTTTAACCCCTCGGGTTAACATGCTGATTTCTTTTTTCTGCATGATAAATGCGGGCATAAGATAAACTAATTTACCAAACGGACGTACCCAAATACCTTGTTCTACCAATAAGGGTTGAATAATGTGCAAGTCGATAGGCTCTGCTAGCTCAATGACCCCAATAGCACCTAAGCAACGCACATCTGTGACCCCAGAAAGGCCTACTAATTCATTAAGCTCTTCTCGCAGTTGGCTTTCGATACGCGCGACATTGTCCTGCCAAGGCGAGTTTAGTAATAATTCAATACTGGCATTGGCTACCGCACAGGCTAGGGGATTACCCATAAACGTGGGGCCATGCATTAACAGGCCGGTTTCACCATTACAGATGGTATTGCTGACTTTTTCGCTACAAAGGGTGGCGGCTAAGGTCATCATGCCACCAGTAATCGATTTACCCACGCAGAGAATATCTGGACTAATGTTCGCGTGCTCACAGGCGAATAATTTACCTGTGCGACCAAACCCAGTGGCGATTTCATCGGCGATGAGCAGTAGTTCGTAATCATCGCATATCTCCCGCACCCGCTTTAAATAATGCGGAGAGTAAAAACGCATGCCTCCCGCGCCTTGGACAATCGGTTCTAAGATAACCGCAGCAAGTTCATCTTGATGTTGTTCTATTTGTGCCGCAAAGTCTGCAATATAGCGCTCATCCCAGTCTTCATCGAAGCCACAGCTAGGTGACTCGGTAAAATGTTGGGGCATTAATACGTTAGAGAATAACTGATGCATACCATTACTTGGGTCGCATACTGACATCGCGGCAAAAGTGTCGCCGTGGTAGCCATTACGCAGAGATAATAAACGTTGCTTTTCTGGCTTACCACGCGCTTGCCAGTACTGCAGGGCCATTTTAATCGCTACTTCAACGGCCACCGAGCCGGAATCTACTAAAAATACTTTTTGTAAGGGGGTGGGAGTGAGTGCGACCAGTTTCTTACATAACGTAATGGCGGGTTCATGGCTCAGGCCACCAAACATTACGTGGCTCATGGTTTTTACTTGATTGATGATGGCTTGATTTAGTACAGGGTGATTATAACCGTGTAGCGCACACCACCAAGAAGACATGCCATCGACTAAGTGTCGACCATCTTCTAAGTGTAAGTAAACACCTTCGGTTTTTACAACGGGAAAAACAGGCCCAGGCTGAGTAATGGAGGCGTAGGGATGCCAGATATGTTGCCGATCGAAGTCGAGATCCATGAGTTGCTATCGCGCTCCTATATTGGCGTGAAAGGTTGATGTTAGACAGTGAATATGAAACATACTAGCAGGGTGCTTGAAAAGAATACACTCCGTTTCAGGCCATCTGAGGCATGGATGCCGAAGCTGAGCGTATAGGGACATATTCACAGCGCGCCTGAAATGGAGTGTATTCTTTTCAAGTGACCCGGTAGTAACAGCAGACAGGCAGAGTATAGCAAAGGCCTTGTCTAAGCAAAGCTCTAAGTAAAGGCAGGATTAGCCCTAATAGCGGGCTGGATTTTTTGTGAGCGGCTTTGCGGGTCGTTTAGGCGGCAGCGACTTCAATGTAATCAATAAATCGTTTTAAATCTGTTTGATGAAAGTGGTTCATATTGTGAAATTCGATGCTGATTTCTGTATGGCGATAAGGCTTGCTGACATAGGTGAATGCTCTAACTACCCCTCGACATTTAACGGTGATGTCCTCATCAAGTATGACCTGACATTGAGGTAGTAATTTATCTTTATGTAAATGTTGGCGTAAGTCACCAGGGATGTTGATGCGCATGCCACCTTGGCTTATATCCTTTACCGTGGCATACCAAGGCGCGCCATAGAGCGGATTAATATGGGTTTTAAGTAGATTGTTATTGTCGAGTAATAGCCGCGGATAGTTACGCCGAGGTTGATAATCGGCAAATTCTGGTAAATTTAAGCGGTAACATTGATCGACTACCGACCAATCGATGATAGAGGTGTTAATTTCCAGTTTTTTCCACTGATGTTGATGTCTAATCGTAATATCTTGACCGATTAAGGATTCTGGAGCAAGCAGTGTGGGTGAAAAAGCATCGAGACCAAAGGAATCATTGATTAAGTCGATGTTGATAATCATGCTTTGAAAGCTATTTTTGCGATTATTTAAGAGCACTTCAACTAATTGTCGTGCTGCCTGCAGTTTCAACAAGTGGTTGTAGTTGTCATAGTGTTCCAGCAAGCGATGCTCTATAGCTTGCTGGTTAACTATGGGCTCTACCTCAGTGTGTGTTAAACGATCAATGAAGTGATTAAATAATCCCATAAAGGTCCAGTCAATGTTGTTTATTGTGATGCCATTTACTTTGGCTTGTTGCCACTTTTTTTAATTCTCTGCAGCTCTGCTTAATTGATTGCAATCGATATGCCACTAAAGTGAATTTGATAATGATTTTTATGTTGTTGATTATTATAGCTTTTTAAATTAACGGTGTTATTTCTGAAGATCAAAACAGATAAAGCTACCTCTAGGGGATGTTTTTCGCCGACTTGCTGAATAACTAATCAGTAGGGCGGTCATTGCTTTCCTTTATTTATCGCTATTAAACGATATAATGCCGCCCATAAAGTTTCTTTTAATTCTTATGGCCTATTAGTGTTATCCAATGTCTGAAAATAATGATCGTAAACACCGTTTAGAATTTAATAAGCTGCAAAAGCGCTTGCGCAGGCATGTGGGTCAAGCCATAGCTGAATACAATATGATCGAAGCTGGTGATAAGATCATGGTGTGTTTGTCTGGCGGCAAAGATTCCTATGCTATGTTGGATATACTACTCAACTTGCAGAAAACGGCACCCGTTAGTTTTGAGTTAGTGGCGGTTAATATGGATCAAAAGCAACCAGGTTTTCCTGAAGATATCCTACCTAACTATTTAGAATCCTTAGGGGTGCCTTATTATATTGTCGAAAAAGATACTTATAGTGTGGTTAAATCGCTTGTGCCTGAAGGCAAAACCACGTGTGGTATATGCTCACGTTTACGTCGCGGTACACTGTACGGTTTTGCTGAAGAAATAGGCGCCACTAAAGTGGCGCTGGGTCATCACAAAGATGACATAGTAGAGACTTTATTCTTAAATATGTTTTATGGGGGGCGCTTAAAGGCCATGCCACCAAAACTACTGGCAGATGATAAGCGTAATATTATTATTCGTCCTATGGCTTTTTGTCGTGAGAGTCATATAGCCGCTTATGCGGAGCTCAAGCAGTTTCCTATTATTCCCTGTAATTTGTGTGGCTCTCAAGAAAATTTGCAACGACAAAATATTAAAAACATGTTGCAGCAATGGGATGAAGCTTTTCCTGGCAGAACAGAAACGATTTTTTCTGCCATTTCAAAAGTATCACCATCACAATTAGCCGATACGAATATATTTGATTTCATCAACCTAACTATTGATCGTTCACAGGAGCCTGAGAATGTCTCTGCTTATGCTGATGCAAAAACAGTGACGGGAGGAAATCATGCTGTACCGGTTTCACTGTGGAGCGGGGATGGAGACGGGGATACGATCAAAGTATTTAACATTTAATCGCCCACTATAGGGCACCTCTAAAAACAGTAATTTTTTCGTGAATGTAAAAAGGCACCGCGCGGAGAACCTCAGTGTATAAGGCATACATGAGGATTCTAGCACGGAGCCGACGCAGCAATCGCGGTAAAAGTGCGTTTTTAGAGATGCCCTACAGTGTATGTAAGCGTTGATATGGTGAATGTTATCATGGGCTATTGATATAATGTGAGCCGCAGCAGCAATCATATTCAATTCGATGTTCATAGTTTTTCGAGTAAAAATAGTAATTCCCAGTATGTTTTCCTTCTGAGAGATTAAACGCATATTCTTTACTGCGGTTTATGTTCTAACTGGTTAAGAAAATGACTTTCAGCTTGTTGAGTAATATAGCCTTTCTTTTTCGCCAATGAGACAGTTTGTATCCCCATTGCTGAATAGACTTCAGCTAACCGCTCGGCTTTTTTGGGTGGTGATAATGTTTTTAATGCGAGTAAATGACGCTCCACGGTATTGATATCCCCTCGTGCTATGGGGCCTGTTAGCGCATTTGCAGGGCCATTTTGTTTAATGTTATCTAAAGTTGCTGAAACTAAAGGCTCTAAAGATGTCCATAGCGTGTCGCGATCAATGCCCGCTGCTTCGCCTAGCTCTAGTGAGGTTTCTATTAATGCCGCAAAGTAGTTGCAGGCAACGACGGCTGATGCATGATATAAATTTTTAACGTTTTTTTGTATTTCGATAGGCCGCATACCAAGGTTTTTTATTAACTGTTGGATACGCTTTTTTGACTCGATATCCGCTTCGTAATAACAATAAGTTTCAGATAGCCGATCTAGGGCAGCTGCAATACTGGGAAAAGTTTGTAAAGGATGCATAGACGCTACGTGAGTGTCACACCGTTCTTTGGCTACTTTAAGTGCTTCGCTGGTGAGTGCGCCTGAGCAGTGCGCAACAAGCGCGTCAGCCTTAAACATCCTCGCATGAGCTAGCTGATCGCATACCGTTTTAATGCTGTCATCGGCTACGGTTAACAGCACAATGTCTCCCATAGTAGCGGCAGTATGCATATCAATAATAATGATGTCGTCGCCAAGCCATTTACTAGTATTTTTATCTTTGGTTATATTTCTACTTCCAATAATAACCTCGTATTGCTGGCTGCGCATAGCGGCGATGGCGATAGTCGTGCCTACCTTCCCGGGCCCAATAATCGAGAGTGTGGGTTTGTTTATCATTTTCGGTATCCCGTCGATATATTACCTATATAGTCACTATTCTAAAATAAAAAAATAAATGTAGATAGTTGTCATTAACTTGATTTAACTCTGTTTACTGTCAAGTATTAGTGAGTTGGTTCACGCGATAACATTATCTGTAACAAGTCACCCTTCTCATGAAGGATAGACTGTTAGAAAAATTCAGGCAGTGAATGAATTTATACATTAAGCTGTTCTTTAGTGTCACGATAACCTTGTGCTATACGTTGGTTAATGGTTTTTTCAGTGAAATCTGATGCGCCTAATAAATTTTCAGGGTCAGAATGCTGGATCATAGTGAGTTTACTGATTTTGCTGTAACTCATTAACTGTTTAAATGCGGGAGCGTCGCGTAAGCGGCTGTCTTTGGGCAGCGTTTCATTCAGTTCATTAATGAAATCAATGTAGTCACTGGTGCGTTGGTACATTTTTTTATCAAAACTAATTTTACTTTGAAACGTCATTTCTATCATACGGTCAAAAACATCGGGCATATTTTTTGGCACTTTGCCTTTTTGAGGGAAGAGTTCCACCATAATCACTTCTTTTGTGCTGTCATTATCACCAATAGTTTCCAGACATTTGAATGCTGGTTTTAATGGCGTATTGGAAAATAAGCCGCCATCCCAATAATGATTGCCATCGATTTCGGTCATCGGAAATGAAGGTGGCAAGCTACCACTAGCAACAATATGTTCTACGCGAATACCGCCAGTTTTGTTGCTAAACTCTTCCAATAACCCCGTCGCAATATTGGTCGCTGAAATAACTACATGTGGCGCGGATGGTGCGTTAAGCTTATCAAAATCAATAATAGTATTTAGTGTGTCGTAAAGCGGTTTTGTGTCACAAAAATGGGTGCTGCCAATAGGGTTTAGAAACCCCGCCAATGAAGGTTTATACATGCCTGCATTGTAAGGGAGCGTCATCAATACCTGTAATGTATGAGGCACAAAAGGCATATTGCTGCTAGTAAATAATTCCCATAAAGATGTTAAGCCTTCCACAGGACCTTCTTTTGCTCCAGCAATAACCGCCGCTGAAAATGCGCCAATAGAGACGCCGCAAATAACGTCGGGTGAAAAATCCTTTTGTTCGTAAAGCGCTTTTACGACACCGTACTCATAAGCACCCAGTGCGCCCCCGCCTTGTAATACTAAAGCGGTAATGTTGTTCTTAATATGAGTATTATTGTTAACCATTTGATGCTCCATTTTTAATATAGGCTGTATAGTGTTGTTATCAACACCGATGCCATTTAAGGTGAGTAGTTTTTAAGCACTGATAGTATTCTTGATATTTCTACTGCAGGAAGCGCGCCATTATTGATCGGGCTGTCGTTGTCTTCTTAGCGGAGGGTATTATGAATGAATCGTAGGTTAATTACTTTGCGATTTTATGCAAGGAATGAAAATAACGACATCAATTGATGATTTTTTTATTAAGCGAGAGCGATAATAGTGCAATTAATTTTGTTTGAGTATTCTTTGGGGCAATTTTACTCTAAGCGGCGATGGTTTTCGCTGGTGAGTTTTAGCTAAATAATTTTCCTAATAAAACAGGCACAGCTGTTTCAACGCGTAAAATTCTCTTGCCTAAATGAATGCTCTGGCAGCCAGCGGCGTTAATTTTTTCAATTTCATAAGGAATAAATCCACCTTCAGGACCGATAATTAGGCTGGCGGGTGTTGATAGGTGTCGCGGGCAAGGTGATTCACTGTTGGGGTGCGCAACTAGTGCCGTGGTGTTTTTACAAATGTCGGCTAAACGATCTTCTACAAAGGGTTTGAAGCGCTTTTCTATCAGCACTTCAGGTAATAATGTATCTTTACCTTGTTCTAAACCTAGTATTAATTGCTCGTTAATTTTATCTTCTGTTAATAGCGGCGTTTGCCAGTAACTTTTTTCAACGCGATAGCTATTTAAAAAAATAATTTTCTTTGCCCCCATGGTTGCACAAGTCTGCAAGATACGTTTTAGCATTTTGGGTCGGGGTAGCGCAATAATTAATGTAAGTGGGAGTGGGGGCGGCGGTTGTTGATTATATTCAATGGTCAGGGTGACGGATTCTGCGCTGATGCTATCGATTACTCCCGTGCCTATTTGGCCATTTAATAAACCTATCGTTAAGCAATCATTAATTTTTGCGCAATGAATATTTTTAATGTGCTCGCCACGTCGGCCTGATAATGAGACTTGATTTTTATTGATGAAATCATTTTCAAAAAGAAGAATTAGATTCATTAGCGGTTGATTTAAAGGGGGGAGAGTATAGTTTATACTTTAGGTATTTCAGAGTATGACGTCCATGTAATACGCTGATCTTTGAAGTGACGAATAGAGCGCTAAGACTAGCTATCGGCAGGCTTCATGTTGGTTTGTTTACCGCAAATATAAGCTTTCTGTAATTTCTTAAAAGTGGCTTTTGGCATATCTTTCGGTAAGTCAACGGTAGAAAATTTATCGCTAATTTTGATCGAACCAATATGTTTGCTGTCCATGTCCGCTTCATTGGCAATAGCGCCAACAATGTTGCCCGGTTTAACCCCGTCATCACGACCGATATCAATACGGTAGCTGTTCATGTTGGCATCGTTATGCTCTTTTTTATTACGTCGAGGACGATCAGCATTGTCACTACGATCGCTTCTATCATTACGTTTACGCTCACCACCACGGCTGTTTTTTCGGTCTCCGCGTGGATTGTCTCGGAAAGAACCCGTATCTTTCGGATAGGACTGTTCTGTCACAAATAGCGGTTGTTTACCTTGCGCAATATAGGCTAATGCAGCAGCAATTGATTCAATCGGTTGCTCGTTCTCTTGCAGCGATTGATTAATAATGTCGTGAAACAGGCTTAAGTCTTTATGTGCAATCGTATCGTTAATACTTTGCTTAAAAGATTCCGCACGTTTTTGATTCACATCGTTAGCACTGGGAACTTCCATCGGTTCAACAACACTATTAGTCTCTCGCTCAATAGCGCGTAATAAGTGGCGCTCACGGCTAGTAACAAAAAGAATGGCATCGCCAGAACGGCCCGCACGTCCGGTACGACCAATACGGTGAACGTAGGATTCGGTATCAAGAGGGATATCGTAGTTGATTACGTGACTAATACGTTTCACATCGAGTCCACGTGCGACCACATCCGTCGCCACTAAAATATCTAAAGTGCCTTTCTTTAGCTTATCAACAATATTCTCACGTTGGTTTTGTGGAATGTCGCCATTCAGTGCGGCACAACTATGACCTCTGGCAGAGAGTTTTTCTGCTAATTCTAAAGTAGCGACTTTAGTGCGCACAAACACAATCACGCCGTCAAAATCTTCTACTTCTAGAATACGCGTAAAGGCATCGAGTTTTTGATTGCGATTGACGATAGAAAAGCGCTGTCTAATGGTAGGAGCGGTAGAGCTTTTGGTTTCGATTTTAATATGCTTAGGGTTGGTTAGATATTTATCGGCAACCTTTTTAATTTCATTTGGCATGGTCGCCGAAAAAAGCGCGATTTGTCGTTCTGCTGGTGTATGCTCTAAAATCCATTCCACATCATCAATAAAACCCATACGTAGCATTTCATCGGCTTCATCTAGCACTAAGGCTTGTAGCTGGTCTAGGACTAGGGTCTTGCGACGGATATGATCCATGACTCGGCCTGGTGTACCGACAATGATTTGGGTGCCGCGTCTTAACTGTCTTAATTGATTGTCGTAAGATTGCCCACCGTAGATAGGTAGAACCGCGCATTTAAGATAGCGTGAATAGGTTTGGAAAGCTTCAGCCACCTGAATAGCGAGTTCTCGAGTAGGCGCGAGTACTAGTAACTGCGGGAATTTCTTGTTGGGATCTATGCGGGCTAATAGCGGTAGTGCAAACGCGGCGGTTTTACCGGTACCCGTTTGCGCTTGTCCTATTAAATCTCGGCCTTCTTGAATGACGGGAATACTGGCGGCTTGAATAGGTGATGGTGTCTCGTAACCTAATTCCACAAGAGTTTTTAGTATGGCTTCAGGAAGGTTTAATTGGTCGAACGAATCGATAGTGGGGTTTTCTGTTGCTGTCATGATTACCTGCGATTTTCTCCCGAAGGAGATGGGGATAGGAAAAGGCGCGATTATAACAGATGGTTAGTATTTGTGCGGTATTAATTTACACCTTGTTAAAGAAGCGCAAAGGCCGACAGCTATTGGCCACGGAGCCCTCTAAAAAACTGGGGTCAGAGCAGTATTTTCAAAGCCAATGGATTCAATCAGCTGGTAGTTAACAAGTATAATGCTCTGACGCTAGCGTTAACCCTTGATGTACAGGTTAACCTCATTCACTACGATCAGTGATTTCTAGCAAATGATAGCCAAATTGCGTCTCTACTGGGCCATGTACAGTGTCTAATGCATCGTTAAAAACGACTTTATCAAATTCTGGCACCATTTGACCTTTGCTAAACTCGCCCAAATCACCCCCTTGAGCAGCAGAAGGGCAGCTAGAATGTTGTTTGGCTATTTCAGTAAAATCCGCACCGTTTTCAATTTCTTCTTTCAAGGCAATACATTGTACTTCTGTATCAACCAATATGTGTCTTGCGCTTGCAGTAGGCATTAGGCCCTCCAAATGTTTGGCTTTTATGTTTAAGTGAGCATCCTTACAATACTAAGGAATGTTGGTGTTAATAAAATGGTCCGCTCGGCAGGGTTCGAACCTGCAACCTGCCCCTTAGGAGGGGGCCGCGCTATCCAATTGTGCCACGAGCGGAGAATATTGCTGTTAATACATGATTCATAGCAACTCAGGCAGCATTCTATGTTTTTCTTTATAAGAAGAAAACTTTTTTTGTTTTCGTATGTCATACTTATCGAACCTAGAAACGACAGTTGAATCACGAAAGTCTGCACAAGTTATTGATGCACCTAGAAAATTTTAGTATTGCTCACGACCCATAAGGTCGCTACACAATACTAACTTATGTTGAAAAGAAAGTCCTATGCACACCAATAACTGCCCTAGAGGGCTCTACTTTTGGTGCACCGCTTTTTCGCGCCAACTGCCGCATCTAGCTTGAATAAAATCGCCGAGGTAACAGATGTTAGATACCAAACCGTTATTGTTAAATACGGATTTTCCGCCTATATCCCGAGGGGCAACACAGGTATTACAAGTGAATTTAGGTTACTTATGTAATTTAAGTTGTACGCATTGCCATGTGAATGCTGGGCCTACCCGTACGGAAATGATGTCAAAAGAGACGATTGATCATGTTTTGGCCTATATTGATGCGCAGCAAATTAAGACGCTGGATTTAACCGGTGGCGCGCCTGAAATGAATCCCTATTTTAAATATATTGTGACTGAGGCAAGACAGCGCGGGGTGCAAGTCATTGATCGTTGCAACTTAACGATTCTACAAGAACCTGGTTATGGTGATTTAGCACAGTTCCTAGCGGATCAGCAAGTGATTATCGTGGCTTCACTTCCCTGTTATGCCGAACAAAATGTGAATGAGCAGCGGGGTAAAGGCGTATTCCAAGAGTCGATAGACGCCTTGCAGACATTAAATTGCTTGGGCTATGGCAAAGATAAAAACTTAACCCTGGACTTAGTTTACAATCCTAACGGCGCCTTTTTGCCGCCGAACCAACAAAATTTAGAGCAGGAGTACAAACAACGTTTATTTGATGAGCACGGTATTGTTTTTGGTCAGTTACTCACCATAACGAATATGCCGATTAGTCGGTTTGGTGGCATGTTGTTAGCGAAGGGCTTATATGATGATTATGTACAGTTATTAAAAGATAATTTTTCTTCCGCTAACCTACACTCAGTTATGTGTAAATCATTGTTGAGTATACCTTCTAGTTGCATAAAAAATGTCTGGAAAGCCGACTTCAGCCTAAAAAAACAGGGCGTTTGTAAGTTTTTTGGCTCCATCTGGAATTAACCTCTGGTGAAGTCCAAGATTCGAACATTTTTTCA
>JBLHJR010000073.1:0-15050 GCA_047619205.1 Candidatus Endobugula sp. | reverse complement strand
GTTAACTACTTTATTGATTTCATCTTTATTGTTTTGATAACTATCCTTCATTAATACTCCAATCGTTCCTTATGGTCTTCAATCTTTCTTTGATATTCCCTTTAAAGAATAGACAAGCAATGGATAATTAACAAAAACAATAGGTAAAAAAATAGGATTAATCAGTCAATAAATAACATATGCGCCTCAACTCTATCTAGTGCTTTAAATAGGTGCACAAAATAGGGCTGAGGGACACAAGAAAATGAATGGGTAATTAACTAATAGTGCGGAGGTGGCGGCTCAGAAATAGGCGAGTCACTAGAATCAATAGCATAAGCCATATCATTGAATCGCGATTCCCAGCGCTTTAGTTGGATGTTTAATACGCAGATGGCTTTATCTTGATCAACTACGGTTTGATTCAACGATTGCAGCATATCTTCCTGAAATGTCAGCCTATCCTGTAAATCGATAACTTGTTGTTTAAGGTACTCTATTGGCATGTTCTTCTCTTTTTTGTAAATAAACCTAAATACCGCAGTGGAATCGTAGCGAGGGTGACTAAGGTGCGGAATCTACAGTGATTTTTTGCTTTTTTCGGCAAACTCGTAGCCACCCTACGGGTGTAGCCTAAAAAAATGAAAAACGCTGTAGATTCCGTGCCTTAGACAGCCGCAGTAGATTCAACTGCGGTATTTAGGATAAAGTAAGGTTGGACCCTAACAGGCACAGCCTACTGGGAAAAATAGCGATACACTAACTTACTTTTGTTCAATATCAGGCAAACCCGCACCACAGTTACGACAATAATCAGCGTCGACTTCATGGCCCGATTGGTTACAATTTGGGCAATTTTTTGCTGAACGTTGGCGCTGCATTTCCTGTGCAATTTCTGCAGTAAAAATACCGGTAGGGACGGCAATAATGGAATAGCCCGTTAACATTACTAAGGTGGCAATCACCTGACCAAGAACCGTATGCGGAGTAATATCACCGTAACCTACCGTAGTAATGGTCACGATCGTCCAATAGACACTGCGAGGAATACTAGTAAAGCCATTCTCTGGTCCCTCAACCACAAACATCAAAGAACCAAAAAGAACCGCCAATACCAGTACAAAAGAAAAGAAGATAAAAATCTTACGTCGAGACATTAGCATAGAGCGCATTAATAAGTTCGCTTCCCCCATATAACGCATCAGCTTTAAAACGCGAAACACACGCAGCACACGCAATAAGCGCACGATGAGTAAATAGGCAATATCAGCATAAATCAAACCCAAATAGCTCGGTAATATCGACAGTAGGTCAACAATGCCATAAAAACTGAGCACGTAGCCCCAAGGCTTAGGGGAAATAGTAATTCTTGTCGCATATTCGATAGTAAAGGCGATAGTGAACACCCACTCTGCGATGACCAGGTAATTCCCATAGGGAACAGATAAGGTGTTCACCGAATCCAAAATAACGATCAATACACTTAACAGAATGGCATAAATCAACACCATATCAAATAATTTACCCGCTGGCGTATCAGTACCAAATATAACGGTATAAAATCGCTGTCTCAGCGATGAATCAGGATTTTCATCGTTTATTATGGGCTTATCATTCATGGGTTATTATCATTCTATAGACGGCATGGGACATATAATGGGACATTGTAGCGGTAAATGTACATTGCTTCTATAATTAGCCCCCGGCCTATTAACACTGAGCCAATAAAGACTAAAGATTACACTATGAAAAAAAATACTCGCCTCGTTTATTCCACAGAAACTGGACGCATTAAACCAAAATATAAAGCTTCCAGCACGGCTACTATTGAAGACAACAGTAGCGATGGCATCGTGCGCATACACAGGGAAACCAAGGGGCGCAAAGGTAATGGCGTCAGTCTAGTTAAAGGACTTAGCCTAGACGATAAGGCGCTCAAAGTACTAGCGAAAACGCTGAAACAAAAAATGGGCGTTGGCGGCAGTATCAAGGAGGGAATTATTGAAATACAAAGTGACCAACGCGACAAACTGAAATCATTGCTCGAAGGCATGGGGCATACTGTCAAACTCGCCGGATCTTAAACCTAAATAACACAGCAGATTCAACGGCAGTATTTAGGTTTAAGACTGCAGCGCCATGCCTCCGCCATACTCCACGCAAAAATACAGTAAACACTACATTTTGGCCTAGTACTTGCTCTCATCTTAGCAAAGCTTGATTAAACTGTCTTAACGACAAGTTTCTGGCATTCATTAAAGTAACCATAATGGGCCTAACACAAGCTAGTCTAACTACAGGATAAATAAGATATGAACGCAGATATGCTATGGCAACTTTTCGACACTTCCGCAAAAGTCGGGATTGGCGCGCTGATTAGCGCATTATTTATGATCGTTATTCTCCACCGCCGCCCACCCAATAACAAAGTAAGCGCACACCCAGATCAACGACGCCTAATGATACTAGAAGGAATTTCTGCTGATGTAGGCCATCTTAGTCACGTGTTTGCGAAATACTCTGCATTGGTCATTGAAGCGATTCATTATGGCAAGCACTGGCCCGATGCGCGTAAAAAAGAACTCGACATGATTAATCACGAACTAGTGCGTGAATTTAAAAAACTATCTGATGCAGAGTCTAAACTATTGATGTTAGGTGAACGCGTACTCGAAAAAACGCTGCGACTCTATGGTTCTAAAATAGCCAATTTTCGCCGCCAAGTGTATGTAGGTAGAACCGACATGAAAGACGAAACTATCATTGCGATGAAAAAAGATATTAATTTCCTCAGAGAACAATTTTATGACTTCTTGAGCAAAAAATATGATCGTTTATTGACGGGAACTATGGCAGCTAAATAACCCCGCCTAGACGTAAGAACTAGTGTAAACCACTAGGAGGCTGTCCGAGAATAGGGGCCGTAGCGAGGGATAGCAGCTTTGAGTCAGATTTTTTCATGAATTGAGGAGAATAGTGGTTCTATTTGCCAACAGTAGGCGCCTTTAAGCGACGAAAATCAGGAGAAAATCTGGCCAAAATCCGCTTTTCCGCAGTAGGTTTCTATTCTCGGACAGCCTCCTAGATAACAGGCATAAAAAAAGCGCTAAGTTGCGCTTTTTTTATGCCTGAAAATCATTGCTTGGATTAGTTGCCGTAACTCATCAAACGCTGATAGCGTTTTTCTATCAATTCATCTAAGGTCTGAGCCTTAAGCTCGTCGACTTGTGCGATTAACCGTTGCTGCAAGTTATATGACATGGTGTCAATGTCACGATGTGCGCCACCTAATGGCTCAGGGATAGTTTCATCAACAATACCTAACTCTTCTAGGATGGTGGAAGTAACACCCATCGCTTCTGCTGCTAGCGGTGCCTTTTCAACCGTTTTCCAAATAATATTGGCACAACCTTCAGGTGAAATCACAAAATAAGTGGAATACTGCAACATGTTCAGTTGATCACCTACACCAATCGCTAATGCGCCACCGGATGAACCCTCACCAATGACCGTACAGATAATTGGCGTACGTAAACGCGACATTACTGCGAGGTTTTGTGCAATAGCTTCACTAATACCACGCTCTTCACTATCAATACCTGGGTACGCCCCTGGGGTGTCGATCAAGGTTAAGACGGGCATTTTAAAACGCTCGGCCATTTCCATTAAGCGCAATGCTTTACGGTAGCCTTCTGGTTTCGGCATACCAAAGTTACGCATGACCTTTTCTTTAACACTACGGCCTTTCTCTTCACCAATGACCATCACCGGCTTACCATCTAAACGCGCAACGCCGCCAACAATCGCATGATCATCGCCAAAATGCCGATCGCCGTGCAACTCATCCCAATCAGTAAAAATACGTGGAATGTAATCTGTGACGTAAGGTCGCTGTGGGTGACGGGCCACTTTTACCACGTCCCATGCGCTTAAGTTAGAGTAGATGCTCTCGGTCAGCTTAGTACTTTTTTCACGTAGCTTAGCAATTTCTTCGGTAATATTGAGGTCATTGTCATTTCCGACTAGCTGTAATTCTTCGATTTTGCCATCAAGTTCGGCAATAGGCTGTTCAAAATCGAGGTAATTTGGATTCATAATGCGGCTCTAACCTTTGTCTATCTGTCTGAATATTCTGTTTTATTAGCGTCAACCCTAGTGTCGACTTTATGACTCATCTCTTTCTGGCTCATTGCTTTCTGAGCTAAGAATAGAACTGAGGAATTGTCATATTAGTGGTGGCGTAAGATACGCTAAAGCGCCACTGTAGTCGAGTCAGTTTTATTGAATATTCTCGACTGAATCATCTAGGTGAGGCATGCTTGCATGTCACTTGGTTAAGCGGATATACGGCGGTTTGTTGGTAACCCGTATAAATCGTCATTAAACCTGCCCATTGCTGATCAAGGCTAGAATCACCACTATCCATTAATAATGGCCGCTGCTCAAACTCCGCCAACTTGCTAGGCGTTAGTAACACCCTAGTGTTTTGTTTACCTATTTTTGACAGTACCTTAGCACTTAACTGTTGATTACCTCGACCGATAATGTGTCCCTGACCTCCGATAGCCGTAATCAACAAGTTGACGGAATGATAAGTATATTGATCCAGCAGGGCTTCTAACTGTATGGCAGTAACATCCATCGCAATAAGCTCTCGCCCTAGGATGACATCAATGCCCAACAAGGTGTTTGGCAGTCCAAGCTCATCCATAATTGCCTTAGGCGTGGTGCCACAACCAATAATGTAGAGGGTCTCATTATCCATGTCATCGACAATACCTGCCGCAATTTCTAACTGTAGAGCCTCTTCATTCAAGCGTGTGGTATTTTTGACTTGCTGGACATAACGCAGATCATTGGGGACTAACAGTTCACCGTGATACCGCGAATTCAATTTTCCCGCCCGCAACGCCTGTTCATCAATATCACGCACTTCTTGTACAGCGGTAGACACAGGTTCTTGTTGAATTAATGCGGTAATGATTTCTGCTGCCGCTTGCGGAGAAATAGTATAAACACCCGAGTGCATTTTGACACCCGCAGGAATACCCAAGACCAATTGCTGGTTTTGCCCACCTGCCTGCAAACCATTAAAGACATTAGCCGCCGTGCCATCACCACCGACAAACAGCAATAAATCCACACCCGCTTCAGCAAGCTGGAGAGCTAAGCGCTCCGTATCTTTAGCGCAAGTTTTTTCAGCCTGCAACTCAGCCTTCAATTCGCCTACCACCTGCACAGAATAACCACACTGGCGCAGTAGTGATTCACCCATATTAGACGGTGCAGCTAACCATTGAATGGACGCATTAACCGCCTCTAAACACGCTAATGTAATCCCCGCGCGTTTAGTCGCTAAACACTGAGCACCTGCGGCCAATAAGCTAGCGACATCAACATTATCACTGCCCTTCAGTGCCATAGGGCCACCAATCCCCGCATACGGATTAATTAATAAGCCAATGGTTAACATGTGACGTCCATAGTGAAGTATTCGTTAGGTAACTTATTAAAGAGTTAATCGATTAACTGCGCCAGCCAATGACAGAAAGGCGCTTGGCGGGTGTAATCAGGAAAAATAAAGTGCGTGTATTCTCGTCGAATAGGATAATGCTTACGTAGAGAATCAAAATGCTGTGCTATTGATGGCGCTATGGCTTGCGAGACTGGCTTATCGACGCTGTGCCATTGCCGTAATTGCTGATCATCTTTCATTATGGGATAGGCCGTTAGCAATAGCTGATTAAAGATGGCTTCTGGGCTCTCATTGCTACCTTTATTGAGTAGCTCACTAGTGGCAAATTCTAATCTTGCCCTATCAGTATTCACCGCTTGCTGCACATCTATTGGGGGCTTGACCTGTAAAAACTCACAGAGTTTTTCATAGACCATCGCCGTTCCATTTTCTTTTCCTTCTAAACTGTGACCAGCAATATGTGGCGTAACAATATCAACAAAGGGCATTAGCTCAGTCAAAATATCCGGTTCACCTTCCCATACATCTAATGCTACGCGAATGTTTTTTGCTATCGACAATTTACGCAATAAGGCTTGGTTATCAATCACCGCACCACGTCCAGCACTGATTAATACAGTACCTGAACGTAATTGATCCAGCGCCTGAGCATCTAGCAAATGTCGTGTAGGATAATCACCCGTTAGCGTTAATGGTGCGTGCGAAGTAATAATATCTGACTGCAATACATGATTTAAAGAAGTGAGGTCAGGGTTATCTTTTACAGTAAGAAAAGGATCATAGACACGACAATTAACACCAAGCGCCTTCAGCCGAGAATACACTCGCCCACCAATATTACCGCAACCAATAATACCCACGGTTGAATGCAACCAATGAGGCGCTAGTTGAGCCATTGCACTAAGAACATATTGTACAACCGCATTCGCATTGCACGCAGCCGCATTTGTCCACTCAATCCCTTGGCGATCTAAAAAGTCAGTATCGAAATGATCGGTGCCTATGGTACAGGTGCCCACAAATTTCACCTTCGAGTGCGCCAATAAATTTTCATCCACTGTTAAAGTGGAGCGCGTAATTAATACATCCACATCACTTAATTGCTCTGCACTAAGCTCTCGCCCACTGTAAGTCGACGTTTCTCCAAGGCCAGAAAACAATTCATCAAATAACAATAGTTGGCTATCGCCGAGGATTTTCATTGGCTGTATCCGTTAATCAGCCTAAGAATCGCTGATAACAAACATTCTCCGTTTCTTCTGTATATTGATAATTTAATTGTGCTAAATGTTCAACAAACTCTGCATTATCGGCTTCTGGCACTTCGATACCTGCGAGTACATTACCAATTGCCGCACCTTGGTTACGATAGTGAAACAAACTGATATTCCACTTAGAACCTAAGGTTTCTAAAAAGCGCAATAAAGCGCCTGGGTATTCTGGAAAATCAAAACGAAATAAACGTTCTTTAATTTCTGTTCCCGGCTTACCGCCCACCATATAGCGTACATGTAATTTGGCTAACTCATTATTCGACAAATCAGCAAAGGCATAACCATGCTCGGTTAATTGCGTTTTAAATTCGCCAAGTTCTTCATCACCATTGCGTAAACCCACACCCACAAAAATTTCTGCTACATGGCCCTTTGCATAACGATAATTAAATTCGGTAATCGGACGACCCGCTAAATCTTTGCAGAAACGCTTAAAACTGCCTTTTTCTTCAGGAATAGTCACCGCCAATAAGGCTTCATCTTTTTGGCCTAAAGCGGTTCGCTCTGCGACGTAACGCAAGGTATTAAAATTTAAATTAGCACCCGACAATATTGCCGCCAACTGTAAACCCGTTTGTTGGTTTTCATCACACCATTTTTTAATTCCCGCCAAAGACAAGGCTCCCGAAGGTTCAGATATCGCGCGCATAGATACAAAAATATCTTGCATAGCCGCACAGATGGCATCACTAGAAACGGTGACCACCTCATCACAAAACTGATGCGCCACTCTAAAGGTTTCTTGTCCAATACGCTTCACCGCAACACCATCGGCAAAGCTACCAACATATTCCAGGTCAACAGGTTTCCCTGCTTTCATAGCAGCGGCAAAACAGGCGCTATCTTCGGCTTCAACAGCAATGATTTTTATCGATGGTTTTAGGGTTTTTATATATACTGCCATTCCCGCTAGCAAACCACCACCGCCTACAGGAATAAACACCGCATCTAGATTCGGTAATTGCTCTAATAATTCACGGGCTACTGTCCCCTGCCCAATAATCACATCTTCATCATCGAAGGGTGGCACAAACACAGCGTCTTCCTGTTTCGCCAACTCTAGCGCATAAGTATTCGCAGCATCAAAATTATTGCCGTGAATAATTACCTGGCCACCAAAACCTTTTACTGCATCAATTTTTATTTGGGGCGTTGTACTGGGCATAACAATACGTGCATGATGGCCTAAATGAGTCGCGCTATAAGCTAAACCCTGAGCATGATTACCCGCCGATGCGGTCACTACTTGAGAGCCTTTGGGCAATTTTTGCAACTTATTATAAGCGCCGCGTAACTTAAACGAATACACTGGCTGCTGATCTTCACGCTTTAACCAAATATCATTTTTATACTTAGCTTCTACGCTCTTCACCCGAGTCACATCCGTAACTTTGGCCAGGGGTGTCATATTGGCTTTTTTAATCGCCTTGGTATATTGCGCCCCGGTCAAACCCTCAGAATCAACTCTTTTAACCAGTTTTTTGATCAATCGTTGTATCATTAATATTCTCTGTTATCTTCTCTTTGTTCTTAATATAGACGTGGCAAGGCAATCTACATAACCCTAGAAACGCCTTTTGCACACTGGCCATCAATAGCCACAAACAAAAAACCCCCGAACTTTACAGTACGAGGGTTTGTTAGCGGAGATAGGTTTTCTGCCACTAACTTACCTCGCAACGATGATAATCGCTGCGGTGATAATAATCATTTGCGGCTGTTGTCTACCACTAGTCTCTTTCATGGGGGTATTGTAGTGCTAAAGCGTTAGGATGACAAATGTGAGCTTACCCAGAGGAAGGCAAAGCCTTCTCAGACAATGACTTACAGTAGGAGAGGAGCGTTCCGCACCTCTCCTCGCACTAAATCAGGTCGCTCCTTTCACCCAGGAGGAATATCACTTGCTGGCATTGTCCCTACAATGCCTTTCCTAGGCCTATTACATTACACTGACTTCCTAGAAATGATGCCAAAAAATAGTGGTACAAGCGCTAGCAATAACATCGAAACCACTAATTGCGGACTAAAAATATCTTGTATTGAATGAATTTGTGCAAGGCTGCGACCGGCATTAACATAGACAAATAAACTGGCCATCAAACCCAGCTGAGTTGAAACATAAAATTTTAGCGGGCTTAAACGACTCATCCCCAAAACTACCGCAGGAATAGGAAAAGGCATACCAGGGATTAAGCGAAGACTTAAAGCCACCATAAAACTATCGGTATTAGCGGCTTCTTGTAAACGAGAAAAACTTTGGACAACATGCTTTTCCACCCAATCTCGCAGAATATAACGGGTAATTAAGAACAATGCGCTCCCTCCGAGTGCACTAGCGAAGGAGACTATCAAAAGCCCCATTACATTTCCGAATAGGTAACCCGCCAACAAGGTAAAAACACTCACAAAAGGCGTTGGCAACACACAAACAACAAAGTAAAAAATGGTAAAAATAAGTATGCCACGTAGACGATACTCAGCAACGTAGGCCAATGCATGGGTGGCGCTAACTTTAACCGCACTGAGAGAAAACTGATCGTGAAAAAACAACAACAATAACGCGGGAAGCAACAATAATAACATGCTTAAGACTAGCTTCAAGCTGATCGATTGATAATAGTGAATTAGCGTTTTCTTCAATGCGAACACCCTTTAGGAAGCATCTAACCATAGTAATTTTTACGTAAAAGTAAGAGTCTTAGTGTAACGTAGTCAGCGTCCAAAGGACGAGCCGGAGGGTGAGTTTCCTCGAATCAAGCTCCACGTACAGAACTTCAGTGTATAAGACATACATGACCCGTTGCTCTTTAATACAGGGCGCGCGGAACTTATGAATAGAACGTACGTTATGCTGGTTTTACATCGTGACAGGATGTCACTTATTAGGCCAATGCAGGAGAAATCTGCCGAAGAGCAAAAATCAGTGACGCCGCTACCGCTGAAAAAGTGCACTTTTAGAGGTGCCCTTTTTTGTTTAGCATTTCAATGTGAGGGATACCATCCTCATCATAAGGTTCTGACACCCTTATAAAACCGAACTTAGCATAAAAGTTATGTAAATGCTGTTGTGCGGATATACGCATCGACTGACGAGGAAACTCTTGTGCAATCATTTCGATGGCTTTGGTCATTATCTCCACGCCAACACCACTGCCCCTGTAGGGGATAGCGCTTAGCACTCTACCGATAGCTACTTCCTCATATTTTACACCAGGGCCAGTAACGCGTAGATAAGCACAGAGGATGGGCGATTTCGGGTCATCAACATTCCACCCCATTAGATGCCATGCAAGTTTATCGACATCATCAATGTCATTATAAATACAGTTCTGCTCAACAATAAACACTTGCTGGCGTAGCTTTAGAACTGCATATAATTCATTGGTAGAGAGCTGTTCATATGCTTTCCACTGCCATTCAACCATTGGTACTTTTACCGTATTTACATTCACCTTAGAGGTAACGCAGATGTTATGTAGAGGAGAGGAATTTAAGGGTAATAGCCCTTACTAGTAATTACAATATAAAAATATGGGCAAGTCACTGTGGCAATGTAGTTTTAATAGATAGTTGGAGCGAGGTCCTGAAACCTAGTCATCGCGCTGAAACTTCCCATGCGCTAAAAAGTAAATCGCCTGAGCAATGACTTTATCATTAGTCATCATAAAAGGATGCGTGACTGGCATCGTAATATGGTCTGTCATACCCGTTAATTTTGTACTTTCCACCGACACTTTACCGTCATCAGGGTTAGGTATCATTGCTGAAAGAATAAGATTAATACTACTTGTCCCTGCGATTATGCCTAGCTCAAAATTTGCGGCACCTAAGCTATTGGGTACACTATCCTCTCCCGTCCCTAGCTGCATTCCTGCCGGGCCATTGAGTAATTTAAAGCCTGGCATGGCACCTAATTTATCAACAACCTCACTCCCCTTGTTCGGCGGCCCCAACATAACCACTCTACCGAGATTGACTAGCGTATGATGGCTAAGGTACTGTCGAACTAAGATACCCCCCATAGAATGAGTCACAAAGTGGATGGAGTAACTATTTCTGTCCTCATCTTTGGCTTTCATTTTACACTGCTCAATGGATTCAGTAATAGCCTTCTGGGCTAATATTTTGATTTCATATTGAGTCGACGGGTAATGATGGTTAACCACTTGATATCCATGATCAGTCAGCTTTTCACTTAACTCAGAAAACGATGCGTCCGTTCTTGCTAATCCATGCAGTAACACTACACAGTCGGCCGCTTGACTATAAGGTGATAATAATAAAAAGCTGAGGATGATGACCGCGAAATTTGTTAGAGTGAGTTTCATCAGACTATACAGCCAATTTATTTAGCGCAAGAATATAAACTACCGTATACACTAAACTCACCGTCAAACCGGGTAATACCGTCCATAATATTTCTGCTGTCCCCGTGAGTAAGTTGGCACTAATCGATGAACTGGAGAGCAATAGAAATCCCGCCAAAAAAACCCAAAAACTGCGTAAAGGCGCACCTTTTAAGCGTACAAATAACCACTCCACCACCATAGCCAACACCAAGGTAATTAAAAAACTATAACTGCCTTGAGTTAGCCCTGCAGTAATAGCGCTTTCCCAGCCGTGGGCGTAGTTAATAAATCCAGCCCATGCGCCATAAAATAAAAAACCTGCTATAGGTGGCACCCAAACACGAATTTTTTTATTGTGCATTAACGACATCATTAGATGGCTTCCTCTGAGCTAGCATTAATGGTTAATACCATTTTCTTAGCTTGTGCTGCATCTATCTTACCTGACCCTAACTTAGGCAGCTCTGCTACATTAACCACCTGACTAGGAATCATTAAAGGATTACATTGGTTATCCATCATGGCATTACGAATATCGCTAAGCTCACAGTGCAAGGTACTTAATAACACAATGCGTTCGCCCTTTTTATCATCTGGGATATTAATGGCCATGATCTCATGGTCACTATCGACTTTATCCAGAGTGAGTACTTTTATCACTACTTGTTCAACCGCAGTTAGGCTAACCATCTCACCACCTAACTTAGCAAAGCGTGAATAGCGATCTACGATAGTGAGATAGCCATCTTCATCTACATGGCCTTTATCGCCAGTCACATACCAACGCAAGCCATCGATGATGTTAATTGCTTGCGCATTCTTCTCTTTGGCTTTTTCATCATTGCCTAAATACCCCTGCATCACTTGTACCCCGCCAATTAAAATCATGCCATCCACATGAGTGGGTAATTCTTGCAAAGACTCAGGATCAACAATTTTAAAGCTGGTTCCGGGTAGTGGCATACCGACGGTGCCTAGTTTACTGCCCTTTTGAATTTTATAATTACTATAATCCATAGCATCAGGAATATTAACGCTAGCGACTGGTGCGGTCTCTGTTGCTCCATAGCCTTCATAAATACTCTTGTTAAACTTCAATTTAAAGGCTTCTGCAACATCGGCATTCAATTTTTCTGCCCCCGATACGACGATACGTAAACTCGCCAACATTAAAGGATGCACTTTACTATTACGGCAATACAGACGTAGAAAAGTGGACGTACCACACAACACCGTTACTTTATGTTTAGTCACGGCTTTGGCAACATTTAATACATCTGTTGGATCTGCATGACACACCATGGGGATGCCCTCAATCAGTGGCATAAACTGTGTGACAGTTAAACCAAAGGCATGAAACAAGGGTAGCGATGCCATCACTCGATCATCATCTTGTGTGTTTAATACATCCGCTACTTGCTTAACATTCGACAAGATATTGCGATGGCTCAATTTCACGCCTTTAGGTAAGCCTTCGCTACCACTAGAAAATAAAATGGCTGCCGTCGCATCAGGTGTTTGTTTTTTCACAAACACCATTTTTAGAAATGCGGCAGGCAAGCATTTGACCAACAACCACCTTGCAAGCATCTCTATACGGCTCATGCTAGCCTTTAAGTCTTCTAGATAAATCACATGAACGCTAACTAGTAGAGGAGAAAGGTCCATGCCCTTGTCCATTAGTTTTTTGATGAAGCGTTTTGAGGTATAAATGGTTTGAATGTCTGCTTGTTTAAGGGCAGATTCGAGCGCATCAATACTTGCCGTATAATTTAAATTCACTAGCGTTTTTCCGGCTAATAAACACGCCATATTAGCGATTACACCGCCAATACTGGTTGGCACCAGCAAGCCAATGTTTTGTTCTGGGCTATTGGCTTTTATGCGTTTAGCAAATGCTGTGGCGGCACTTAAGGCTTTACTAGCGGAAACTGGCTCGGATAAGGTATCGGCGATGGCAAATGTGCTCTGCTGCCGCTTAACGCTATCGATCCATGCTTCGGCAAGACTGGCTTGCGTATTGATATAACTTTCCCATGAATGAATGGATAGATCAAAGATGCGTTTTTTTAATAAATCTGCTGGCGTGTCTTTCGCCATGGGTTCTCCAAAAGCAATAATCACTTCGCGACTTAGGCCTTTTGAACGCACGTCTTTTAAATGATTAGACGAGCGAGAAAATTGACTACCCCATAAACCCTGTAGATAAAAAGGGACTATTTTTATGGGATATTTCACAGGTTTGCCTACAGTATCTTGTGTGAATAGCGCCGCACGTTCATAACCTTTACGGAATTCAGCTAAATGACCCGTACGACTCAGTGTGCCCTCGGGAAATAAACATACAACCTTGCCTTGGTTAAGTAAATCCGCTACGACTTCTAACGATTTTTTACTACTAGCACCCGCTTGAATGGGTACGCAGCCCATTGATTTCAATAACCAGTTGAGATACCAACGTTCGTAGATAGATTTTTCCATCACAAACTGCACAGGACGCGGGCAAGCGATTTGGACGATGGCCCAATCGACAAAACTAATATGATTCCCTAGCAACAACAGCCCGCCTTTTTCTGGGATATTTTGCATGCCCTGTACGCGAGTTTTATAACGTCTCGACATTAAAAAGGTGAGTGTGAAACGGACCAAGCTTTGAGGTAGTTTGTAAATGGTATAAATTCCGCCGACCAATGCAACAACGGCAATTAATTGCAATAATTGTTGACTGGCAATACCCGCTATTGAAAACAATACCGTTATTATTAAAAAACTTAGCATCGCAAGGTTTTGAATTAAGTTATTCGCTGCCAGTGTTTTGCCTAAATCAGAATCTTGAGCATAATATTGAATCAAGGCATTTAATGGAATAATAAATAAGCCACCCATGATGCCGATCCACAAGAAGTCTATGGCTAAAGTAAGCGTTGAGTTTAAGCTCGGTAATAAGAATAAGCCCAGTGCAATACCAATAGCACCTACAGGAATCAAACCCGTTTCAATATAATTTTTAGAACATCGCCCTGCGATGGTGGAACCGATAGCAATACCGATTCCCGTAGCCGCGAGGATGCCTTGAATCACAACCGTATTGAGTTCACCCAGAGAGTCTTTTGCAAACGCGGGAAATGTCGCTAGCATCACCTGCCCTACAGACCAAAACATCGCTAAGCCAATGATGGATAGACGGATAGCGGGTGCCGCGAGAACTTCACGTAAATTACTAATCATAGAACGTCCAGCTATGACGTCTTTACTAGAAAACTTTTTTGGCTGCCCTGCTACTTGCGTTTTATCTATATCAATATTGGGTAAGCGATACATCATAATGAGCTCGATTACGCTATTAAGGATCAATAAAAAGCCTAGGGGTACAAGGGCTTTTAGTATTTCGCCTGCGTTCGCCGCATCTGCTGGAAAACGCATTTCAAATAGGAACGAAAAGATGAAGATACCTGCCAAGATAGCAATAATAGAGATTGCTTGAACCATGCCATTAGCTTCGGCTAATCGGGATTTGCCAAAAAAGCCTTTTAAATAAGCATATTTAGCGGGCGAATAAAAAGCCGATTGCACGGCTAATAAGAAGGTCATTGCAAAAGCCAACCAAAACCATCCTAAGGCATAACAGGCAGTGATAATGATGGTTAACCCTACGGCAATCCATGCAGATATGCGCATGACATGATGTTTGGGGAAACGATCTGCAATAAAACCGGCAGGGCTGAATAGAAGAATAAACGGTAGTAAAATAAGGCCGTTCACAATAGCGGTTAATATGACTTGATCGGAGCCATCGTAAATCTTAAAGATGGTGTTTTGAATAACAATCTTATGCCCCAAATCAACAAAGGCATTCATAAAAACGGCGATTAAAAAGGGAATCGCGTGGGGTAAGGCATAGAGCTTCTTCATAGGTCACTTCCTGTCTGTTTAAGCTCGCGTATCATCTTACGCAGAAGCATTATTTGCTAC
>JBLHJR010000072.1:0-15598 GCA_047619205.1 Candidatus Endobugula sp. | reverse complement strand
TCAAGCAGGCAACACACCAACAAATTCACTGACTGAATGACTTTGTTCAGATAGAGGAATTTTGGGTGGGCAACTGCTTGGAAAAATGAGATAAATTACTGTTTGATCTTTCTATGACAGGATGATACCCGTAACGATCGTATCGCACTCCACTTTTGCCCACAGCAGTGTCGCTTAAGGGCGCCTATTGTCGGTGCTCCCCCTTACAAGAATGGCTATGTTGCGTTGTCGTTCTTGAGGATCCCTTCGCCCAAGGTACTTGTGTATCCGTGAGCGTTATCACGCCTTGCCGTGAACAAAAATTAGCGCACTCATAAGCACCTGAATTTCAAACACTATGGTTATACCCTAGAAAAAGCAGTAGGCTCATGCACGTCTTCGCATGAACACTGAAGCGATATTTTTATGTCCTGGTTCGGTTCTAGAGTGATTCTAAAAAAGTTCTGCATCATTAAAGTCTAAATTTTAACGCTGTTGCTGTCTAGCTACATTGAGTGGCTCTTGGTAGAATAGACTATTAATCGAGTTATTCATTTTTATGCCTGTCAATACACCCTCTTTTTCACAACCTAGAGCCATCGCTTCTCTTGCTGCGCTATACATTTTTCGTATGCTAGGGCTTTTTATGGTCTTGCCAGTACTGTCTTTGTCTGGTGATGAATATGTGGGGAGTAATGTGTTTTTACTCGGTGTTGCCCTTGGCATCTATGGTGTAACCCAGGCCTTGTTACAAATCCCCTTTGGTTTATTATCCGATCGTTTTGGTCGTAAGCCACTGATTTTTATTGGCTTGGTATTGTTTGCTGTGGGTTCCGTAGTCGCCGCTAGCGCTGACAGCGTGATGGGATTAATTCTAGGGCGTGCATTACAGGGTGCAGGCGCTATTGCTGGAGTCATTATGGCAATGGTGGGAGATTTAACTTCCACAGAAAACCGAACTAAAGCCATGGCCTCGATTGGCGCTTCCATAGGTGTCGCCTTTGCGCTGGCGCTAATTATCGGGCCGTTTATTTCGAGCTTAACTCTATTGGGATTAACGGGGATCCGGCTATTATTTTGGGGTACCATCATTTTATCGTTAATGGGTATGGGGATTCTGCTCTGGGTGATTCCCAATACAGCAGAAACACAGCAAAAAGTTTCGCAATTATCCCTCGATCATTTACGCGCAGTTAGTAAGAATTCTCAGTGTTTATTACTGTATCTAGGCATCTTTATTTTACATTATGTATTGATGGGTTTTTTTGTAGTCGTGCCGTTATTATTAGATCAAGCGGCCGTGGCCCGCATTGACCATTCGTGGATATATTTAGGTGTGATGCTCGCATCATTTGTCGTGATGATTCCATTGATGATTATTGGCGAAAGACAGAAAAAAGTGAAAACCTTCCTATTGCTTACTATTGCGTTGTTAATTGCGACCATGGTCATAATGGGTTTTATGCACCAACAGCTGCCACTATTGATTTTTTGTCTAGGTTTATTTTTTATTGGCTTTAACTATCTAGAGGCTAACTTGCCTTCGCTATTGACGAAAATTTTACCAGCAGAAAGCAAAGGCGCGGGTTCAGGTGTATTTGCTACCTGCCAATTCTTGGGCGCTGCGTTGGGAGGCATTGTCGGTGGTGGGCTGTATGAGCAATGGGGCTTAAGCGCACTATTGATATCCATGGTCATATTACTGAGCGTATGGTTGTTTGCAGCAAGGTGGATGATAATTCCCCGGCACATTAAAGGCTAGGTCAATCGATGATGTCTAGGGTAATGAGAATATGGTAGGATATTACCATTAAGAACAGAGTGAAGAGCAGGGTAAAAAAACATGCATTGGCGCTATTAAATGCAGCGATCAATGGTCAATCAGTCAATATAAAAACAACAGTAGAGGAGAGATAGAATGGCTAGAGGCATTAATAAAGTCACCATCGTAGGTAACTTAGGACAAGATCCAGAAACAAAATATATGCCATCCGGAGGAGCAGTCACCAATATCAGCGTGGCCACTTCTGAAAGCTGGAAAGACAAGCAAACCGGTCAGCCCCAAGAGCGTGTAGAGTGGCACCGTATTGTGTTCTTTAATCGCTTAGCAGAGATTGCTGGTGAGTATCTAAAAAAAGGCTCTCAGGTATATGTAGAAGGTGCATTGCGCACGCGGAAATGGCAAGATCAAAGTGGCCAAGATCGCTACACCACTGAAATTGTTGGTAATGAAATGCAAATGCTAGGCGGTCGTCAAGGTGGTGGTATGGGTGGCGATCAAGGTCATGACCAGTCCCAGTCTTATGCGCCAGCGCCCGCTCAAAATACTGCGCCCGCTCAAGCACCGGCCCAGCGCCCAGTTCAGCAAGCAGCTCAGGCGCCTGCGCCACAACCAGCGCAAGGTATGGACAGCTTTGATGATGATATTCCGTTCTGAGGCTCAGCTAAGGTTGATGTTGTAACCTGTGTATAAAAAGCCCATGTTGATAAGCCTTTATCAGTAGGGGCTTTTTTACTTTAATTGAGGTAATAAAAAACGGTTTAAGGTTATCTATTAGCAAAGTAGTAAAGTGATTAACTGAAGCGTTTAGTACTATCATTTTATCACCTTCACGAGTATTGTTTTCCTTTCCATACCCTAAGGAGCACCATTACTTTAGGGGCAAGACTTATACGTCTTATAAATCGATAATAGCTTAGCTATTGCCAATCACCTGTTTTTTTATTGTGGGTTTGGGGAAATGAGGGTGGTTAATCCTTCCTATACTCATCTTGACCACTGCACAGCCTTGAACCTTGAATGCTTGAGAGATACTATACTCAAAGATCTATTAGAGTGATTTTTCTCTCTCATCGTGATCCGTGTAAGTAAGAATGTCGATGGTAGTAGGCAACTTTATGATAATTCACTGTATTTAATGGCGCGTTAAAGGAAGTAGTATGACTTCAGTACGGCTACAAAAGCGGCACTACATCATTATAGGCATTCTGTTGTTCTTGATTGGGCTAGCGGGAATGTTTTACTTATGGACATTGGTTCAGTTTGCCGACCGTGTGGGTTACACGCACCCTGTCTTGAGCAAGGACCCAGAACGTATAGCGCCCTCAGGAGATGTCATCGTCTCCCCGGCAGACGGAACCGTGCTCTACGTAAAGCGGGTTAAGAATGGGGTGATCCCAGAGATTACCAAGCGTAATGTGCCCATTCCACTCGCGCAACACACAAAACTTAATGCTCATGACTTCACCGATGGATACCTTATCGGGATCTATATGCATACTCTTGGCGTGCATGTTAATCGCATTCCCAACAATGGTACTGTCGTCGACCGGTACGTATTTAATGGACCGCATATGGACATGACCGCTGCTGAAGCGAAGATCGGACTCACGCAAGCGATTCCTTGGCTTGTTAGTCTAAAGAAATTTTTTGGCGTCCCCCCCTACGATATTGAGGATGAGTCCGAATACATCCTAAAAAGCGCACGGGAAACGATTGTTTTACGTGATACTCGAGGTACAAAAATATATATTATTCGAATAGCCGATTATTACGTGGGTAATATCGTCACCTGGGTCTCGCCCCAACAAAACGTATCACGTGGCGATCGAATGGGTATGATCACCTGGGGTTCACAGACCGACATTTTGATTCCAGACTCTGCAGAACTCAAGATCACCGCAAAGGTTGGCGAGTACGTCCTCGCAGGAGAGACCATTGTCGCTACCTACTAATCCCATTTTATGGCTGGCAAATGCAGCCCTGTATATGATTCTCACCACCTTGATGGTTAGTCAGTGGGAAATGATTCAGTGGGCACATGGTGAATCCAATAAATATAGGGATGAACGCATTTCCAGCCCAATTGAACGCTATTGGTATAGAGACGCAAAAGAGTACCTTGACGCGGGAGAGCCCGAGAAAGCACTACCCCTGCTGGTACGCTCAGTCAACGTTGATCCGACCAGTAAAGCGGTTTTTTATCTGGCTGAAACATTATCTGAGTTACATCAATATTCGCAAGCCCTAGCTCGCTACGAGCAGTACATTTTGCTTAATCCAAAGTTCACAGACAGTTACTATCGTGCCTCTGAGGTACACCAAAAGCTGGGTCAAAGCCCAGCAGCACGCGACGTACTGCTTCGTGGACGTGATTTTTTACAAACGATTATTCCGCAGAATGTGCCCCAAATAGATCGGTCAGTTCGGACACGCTTCAATAATAAGGCTTTACAAGTCTACCAGCAGATGAAAGTAGACCTTGCGATGTTTGAGGCCAAGCTCTTAAAACTAAAGCCGCAGCGACATGTAGTGCCTAACAGCTAGTTGATCAATTCCGCTGTGATTAACAAGTATTCAATGTTGCACTATCATTTTATCGCCTTCACGAGTAATATTTTCCTCTCTGTAGCCCAAGTTAGTCCTATAAAAATAAGTGAGATAACACCTTTATGGCGGGTAACGATAATTTTTCTGAGAAGCGCCGTTTTATTATAAAGTTGGGTAAAGCGCTTCATAAATATGGCACGCCGGCCTATCGCCTGGAGGCACACTTACAAAACGTGTCTGCGTTGCTTGAGATAAAAGCCAGCTTTATGGTGACGCCTACCACGCTAACTTTTATTTTATCTGAAGGGCTGGACCAGCAAGACTATAACCATATCGCTCGCGTTACCCCCGGTGATATTGATCTAGGTGCATTAGCGCGCTTGGATGCCTTAGTCGATGAACTAGATAGTCAGCAGCGCACACTGACCGAGGCTATTGAGCGCATAGACGAAACCGCCAAGCAAACTGCCTACGGGAGACTCATCACATTTATTGCCTTTGGCGCTACCAGTGGTTCATTTGCCATGCTGATGAATACCAGTTGGAACAGTATTTTATGGTCGACTCTATTTGGTTTTATGGTGGCAATAATTACTTTTTGGTCAGAAAAATCTAGCCGAGTGAGTAACATGCTAGAACCTTTCGTTGCATTAATCACCGCATTGCTCGCATCAGCAGTGGCAATAATGGACCCCAGTATTAATGTGCCCTTAGTGATCTTATCCAGCATTATTGTCTATATCCCAGGTTTAGCGCTAACGCTAGGGTTATCCGAACTGTCGGCAAGACACCTTATTTCGGGTACCGCACGGGTGATGGATGCGGTGATGTCATTATTTAAACTCTATTTTGGCGCTATTTTAGGCATCGCATTGGCCGCATTGTTATGGGGGGATACGCTATTTGCTCCAGTGGAGAATGTACCAGAATGGACCTTGTGGATTGCTGTAACACTGTTGTCTTTAAGTTTGGTGGTGTTATTTAAGGCGCGGAAAAGAGATATTATTTGGGGGATGATCGCAGGTTACATTGCTTATGGGGCCACCTTATGGGGCAGCCATTATTTAGGGCCCGCCTTGGGTGCTTTTGTCGGTGCCTTTGCATTAGGTTTGTATAGTAATTTATTTTCTAGAATCATGAACCTGCCTTCCAGTATTGTCATGCTACTAGGCTTAGTGATGCTAGTGCCGGGGAGCAAGTTATATATCGGACTAAATACCATTGTTTCAGGGCAAAGCATAATCAATACACCGGATATCGGTACACAAAGTTTTCTAATATTTATGTCGCTAGTGGCCGGATTAATTTTTTCTGATGTAATTTTCCCTTCACAGAAGACCTTGTAGAGAATGAATACTATTGCCTTATAAAAATTTGAGATATTATTAGCGTACAACAATTATAGAAGCATTTTCTGTTTTCCTTCGAACGCTTAAAGGTGGAGCTTAAGGGCGTTTTTTTCTAGTCAGTAGTCTTTTAAATAGAGTTGTTTATAAGAGTGTATTAGTAGTTTTCCACCTTTAGCCGCTAATTTTCTATAAAACAGTGTCTCTTTCATGGAAAATTTATGTTATATATATCGTTGCTAGTAGTTTTTTGATTTTAGAGTTTCTGTCTTATGAGACAATCAATGCTGATTCGAGTGTTACATATCCCCTTTGTATACAAAAAAATAGTCTGTTTCATCCTACCCTGCTTTTTCTTTTTTGCCTTTTTTTCTGCCGCTAGTCTTTCTGTTGATAGTCCCGCTGACCCTAGTGCTGGCGATGATGCTTGGGTAGGTAAGGCACGTACAGTTGTTGTTGGCGGCGATTATAATTTTCCGCCTTATGAATTCCTTGATGCAGATCGCCAGCCTACGGGTTATAACGTTGAAATCACTAAAACCATAGCGGAGATTATGGGTATAAAGGTGAAAATTGTTTTGGGTGGCTGGGACGATATGAGGGAGGCTTTTAATCGTGGTGAAATTGATGTGTTGCAAGGCATGACGGTGACCGAGGAAAGGCAAAAAACGATTACTTTTAGCCCGCCAAACGTCATGGTTCAGCAGTCTATTTTCGCGCGCACAGGTACAGCCGAAGTGACCAGTTTAAAGGATCTGCGCGGCAAAGACATTATTGTGCAGCGCCAAGGTAGTATGCATGATTATCTGTTACAGAATAAGTTTGATGTAGAGATTGTTCCTGTTACCACCCACGTTGATGTTTTACGCCTGTTATCTTCAGGTAAGCATGATTATGCTATTGGCGCTAATTTACCCGGTTTATATTTGGGTAAGGAATTGGGTTTGTCGAATCTTACGGTGGTCGGCAAACCCTTTATTGCGCGTGGTTATACCTATGCAGTACTTAAAGGTAATGAGGCATTATTAGCGCAGTTTAGCGAGGGTTTAGCGATACTGAAAAATACCGGCCGGCAACAGCAGATTTACTATAAGTGGTTGGGTATCTTGGAGGAAGAAGATACGCTGCCTTGGCGACAATTTGGTGTGGTTGCGGTGATATTGTCTTTTATTTTATTGTTAATTACGGGTTTCGTTAGCGTGTGGAATCACACCTTGAAAATCCAAGTAAGTAAACGTACAGCAGAGTTACATGACCATCAAACACAGTTGATTCAGGCAGATAAAATGTCATCCTTAGGGGTGTTAGTCTCGGGTGTCGCCCATGAGATTAATAATCCGGCTAGCTTGCTGCTTCTTAACCTACCATTACTTAAAGATGCTTGGCGTGATGCGCAAGGTATATTGGATCACTATGCCGAACAGCATCCGGACTTACAGATAGCCGGTTTAGACTATGCTCGCATCAAAGATGAGCTGCCATTAGTGATTGATGATATGAGTGATGGCGCCCATAGAATTAAGCGTATTGTTGAAGACCTTAAGGATTTTGCTCGTCACGACACGCAAAAATATGATGATTTAACCCATCTTAATTTAGTCGTTCAAGCCGCTATTCGCCTAGTTGAAAACTCCATTCGAAAAACAACGGATCATTTCAGCGTAGATTATGCTGACGATTTACCGCTAATTTATGGTAATGCACAAAGAATAGAACAGGTGATTGTCAATTTATTATTAAATGCTAGTCAAGCCTTATCGAGTCGTGAAGACGGCATACATATTGAAACCAAGTATGATGAAGCGAATCAGCAGGTAGTACTTGTGGTGAAAGACGACGGCTGTGGTGTCGATGAAGAAGATCTCACACGATTAACTGACCCTTTCTTTACCACTAAAAGAGAGCAGGGCGGCACGGGCTTGGGCTTGTCGGTATCGGCTAGTATTGTAAAAACCCATGATGGCATCTTAGAGTTTTCATCAAAAAATAAAATTGGTACCGTGGCGACGTTAATGTTACCTATGGCAATAAATGAGGGTAATAGTGAGTAAAATAATTCAGTATCCATCTTTTGGAATGTTGTTGGTTGATGATGAGGTTTCTTATCTGCGTAGCTTAAGTTTATTGCTAGAGCGCAAAGGCGGGATTAATCATATTTATTGTTGTGATGATAGTCGTCGAGTAATGGAACTATTAGCAGAAAATAACATCGGTATTGTCCTGCTCGATTTAACCATGCCACATATTTCTGGCTTGGAATTGTTAGAAAATATTCGTGTGGAATATCCAGAAATCTCTGTCATTATTATTAGTGGTTTAAATAATGTCAGTTCTGCTGTTACTTGTCTTAAGTTGGGCGCGTTTGATTACTACGTGAAAACTACGGAAGAAGACCGTTTGCTAGAGGGCATCAAACGAACGATCTTAATGCAGCAAATAAGCTATGAAAATCGATCGTTAAAGGCAAAAATACTAGATGATAAATTACAGCGTCCAGAAATATTTGAACCAATAATTTCTCGTTGTAAGTCAATGAATGCCATATTCCACTATATAGAGTCTATAGCCTTAAGTATCCAACCTATTATGATCATGGGTGAAAGTGGGACAGGTAAAGAGCTGATTGCTCAAGCTTGTCATCAAGCCAGTGACCGTCAGGGGCCATTGGTGACAGTGAATGTTGCAGGGCTTGATGACGATATGTTTTCGGATACTTTATTTGGACATCAGCAAGGCGCGTTTACTGGTGCCACACGTAACCGTAAAGGTTTAATAGAAAAGTCAGCCGGAGGCACACTTTTTTTAGATGAAATAGGTGACTTAAGTGTGCAATCACAAGTTAAGTTACTGCGCTTATTACAAGAAGGCGAGTACTATCCTTTGGGAAGCGATGTGCCTAAGCGATCCCATGCAAGGATTGTAGTGGCAACTCACCAAAATATGGAGCGGCAGAGAGATAGTGGGCAATTCCGCAAGGATCTTTATTATCGCTTATGTACGCATATGATCAAGCTGCCAGCATTACGTGCTCGTAAAGTGGATATTCCTGTGTTGCTTGATTATTTTATGCAGCTTGCCGCTGATGATATGAGCAAGTCTGTGCCTTCCTACCCGCCAGAATTACCGATACTACTGTGTAACTATAATTTCCCTGGAAATGTTAGAGAGTTGAGAGCGTTAATTTATGATGCCGTCAGTCGACATCGCTCGCGTTTGTTATCCATGGATGTATTTAAGGCGGTGCTAGATGATCCTGTTGATGCTATTGATCTATCTTTATCTCCTGACCCGGTGTCATTTAATCCAGACTTATCGTTACCTTCGTTGTCAGCAATGGATGAGTTTTTAATTGCTGAAGCAATGAAGCGCGCCTCTAACAATCAGTCTCTAGCGGCTAGAATTTTAGGTATCTCTCAGCCAGCGCTAAGTAAAAGACTTAAAAAGTTACCTTGATCATTTTTTATAAAAGAATAAATAGCTATAACTTTAGTTATAGCTAAAAGTAATGGTTTGATTTTATTTCTCGAGTCTGACATTATTGAAAAATTTTATTTTTTAGTTTACCTGTATATATTTGTTTCCCTCTTTCCCCTTATTTCTAAGGGCTTCGTTTGTTAGTTCCCGCTCATGCTTTGTTTTTTATATAAGTGCATTTTCTGTTTTTCTTTGTGATTTCTCTTCGCTTTTTTAAAAATAAATCCCTATAACTTCAGTTATAGATACAGCTAAAGCGTTTGACTTGGTTTTTCTTTGTTGCGAATATTAACGAACGATAAAAATCATATAGGAAAAAAAGATGAAAATTACTAACTTAATTATTTCCGGGGCTATGTTGTTTACTGTAGCTTCTACAACACAAGCGGCATCGATGTTAGATACAGTTAAAACCCGCGGTCATATGGTCTGCGGTGTTAAAGAATCACTGCCTGGTTTTGCTATTCCAAACAGTAAAGGCGTATGGGAAGGTTCTGAGGTGGACATTTGTCGTGCTGTTGCCGCCGCTGTTTTTGGCGATGCTACAAAAGTTAAGTTTAAGCCAATGAGCGGTAAGCAACGCTTTACAGCCTTACAGTCAGGCGAAATTGATATGCTGGCAAGAACCACTACATGGACTTATAGCCGTGATGTTTCACTAGGTGCGAACTTTGTTGGCGTATCCTATTATGATGGCCAAGGTTTTATGGTGAAAAAGACGCTAGGTGTCAAAAGTGCTAGAGAATTAAATGGCGCGAGCATTTGTATTCTTTCTGGAACCACTTCAGAATTAAACGTAACCGATTACTTCCGTAAGCACAAAATGTCTTACATTCCAGTGATTATTGATGAGTCTTCGCAAGTCGCAAAAAGTTTTGATGCTGGCCGCTGTGATGTGATGACAAGTGACCAATCGCAACTCTATGCCCAACGCATTCGATTAAACGACCCTAAGAACACGTTGGTATTGCCAGAAGTGATTTCAAAAGAACCACTAGGCCCAGTAGTACGTCAGGGTGATGATTTATGGGCAAACGTTGTTCGTTGGTCATTTAATACTATGGTTGCAGCCGAAGAATTAGGTGTGACTTCTGCCAATGTTGATGCACAGAAAGCTTCAGCAGATCCTAAGGTTCAGCGTTTATTAGGTGTCTCGGGCGTGCGTGGCGATTGGATGGGTTTATCGGATGATTGGGGATATAATATCATCAAACTTGTTGGTAACTATGGTGAAAGCTTTGATAGAAACCTTGGTGCAGGTAGCCCTTTGAAAATTGAGCGTGGCCTAAATGCATTGTGGACTGAAGGTGGATTACAGTTTTCACCCCCTATTCGCTAGATTCATTTGTTGTTGATAAAATGCACTGGCACTTGTGCCCGTGCATTTTTTTTAAAATATAAAAGCGTTGTATAAATCATGAATAAACAGTTAATTAATTTACCTAAAGTCGCTTGGTGGCGGGATGAAAAGATACGCGGCATATTGTATCAAGTGTTATTGCTAGTAGGAATTGTGTTTGTATTTTCCTTTTTGGCTAGTAATTTAACGGCAAACCTAGATAAGCAAGGCGTACAAACAGGTTTTGATTTTTTGTGGACGCAAACCGCTGGTTTTGATATTAGCTATACTCCCTTTGTTGATTTTTCTCCTGATGATACTCATGCTACTGTGTTATTAATTGGTATTATTAATACATTAATAATAGGGTTTACCGGCGTTATTTTGGCCACTATTTTGGGTTTCGTTATCGGCGTTGGTCGCTTGTCGCATAACTGGGTGTTGGCAAGGGTATGCTCTTGGTATGTTGAGTTGTTCCGTAATATCCCTTTACTAGTACAAATTTTCTTTTGGTATAACGCGATTATCCTTGCGTTCTTACCGACATCGAAGTTAAGTTTTTCTCTTTTTGATGCCTTTTTCTTGAATGGCCGAGGCGCTTATATGCCTGAACCGATTCCAGGAGAGAGTTTTATTTTTGTTTCTCTGTCAATTTTTTTGGCCTTATGCATTAATGTATTTATTAAACGTTGGGCAGTTAAACGCCAAGAAAATACGGGTGAGACTTTCCCTGTTTTTCTAACAACACTAGTTATATTTATTGGTTTGCCGACCCTGGTTTTTTTGCTTCTAGGGTCTCCGATGACTTTTGTTTACCCAGAACTACAACGCTTTGGTTTTGTTAATGGCATCGTCATTATTCCTGAATTCATGGCATTATTGATTGCATTGTCTACTTACACAGCGGCGTTTATTGCTGAAATTGTACGTTCGGGTATTCAGTCGGTTAGTAAGGGGCAGACAGAGGCTTATCGTGCGTTGGGGTTGCGAGAAGGCAATGGCATGCGTTTAGTCATTATTCCTCAAGCATTAAGGGTGATTATTCCCCAGTTGACCAATCAATACCTAAACTTAATTAAAAATTCATCTTTGGCAACAGCTATTGGATACCCAGAAATCGCATCAATATTTATGGGCACGTCAATGAGTAATACCCAGCGTACGGTAGAAATTATGTTAATTACAATGACTGTTTATTTAATTATCAGTTTAGCCACGTCAATTTTTATGAATTGGTATAACAATAAGATGTCATTGGTGGAGCGGTAAAGTGAAATATAATCGTAAAATAGCACTATATGTAGAGTGGTGCAAAGTTAACTTATTTGCTACATGGTTAAACTCAGTGATTACCGTGGTACTGTTTTATGCCTTGCTTAGAGTTTTTTTAGGGATTGCGGATTGGACAATAATAAATGCGAGCTGGTCTATTGATAAGGCGAGCTGTACTACTGCAAGTGGTGCCTGTTGGTCATTTATTATGGTTAACTTTCAAAAATTCATGTATGGATTTTATCCCGAGGCGGAACGCTGGAGAGTGAACACCATCATTTTAGGCTTAATTGCTTTAATGGCTGCACATTACTTTGTTAAGCCGCACTATAAACGTGTGGTGGGGATATCTTTACTGCTTGTATACCCTGTGGTGGTCTTTGTTTTATTGTTAGGTGGTGTTTTTGGTCTGACTCCCGTTGATACTAGTGAGTGGGGCGGTCTAATGTTAACTGTTGTCATTGCTATAGTGGGTATTGTCGGGGCTTTTCCATTGGGTGTCTTACTAGCCCTTGGGCGGCGCTCAAAGTTACCTATTGTGAAGACTTTTTGTGTTTTCTTTATTGAGATTTGGCGAGCAGTTCCTTTAGTGACAGTATTGGTGATGGCTGCATTTATGATTCCCTTATTTTTACCTGATGGGATGAATTTTAACGAGTTATTACGCGCCATGATTGGCATTATACTTTTCCAGTCGGCTTATCTTGCGGAGGTTATTCGTGGTGGTCTTCAGGCGGTGCCTAAAGGGCAGTATGAAGCAGGCAGTGCGATGGGTTTAACGTATTGGCAGAGTATGCGCAAAGTGGTGTTGCCTCAAGCTTTAGAGATTTCTATTCCTGGGATCGTTAACCAATTCATTGCCTTATTTAAAGACACTTCTTTAGTGGTTATTATTGGCTTATTTGATTTGTTGGGTATCATTAAAACTGCCTTCCAAGATCCTGCATGGCTGGGAGACTATTTCTTAGAGGGTTATCTATTTGCGATTTTAATCTATTGGATATTTTGTTATGGAATGTCTTTGTACAGTCAGCAATTAGAGAAAAAACTAAGTGTTAAATCGCACTAAAATAAAAGTAATATGAAGGTGTAAGTTATGAGTAAAGTTCAAGTTGAGCAAGATAATCGCTCTGATATAATTCAGATTAATCAGCTAAACAAGTGGTATGCTGATTTTCATGTATTAAAAGATATTAATCTTACCGTTAAAAAAGGCGAGCGCATTGTTATATGTGGCCCTTCAGGTTCAGGTAAGTCAACTACCATTCGTTGTATCAACCGCTTAGAAGAGCATCAGCAGGGTAGTATTATTGTCGACGGAATCGAACTGAGTAGTGATATTAAAAATATTGAACAGGTTCGCCGTGAAGTAGGTATGGTGTTTCAGCACTTCAATTTGTTTCCCCATTTGACGATCCTAGAAAACTGTACACTCGCGCCTATTTGGGTGAGAAAAATGCCGAAAAAAGAAGCGGAAAGTATCGCGATGAGTTTTTTGGAGCGAGTTAAGATACCGGATCAAGCGCATAAATATCCTGGGCAACTTTCGGGTGGACAGCAACAGCGAGTAGCTATTGCAAGAAGCCTATGCATGAACCCCAAGGTAATGTTATTCGATGAGCCTACTTCTGCACTGGATCCAGAAATGATTAAAGAAGTGTTAGACGTCATGGTGAATTTAGCCGAAGAAGGTATGACAATGATTTGCGTTACTCATGAAATGGGTTTTGCTAAGACCGTGGCTGACCGCGTTATTTTTATGGATGAAGGCGAGATTGTAGAACAAAATGAACCTCATGAATTCTTTTCTAATCCTCAGTCAGAGCGGACTCAAGCTTTTTTGAGTCAAATCATTCATAACTAAGAAAAATTCCCCATCCTTGCAAGTGGTATAGCCTAAGGGATGTATTGCTTGCTTTTTAAAACTAATCTTTTTGATGTTCGGTTTCATTTATTACTGATCTACGTTGTCTTCCCTTTTAGTCCCGCCATAGCTATTTTTTTATCTACCGTTAAAGCCTTTGTGTACTTTTTTTAATTATATAGAGATTTCTTTTCGCGGCAGATTTTTCTGCCACGAAAAGAAGAGAGTCGTTATCTGAGTTATTAATTCTTTAGCTATTATTAAGGGTAAATCTCGCCCTTATGTATTAACGGTTGCTTGGCTAAGGTCGGAGAGCTCGCGTATGGCAATACTCAACATCGAAATATCGCCATCATTGTGGTTATTGAGCTCCGTAATCATATGCTTCCAACGTGCCGTGAGTACTTCTTGCTGTGCTAACCAGCCATCCACTTGATCTTGAAGGGTGTTGGTATCGCATTCTATACTGCCGAGCATGTTTTGCGTCAGCTGCCGTTGTTGCCATTCAAGATCATCACGTAATGATTCTCTTGCTAATGATTGCCAGTAGGTGGAGGTTGGCATTTTCTTTTCCAGGTGTTCAGAAAAGTCATCTAAATCTAATCTCTCGGCTAATGCAAAGAAGCTGCTGGCGACAATAGTAATATCTTTATCTAGAGCGTTGCTAGCGGCAATAATACCGAGGAAATCATAAAGGTATTCACAAGAGGATAATGTTTCCGCGAGTGACTCAGGTGCTCCCATGGCTAATAGCTCATCTCTAGCGACTGTCCATTGTTCGCGTAAGGCTTCAGGTAGTAATGATGGCAATTTACGTTCTAAGTCTTGGATATGATTGGCATATAAATCAATCAGAGTAGAAGCATTCAGTTGAGTACGATGATTTTTAATTAACCAGCGGCTGGCGCGTCTAACCAAACGAGAAACTCTCAACATCATATGATATTGCACTTCGCTATCCACCGTATAATCTAGGGATTCAATGGCAGACCAAATAGGGTTAAGCGCAAAAATTTCTTTTGTTGCAATATAGGCTTTTGCGATATCGGCATGCGTCACCCCCGTTGATTGCTGCATGCGATCAAGGTACGAAATACTCATATGATTAAAAATATCATTCGCTATTTGTGTGGCAATGATTTCTTTTTTGAGCGGGTGATTAATGACCGCATCTGGGAATTTCTGCGTTAAGACCGCTGGAAACGCTGACTCTATGGGTAGAGATAAATGTTTATCTTCACCTAAGTCAGCGTGTATCAATGCTTCTTTCATATCGGCTTTAACATAAGAGATAAGAATACTAAGCTCTGCCTGCGTTAAGCCTTCATGGCGATTTTTTCTTTCTGATAAAGTGTCATCAGTAGGTAAAAACTCCAGTTCCCTATTCAATTTACCCGTTGATTCAAGATACTGAATAACACGGCGAAACTCTTCGGTGCGACGATGAGTTTCTATATAACTTAAGGAAATCGCTTGGGTCTGCTGATAATTGTTATTTAATACTAGTTCAGCCACATTTTCAGTCATGCTTTCTAAATGACGATTACGTTGTTTTGCTGTTAGCTCTCCATCGGCGACTTGTTTGTCGAGTAAAATCTTGATGTTGACTTCGTGATCTGAGCAATCGACACCAGCAGCATTATCAATAAAGTCGGTAAATACAGAGCCGCCTAGCAAGCCGTATTCAATACGTGCTAGTTGAGTAATACCTAAGTTTCCCCCTTCACCAATAACGCTACATTGTAAATCTTTGGCGTCCACTCGAAGGATGTCATTGGCTTTATCGCCTACATCCATGTGCTGTTCGGTACTAGCTTTTACATAGGTACCAATACCCCCATTCCAAAGCATGTCTACAGGCGCTTTAAGCAATAATGAAATCAACTCTGATGGTGTTACTACTTTTCTGGTCGTGCAGACCAATGCTTGTATTTGTGGTGTCAACGTAATGGATTTTGCTGAACGACTAAAGATGGCACCGCCCTTTGAGATAA
>JBLHJR010000071.1:0-16364 GCA_047619205.1 Candidatus Endobugula sp. | reverse complement strand
AAAAGTTGGTGCTGACTGAAATCGATTGGGTCGGTTTTAAACGGTGCGGACATCGACAATATACTCATTAATCAATAATTTGCGCAATTATACCATTAAGTTCTCTATTCTCGGACAGCCTCCTAGGGGCGCAGATGTTCTTGCAGGCAAGCAAAGCATTGGCAATAAGCCACTCGAACCGGCGAAATACAAAAAACACGATAAAGGGAAACCAAAGGGTTCAAAGGATGTGAAGATGAGAGGGAATTAATGGTAGACGAGAGCACTCAAGCTCGGCTCATTCTGTAAACTTCTACGCGGTTTAATTTATTTTTATAGCCATTGAAGACAACAAAGGGGGAGAAATTCCCGCTGGCGCGGGAATAACGTTTCACCCGCACGCTTAACCGACTTAAGCCTGCGTGCTTGCACTTTCTCCTTGATTATCACTAGACTCAGTGACCGACACCTCGGGAGAGGCATCTGAGCCCGATGGCGCATTGATCTTAAACGCTAAGTGCTGTTCTATTTTTTGTAACACAGCCATGTTTTCTTTGTGTCGCGCTTTAAATACCCAGCGCGTTATAAATAGTAACACCACCGCCATAATGAATATGATAAGAAAGGGGGCTAGCAAGAGTAATGTCGCCATTAACGGGTCTATCTGCGGCACCCCTCCACCTGCACGTGGCATCTGAGAGAATGCCGCCGAAGAGACCATTAATACACTGAAAGGGAGCATTGTCATGTATTTCATTTTTTTGTTCCTGTAGTTATAGTTAGTTATTTATTGTTGTTTATGCGTTTACTTGCCAAGATTAGCATGTTTTTTATAAAAAGCTAATACTCAACAGCATGAAAGTCACTGTATACTCCACTATTAATCACTGGTTTGTGCTTTCTACGCAATCTACTATAGTCAACAATACGATGTAATCCTTCCCCTTAGTTGAGGCAACCGCCCGCATGAAACCTTTTGTATTCAACACCACTCAATCAATCATCAATGAATCAGGCGCGTTAAAGAATATCGCTGACATTTGTCGCCAACAACACATGAGCAAGCCATTAATTGTGAGTGACCAAGGCATTGTGAGCGTGGGCTTAATGGCTAAACTAGAAGAAGCCTTACAAACAGGCGGTATGGCATACAGCCGTTATACCGAAGTGGTTGCCGACCCCCCTGAAAAAATCATTTACGCCGCTTTGGACGTACTGAAGGCGGGCGGCAATGATGGGGTTATTGGCTACGGCGGCGGCAGCTCAATGGACACCGCAAAGCTGATTGCGCTAATGGCAAAATCAGGTGAAACGCTGGCGGACATATATGGCGTAGGCAATGCCAAAGGCCAGCGCCTACCCTTAATTCTTATCCCTACTACCGCAGGCACAGGCTCGGAAGTGACCGCTGTCGCTATTGTTACCACCGGCGAAACTACCAAAGCGGGGGTCGTTGCCACACAGCTGTACCCTGATGTCGCGCTATTAGATGCCGAGCTAACAGTGGGCTTACCCCCTCATATTACGGCTGCTACTGGTGTCGATGCGATGGTTCACGCCATTGAAGCATTCACCAGCGCTCGCCTGAAAAACGCCTATGCCGATATGCTGGCGAAACAAGCTTTGGCATTACTCAGTAAGAATATTATGACGGCCACACACGAGGGTAGTAATGTAGAGGCACGCCAAGCCATGTTGCTAGGTGCTTGTTTAGCAGGCCAAGCGTTTGCCAATGCGCCTGTTGCCGCTGTACACGCGTTAGCTTACCCTTTAGGCGGGCACTACCATATTCCTCATGGTCTAAGTAATTCTTTGGTGCTCCCTTATGTGATGCGTTTCAATGCCCCTGAAGCCAAAGCGTTATACGCAGAGCTAGCGCCCATCATTACGGGTAGATCGGTCGAAGGCGATGCAGCGGCAATCACTGAAGCACTGATTACTCATATCGACACGTTGATTGTTGATTTAGGCTTGCCTAATCGATTAAAAGATATGAAAGTGCCAGAAGCAGATTTACCTATGTTGGCGCGCGACGGTATGAAGCAGGAACGGTTGCTGGTTAACAACCCTCGCACCGTCACTGAAGCCGATGCCTTAGCTATTTATCAAGCGGCTTATTAAGGCTTTTCCTGAGACTAGTCGTTTAATACACTGACTTGTCGATAGTGGGTGAGTAAGGTAACGTAGGGTACAATTTTTTTGCAAACTCAGAGGAAATGAATGTGTTTTTGCACGGTCACGAAGCATATAAAAAAACTTATACACGCTATAAAAGCAGCGCTTTTTATGCCTTTTTTGCATGGTGGGGTAACACACTACTCTCAATACTACCCGAACAATACTCGCAGAAACTGAAAACAAAAAATCAGTGCCTGATCATTCGTTTTCACGAAGAAGAAATCATGCTGTTTTATAAGGACAGAAATACCCAACACTATATAGAAAGCATAGCCGCAGACAAAGAGGTGGTCAGCCATTATGACTGGAACCATCTAAGAATAAAGTACAAGCTGAAAAACCACACGACAACGCTAGTGTTGGAGCCTGATCAATTACTGCATTACCGACTTCAGCTTCCAAAACAAACTGAAAAAAACTTGGATAGCTTTTTTCGCTATGAAATAGACAGGTTAACGCCATTCAGTGCTGATGACGTTTATTACGATTACACACTATTACCCTCGAATAAAAATGAGGGGGAAATTAGTGTGGATCTATTTCTCATCAAACAAGAAACAGTGGACAACAGCGTAAGCTACTTCGCCTCAAGCGAGCTTACGTTAGATAGTGTTGATGCTGCAAAAAGCTTATTGGCTGATGATGCAAACAACCGCATTGAAACGCTGTCAGTTAACTTTTTGCCTATGGAAAAAAGAGAGGGATCACCCCAGCGCTTTCTATGGATGAATGTAGCGGCAACCATACTCGCCATATGTCTAGTAATTTTTCCGCAGCAATACAGCTTAAAAAGCAAGCAAGAACAAATCAAAGAAAAGCAACTGTACCTAGCTTCACAACAACCGAGTATTAGCAACATTATTTCGTTAAAAGAGCAATTGGCCAGTATCAAAGAATCTGTCAATTTTGTCATGAAAAAAAAATTAGATTCTCCTTCTCCTTCGAAGATACTTGATGCAATCACCCAAATATTGCCTGATCATAGTTATGTAAAAGACTTAACCATTAATAAAGACAGCCTGATCATCAGCGGCCTATCTCATTCAGCATCCAATCTCATTCCGCTACTGGATAAGGCAGCGTGGCTTGATGAGGTCAGCCTCAGGGAACCTATCACCATTGACCGGGAATCTCAAAAGGAACGTTACAGCATAAAAATGAAAACCCGCTTGAGTCTACTGAATAATTCCGAGGAATTAGCGCCCATACTGTCATCCCATTCACACGATAGCATTAACGAAAACCCCTCACTCTCTACCAATGAAGAAGACGTAGAAAGTCTAGATGACACTGTGGGAGACATTTGATATGTTATATCCACTTATCCCGTCCAATAAACCCACGCCAAACGAACAACGATTAGCGGTATTCATACTACTCATATTTGTCACTACCATCGCGTATCTAGGCTATCGTTTATTAGTTGTGCCACATATCAACCTCAACCAAGAAGTAGAAACCTTAAACGCTCGGGAACAAAGCTTGAATCGAAATTTAGGCCAGAATGTGGCTTTAGAACTAGAAATACAGGAGTGGAAGGCATTATTGAACAAGGATAGCAACGTTTTACTTAACGAACGGCAGGTAAACTTAGCTAGTGCGGCACTACAGAGCAAAATAGCGAGTATCGTTCAATCGTACAACAGTGAATCGACGTGCAACATACAAAGACAAGGGTTAAAATCGGAAAATGAAGATAGTTTTATTCGTATTATCGTTACTATCACTATGCGTTGCTCATTAGAAAAACTACAAGCTGTTTTTTATGAGATAGAGCAAAACAATCCTATACTGATACTTGACAACATTAACATCAAGAGCGGAGGAAGGGGCCAGAAGAGCGAAAGTCAGCTAAACATTACTGTTGATGTTGCAGGCTTTATTGAAAATATTGACACAGAACGAGCTCCAGAAAATCCAAATAAGAGCGAAACACCATGAATTTTTGTATAGTCTACAAGTACTTTTTAGCTATATTATGTGCAGCCTATCTTTCCTTTTTAATGATGGATCATCAATTAACAAAAGACATACATAACAACTTGCCATTAGCGACTATTGTAGAGACTGATACTGACAAAACATTAATCCAAATAACAGCCGTGACATTACCCTCTTTACTCTCACTGAGCGAAGTAACCAAAAGACCTCTGTTTTCTAGTGATCGTCAGCCAATAGTAGAGGATGTGAGCCCTACACCAAAAAATGAATCTACAATGCAAGCGCAATCTGAAAAAGATATAAGGATAGAAGTGACGGGCATCGTTATGTCAGGTGACAAGAAAATGGCTATTATTCGTGATTTAAACAACAACAAAGAGAAAACGTTATTTATTGGCAATGATATTGATAAAGACAGCAAAAAATGGGTACTTGAAAAAGTAGCGCAAAAGGAAATTTTTCTCAAAAATAAAATCAATAAAGAAGATAAAGAACTGCTTATTAACGCACCCTCTACTTACTATAATATAGAAAAACAATCATTGAAAATACAGTAAAGATGCAACGCTTTATTGGTCAACACCTTAACTGGACATGTTTATAATGCAATCAATTCCACTCTATACAGTACAACTCTGCGCACTTTTACTGGTTTCCTGCTCAGCTCCATCACCAAAAATAGACCCACTTCCAATCGACAGTGCTCAGGTCAGCCCTAATACTCAAATACCCGCCACTACCCGTATAACGGTAGACGGTATAACGGCAGAAAACAAAAAACTACCCGATAATGAGAGTGTAAACGACACAGACCCGTCAAACAACACCCCAAAAAACAGGGCAACGTTCTACCGAGGTGAGGGGAAATTATTTAATCAACAATTAGCGGCCAAGCGAGACAAAAACGTCAACACGGCTGAAGGGGATATTAGCTTACAGTTTAATCAAACAGATATTTCAGAGGTCGTACGCACCATTTTTGGCGAGCTACTGAATGAGACCTACATCATTTCTCCCAAAGTACAAGGAAAAATTACCTTTTCGACAGCCAAGCCCATCAACAAAGATCAACTAATATACACGCTGGAAACCTTACTGAACTGGAATGCCCTCGCACTTATTTTTCGCGAAGGGATATACCACATTATCCCTATACAAGAAGCTATTATGGGCAATATAACGCCCAGTACCGGCGCGCTACCTCAAACGCCTAGTTATGAAGTGCAAATTGTCCCGTTACAATACATTACTGCCAGTCAACTAGTCGAATTGCTCAGGCCATTCCTTAAACCCAACGCCCTTATTCATACTGATGATGCTCGTCGAATGATTATGCTGGCGGGCTCACCCGATCAGTTACGCAACTATCTTAACACCATTAAAATATTTGATGTTAATTGGCTAGAAGGAATGTCTGTTGGTATATTCTCTCTTGAAGTCACGGATCCGAATACAATGATCCAAGAGATTCATCAGTTACTCAATATTGATAACAGCCCTATACGTCAACAAATTCGTCTCATGCCCATGGAAAGAATTAACTCGATTGTGGCGGTCACCGCCCAACCCGAATATCTACAGACTATACAACAGTGGGTAGAACGACTAGATCAACAGGTCAGCAATATTAAAGGCCAAAACTTATACGTCTATAATGTTGAACATGTGGATGCTGACAAGCTCATGGGGACGTTAAATAGTATATTTGACGACCAAAGTGGCAACGCGTCAACTCAAAGCAATACTAATCGCAGGCTCCCCCCTGCGAGCAACGTAACACCAGGAATGAATAGGGTAAGAATTACTAAAGACGGAACACAAGCCATCAATAGTCCGAGCGGTAACGATAACGAGGTGAGTCTGGCGGTCATCAGTCAAGGAGATATTAGCTTTACCGCCATTGCAGAAAATAATTCATTATTAATAAAAGCCAGCCCCACGCAATACCGCACCATTCTCAATGCCATCAAACAATTAGATGTTATGCCGTTACAAGTGTTGATAGAAGCCAATATCCTTGAAGTCACACTCAGCGATGGCCTAAGCTATGGCGTTGAGTGGTTTCTAAACAATGCCACTGAGGGCTTTACCAGCAGCAATAATGCCGAAGGTAATGGCTTTCTGAGCCTGGGTACCGCAGGCTTATCTTATCGAATTGCCAATGACCGAATTGGCGCGGCCATCTCGGCGCTTAAAACCAGCGGGAAAACTAAAGTGCTATCTTCCCCTACGCTGTGGGCATTAAACAACGAAGCCGCCTCTATCACCGTAGGCACTCAGATTCCCGTGAACACCACCAGCATTAACACGAGTGGCACGGGTGACACCATCACCAGCGAAGTCCAATTTCGTGACACGGGGGTTATATTAAATGTTACCCCCCGTATTAATCCGGGCGGCTTAGTGTTTTTAGAGGTATCACAAAATATTAGCAGCCCTACCGGTGGAGCCGATAGCAACGGTAACGTGTCTATTTCTCAACGAGAAATATCAACCAAGGTGGCTGTTGATAGCGGTCAAACCGTACTACTGGGCGGATTAATTTCCGAAACTCAAGTCAAGAGTCGCCAAGGCGTACCGCTACTGTCGGACATACCGTTTTTAGGTCATCTATTTAGCAGTAATAGTACCGACACCATAAAAACAGAAATTATTGTTTCTATAAAGCCAACCGTTATCAACAGTAAGGGCGAGTTTGATGCGTTAACAGAAGAGTACAGACGACGCTTTAAACATATCAACCCCATACTCGATAATCAGGCAAACCAAAAGGACAGGAAACTCAAACAGCGATCCACCCAGTAGCATTTACATGAAGACAAGAGTAATACTGGTGTGATATGAAACAAGCTTCGTCAACCCAATGTGGTTTTACACTGCTGGAAATATTAATCAGCTTTTCATTAATCGCCGTCATACTCGTTATGATGCATGGCGGCATACAATTAAACCTCAAAATATCCGATAAAGGTCAGGAACGTATTGATGCCAATAGCCAAGTGCGCAGCGTGCGAGCTTTCCTACAAAAACAACTTCGTGGAACCCTGCCTCTGGCACTGAACGATAACACAGACGATAATCGCCTCCGTTATTTCAAAGGAAGTTCGGATAAAATGCAATTCATTGGCACTATGCCAGGTTACCTCAAACGGCAAGGCCTGTATGAGAAAACACTTGAAATAAAAACTGAGAATGGTGTTTCTACACTGGTACTCAGCTACACGCCCGTCAATTTGCTGGATGATTCGACCCTTCCAGAGCAGGTCATTTTATTAAGCGGCATAAACGACTTACAGTTTGCATACCGTACAAGAAATGACGAAGATCGGCTGCAACCGTGGCAAGAAGACTGGGACCTACCCTTGTTGATACCCGAATTAATACGGATAAAACTATCCTTTATTCAACCCGATGCGCGTCTTTGGCCACTATTTGTTAGCTCGCCGTATCAGACAATAACGGATTAACCATGAAGACCTCCCACAACATATGCACAAACAAGAATACCCATTATTGTTATGTAAAGCAGAAAGGAATCGCTCTACTGATCGTGCTTTGGATGAGTATTTTATTAACCTCGATAGTGTCTGGTTTCGCTTATTATAGTCAAATAGAGGGTTTGCTCACCCGTCGCTCGGTGGATCGTTTAACCGCTACTGAAGCGGTAAAGGCTGGGCTAGCACTTACTGTCTACCAACTCAAATACGCGAGTAACGAACAGCCTGTCTGGGCAGATGGCCGCCCTTATACTATCAACTTTGATGATGTAAATCTCACTATTCGTATTCAGGATGAGGGCGGCAAATTCTCTATCAATGGTGCCTCTGCTGAACTTTGGACATCTTTATTTGTATCCGTTGGTGTTGATAACGATAAAGCCAATGAGCTGGCCGATGCTATTCTTGACTTTCGCGACTCCGATTCTGAGTATCGTTTATTGGGTGCAGAAGTCGACGATTACGCACAAGCAGGACTGTTGGCAGGCCCCAAAAACGACAATATTATTGCCACGGAAGAATTACTTCAGGTCTATGGCATGGATTACGCTATATTCAAAAAAATACAACACGCTATCAGCCCATATACTTTCAGAGCAGAGCCTGACTGGCGAGTCGCTCCTGCCACTATACTGAACATACTGCCTGACATGAATGAAGCGTTTATCTCGACCTATTTGGCGGCGAGATCAACAGAAACATCGACAACAAACGCACTACCTTCATGGCCTGATGGGAGACAACTTTTTATCCATTCTGGTGACGGCCCCATTTATACTATAGATATTAAAGCCACCCTAAGTAACAACTCGACGCATCATTTTATAATCACTATCAATACACAAAGTAGGCATTTCTTTACCATCAAATCTTGGCAAGAAAAAACAGCCACAGCACACGATCCAGTGTTGGAGGAAGATTGAGGGGGGGGGAGAGTTTCGTGAAAACAACGCAATCATGCGAGCCGAAAAACATCGGTGGCCGCAAGGAGAAATAGTATTCAGCGGGGTTTTTATGGGGGTTTTTATACACCGAACAAGCAAAAATAAACATGACATATTACCTATTCACCACTATACAGATTAACTTATAACATTAGCCGAGGCTCAGACAATACCATGCTCAACTCCCAAAATAGCTCGGACTTTACTTACGCCACATTATTTAATGCGCTCATCGAAAAGAAAGCGCTAGCCGCTAAAGATATACCTTCTGCCAAACGCTTACTACAAGAAGATCCCAATAATTTAATACGTACACTCGTATCTCTAGGTTGGATATCTGAACAGCAATTAGCAGAAATTATTGCTCAGCACACGGGATATATAATAATCCAAGATACTGATTACCCGACACTTCCAGAACAAGGCCTACCCATTTCATTGCGGTTTATTCAAGAACAGCAGATTATTCCTTACTACACTGCTAATAATGAGCTTGTTGTCGTAATGAACGATCCACTCAATCAAGAAACTATTGATGCATTACACTTCTTGTTTGAACACCCTCCTATTATCAAAACAGGCATTGCCTCATTAATTACTCAAGCGATTACTCTAGTCTATTCACCCAACAGTGAAGGAGACGATAACAGCGATATTGATACTATTAATGAACCAACAGAAGATGATATTGAACACTTAAAAGACCTCGCCTCAGAAGCACCCGTTATACAATTTGTGAACAAGACCATACAACAAGCTGCCGAACAAAAAGCGTCTGACATTCACTTTGAACCCAAAGAACAATCATTAACTATTCGCTATCGCGTAGATGGTATTTTAAACGCAGAAAAAGCACCCGCCAACTGTCCGAGTGCAGCTATTCTTAGCCGCATAAAAATTATGGCTAAGCTCGATATAGCAGAACGACGTCTACCCCAAGATGGTCGAATTATGACGCGTTCTCAAGGTAAAACACTGGATATTCGAGTCTCAACATTACCCACCATACATGGTGAAAGTATTGTTATGCGTATACTTAATCGTGAAGATTTAGACCTTAACTTCGACACCTTAGGCTTCTCATCCGACACACTGAATAGTTTTATGAGTACACTCAGCATCCCTCATGGCATTATTTTGGTGACAGGCCCGACGGGTAGCGGAAAATCGACTACGTTATATACTGCACTGGCTCATCTCAATACGCCTAAGGTAAAAATCATTACCGTAGAAGATCCAGTCGAATATCAGCTCGATGGTATCAACCAAGTGCCTGTCAAAGCACAAATTGGATTAGACTTTGCTCATTCCCTCCGCTCGATTGTTCGACAAGATCCCGACATTATTATGATTGGGGAGATGCGTGACGTTGAAACCGCCAAAATTGCTATCCAATCTGCTCTCACGGGACATATGGTGCTATCGACTCTGCATACCAACAGCGCAAGCGGTGGGATTACTCGGTTACAAGACATGGGGATTGACAACTATCTATTAACATCGACCATCAATGGTATATTGGGGCAGCGCCTGATTCGGCAACTATGTCACGAATGCCGTGAAGCTTATCAGCCTAACAAAGAAGAGCAAAACATGATAAAAAGTGCTGGGCCAAGCGCCGCACACACCCGTCTCTACCGCCCTAAAGGTTGCCAAGCATGCAGCCATAGCGGTTACCGTGGCAGAACTATGTTGGTTGAGTGGCTGCCGATGTCAGAATCCATCGCAGCATTGGTTATGAGCAACGCCAGCGCCAGCAAACTGCAACACCAAGCGATTCAAGACGGAATGACAAACCTATTTCAAGATGGTATTAGAAAAGTCATTCAAGGTGACACTAGTATCGAGGAAGTGTTGCGCGTGACACAACAGGATAACTCATGAGCGATTTTTTTTATAAAGCGATCAGCACTACAGGCGAAGTAAAACAAGGGACGATCAATGCCGATGACCACCAAGGTGTTGTTGCCTGGCTACAGTCACAACGATTAAGCCCATTAGTTATCAAGCCCAATCATTCATGGTCTATAGTGCCATTATTGCATTATCGTCAACGTGTAAAGATGGCTGATATCGTCGCCTTTACCCAACAACTGGCTACCATGCTCAATGCAGGCCTACCCATGGAGCGCGCATTACAACTGTTGCTCAAGATGAATCGTCAACCTGCCATGCAACACCACCTTGACTCAATTATCGCAAAAGTAAGGGATGGTGAATCACTCTCTAATGCCCTAGAAAGCTGTAAGAATTTAGTCCCCACACTCTACATTAGCATGACCAGAGCGGGAGAAACGGGTGGGACGCTCGGTACCACTCTGCAAAGTCTGAGCGATTACCTCAATCGCGCCCAAGATTTACAACGCAGTATTGTCTCTGCACTAATCTACCCTGCCATTCTGCTCATCATGGCCGTCGCTTCGGTGATAGCACTATTGGTTTTCGTTATTCCCAGTTTTGAACCCATGTTTGCAGAGCTAGGGAGTGATATGCCCACCATTACCCAAATAGTCATAGGCAGCGGTGCTTTTTTACAGCACTATTGGTGGGCGCTCATTATTGTTATCCTATTGGGGCTCACTGGCATTCGCCAACAACTTGCCAACCCCACAAGCCGACTGCGCTTTCATGCTTGGCTATTAAACAATAAAACCATTGGCGATTTATTAGTAAAGATGGAAACCGCGCGCTTTGCTCGTACACTGAGCGCTCTTACCGCGAATGGTGTACCCATATTACGTAGCCTGTCCTTGTCCTCAGATGTACTCAACAACACAGCATTTACAAGAGATATCAAACAACTGATTCAAGCCGTAAAAACAGGACAATCACTGGCAGAGGCTCTCAATAAAATACCTTACTTCCCTGCCATGGCATTGCAAATGCTCACCGTCGGTGAAGAAACTGGGGAGATAAGTCAAATGTTGGCAAAGATTGCCGACAATTATGACAAAGAAGTCAAAACGACGATGGATCGACTACTCAGTTTGCTTGTGCCCGTTATGATCCTTCTACTTTCGGCCATTATCGCTACCATTGTGATTTCGATATTATTGGCTATATTAAGTGTCAACAACCTTTTCGGGTAGGTAAGCCATATGATGGGTATGCTATACTTAAATTTTATTCGTTAACCATGACAATGAGTAGGTACTGTGCATAAAAAAGCAATGACAAGAGTGAATATTTTTCGCAACATCAGCCGTCGCAGCTCTATTCGAGCTGGCGGTTTCACCCTGATTGAACTATTAGTGGTGATTATGTTACTCGCGCTACTCGCGGGTTTAGTGGTTCCTAACTTACTCGGCAAAACCGAATCTGCCAAAAGTAAAGCGGCCGAAAGTCAGATACAACTATTGGTTAGTATGGTGACTGAGTACTATATCGAAAACGGTAGCCCACCCACTGATCTATCAGAACTAACGCCTCGTTATGCCAAACCCTCTCAACTTAAAGACCCTTGGGATCGACCCTTTCTGTTCCGCTACCCTGGCGAACACCAAGATTTTGATGTTTATAGCCTAGGTGCTGATAACCAGCCAGGCGGCGAAGGCAAAAATCGTGACATTACCAATTGGGAATAAAAGATTATCGGTTTATTTATTGATCCAGCAGAACCCACTTCGTAACAGCTCCGCAGGCTTTACTCTGGTAGAAATAATGATCGTGTTATTGCTACTAGCACTAATGATGGGGTTAATATCGCCCACTATTCTTAGCGGCATCCAGCGCTCATCTATACGACAAGTGACAACCGATTTGGTAATGGCTATACGCCGTACCCGTGCACAAGCACTGACACGTAATCAAGAGCACTATATTCTGTTTAATTTGGCCGAAAATACTTACTCAGTTCCTCCTCACAAAAAAACAACAAAAGTCCCCGACAGCTTAACGATGGAACTGATTACCGCTAACATAGAACAACAAGATAGTACCAGCGGAGCTATTCGATTTTATGGGGACGGTAGCTCTACTGGTGGTACAATCACCATTATTCACGAGCATAAAAAATGGATAATTGATATTCCGTGGCTCACAGGCCAAGTGAACCTACAACGTATAAACAAAGACAACACTCAATAGTACCCATGAGAAATTACGCTATAATAAAAAAATACAGTAAGGGCTTTACGCTCATCGAAATACTAGCGGCTTTTTTTATTTTTAGCCTAATTTTTGCTGTCGGTGTACAACTCGGCACCGTATCGCTACGCACGGTCGCACTCACCCACCATTACAACCAAGTCGCTTTTTGGGCAGAATCCACATTAATTGAACTCCGCCATAGCGATGACCTAAAAGAAGGAACTGAATCTGGTAGCTACAATGAACGCATCAACTGGGAACTTACCATTAGCGCCTATGATACCCATTGGAGCGACTCCAACAGTGATACATTAGAAAAGAATAACCTGAATCAAAAAAATAATAACCTACCCGGATATCGTCTACTACACGCTAAATTACATATTATTGAAAAAAACACCCGACACAACACCACCTTCACCACACTTATCCCTGTTGCCATAGATACAAAAAAAACCGTCCCTACTTTAACGGAATAACCGCTCGCCATATGGGTTTGGTTGCTCTCTCTGTCATCATGACCAGTACGGCTGATTGAAAAGCCGCCATCTTTACCAAAGTCATCACTGCCATCATCAACCTAGAAACCGCTGTTCACCCTCAGAACTCAATCAGTTAGCATGATGTTGGAACCCAAACAAAGTCAGAACTATCCCGCAGGTAGGAACATACCTGGAGGATCAGATCCTCTCGATTTTTTCTCAAAATAATCAACAATTTTTTGCAATAAGTGATTCCAGCATTCGTCCAATGTTAACTGCGGCGCAATCTCTTTTAATTCATTAAAAAGGGTAGATAAACGATGAGGCGAATTCAACCCATAAGTGCACCACCCATTAAATAAAAGCATTTATTTTGGTGAACTCAGTAAATACTTCCCATGGGGTTTTATACCCCAAACATTTTCGCGGTCGATGATTCATTTCATTAGCAGCAGCACGCACCTCTTCTTCGGACACATTATCTAACGGCTTAGATTTCGGAAAATATTGCCTAAGAAGACCGTTGCTATTTTCATTTAATCCACGCTCCCAGCTATGATAAGGGCGAGCAAAAAAGCCTTTGCAATTCAACTGATCTGAAATATCCATATGGCCATTAAACTCTCTCCCATTATCATAAGTGATCGTGTGAACGAAGCCTTTAAATGATGTTAATAAGGCGGTGATCGCCGCCGTTGTCAGCTCCTTGGTTTTGTACGCGATCGGTAGCGCCAAATAAAGCCTAGAACGTCTTTCTGCCAAGGTGACAATGGCGCCTTTATGTCCCTTGCCAATAACTAAATCCGCTTCCCAGTCACCCACTCTTGAGCGCTCATCAACAACGCCTGGACGCTCCGATATATCAACCCTGCCGGGGATTTTACCGCGATAATCCTTGCTGCCGTAACGCTTACGATAAGGCTTTGCCTGATGCCGTAAATAACGATAAAGGTCGCCACCATTGCGCTTGTTTTTGAGGATGAATTGATAAATCGTTTCATGGCTCAGCGAGACATTTTCTTCAGTGAATAGGCGGCCAGAAATTTGTTCAGGACTCCAGTTTAGCTTTATTTTTTCTCTGATATATAGAATCCGTTCTGCAGTCAACTTTATGGCCTTAGGCTTCGTTTTATGACGAGCCTAAATAAGTAGGGTCTACCATCGTATAAATAAGTAGAAATAAGTAGGGTCAGATACAAATAAAGAAATAAGTAGGGTCAGATACAACTTTCAGATACAAATAAGTAGGGTCAGATACAACTTTCAGATACAACTTTCATTCATAAAATCACTGCTATGGGTAATAAAGTCGTATCTGAACCTACTTATTGTGACCCTACTTATTGCAGTATGTGTCGGATGGAGCACCTTGTTAGCTTTCTAAACTTTTTAATCCAGACTTGCAGATAAAAATAAAACCACCATTACTTTCTTCAATCCAATGTTCTTTTACTATTCTAGGGTCATGATTAAATTTACTTTTTTTCTTTTTATCAGTTGTTTAACGATAACTTGAACGTCTCTTTGTTCGTTCTTTAAAGTTTGAAGAAGAGTTTTTTCATGTTCTTTATTTTTATTATCCGAATCTATTTTTACAGCGTTCCAAACTGTGGAAATTAATAAAGTTGCTGCCTCTAACTCCATTTTATTATGATCGTCAGGAAGCTCATTAATCAGCTCCACACCAAACTCTAGTATTGTTTGTGATATTTTAACTGTGGGAATCATGGTTATACTCTACTTACTTTTGAAAGCTAACGCCTCAAACACCGGATGGGTGAAGGTGGCGGTTTTTTTGTGTATTTTGCAAAAAAAGTGACAGCTTTGCCCTGTCCGAGTGCTTTGATTTGTTATGAACTATCTTTTTCCTGCAATGACCCCAAAGGTCCCTGGCAAACCGATTACAACCACCTTTTCTTTACTTTTTTCGTTCACATACTCCACTTCCACTTTAGATATATGAACACTTTTAGCATTTGAATGATAAAAGGCAGCAGACCAACCGTTATAAGCCCCCCACCTTACGGCATTTGGCTTAATAGGCCCAGTAGCTCGTAAAGAAGTGATCTTTTGTCCAGATATTTCACCCGCGACGACGTCATTAACTGCGTTTTTAAACTGCACATGAAATGTTACATACTTAATAATTCTATCACTAATGTTTTTATACGTTATTTGAATATCAACCCCATTAGCGGAATTCCTGACACCATGTATTCCAGAAACAGCAACTGGTGAGTTAGCCTTTTTAGCTTCTAATATTTCCACAGTTGAGGGTGGTTGCGAGAGCGATGCAGGACCACTTGCACAGGATGAAATAAAAATAAATGAGAGGATATATAAATATTTTATCATTGTTTTTCCCTAGATTTCATAACGCCTAGCTTACCGGTGGTATAATTTGGCGCGGTCTTTTGCATTTCATTGCAAAAGCCGTGACAGATTATGGAATCCGGTAGAGCTACTTGTTAGCATTTTTTTGATGTGCCACATACTCATCAAGTAACTCACGGATCATTTTTTGATACTGCATGTGGTTTGTTTTGGCTGCCTGTTTAAAATATGCAACACTCTCAGAACTTAATGAAATAGTTACTTTTGTATTTTCATTTTTTAATTTAAGTTCTTCGGGTGAAGGCAAGAAGTCAGCAACAAGCCTTACTTCACCAATTGGCTGATCAGTGTATTGAATTTGCTTGTTCATACATTTTTCTCCCCTTTCTCCAGTAACCAGCACCAATAATTCTGATCTGGTTATTTCGATAAGTAAAACGAACCGTTAAAATGCCTGAATCATCTTGATTTAAGCCTAAACAAAAATAGCGTTTTTCATTTTGGCTATGTACAGCATCTTCAGCAATAACACGTCGTTCATCTTTGAATGCATGTTGAGCATCGTAAAATGATACGCCATGCTTTTCTTGATTTTCGAGGTTCTTCACCTCATCCCACTCAAAATTTGATTTGCTCATAAGTAAACTATAACGGAAGTATGGTTATATAGCCATACTCGATTTGTTTTTTTATGCTAACGCCGCAAACAGCTGCGGCTTTGTAGTGGATTGTTTTGTGGTAGCGTAGCGGAAAAGCACAAAACGAGCAACGCAGTGGAGGTCAGATTGAGCCGCTTGTTGAACGAAGCCGCTAAGCGGCAAAATTCAGAAATTTGATTCTTCAGCGATAATTCCTCTATGTACTCAACCCCGAGTACAACCACTAGAGGAATCACCAAATGAACAAAGCACAGCAAAAAC
>JBLHJR010000070.1:0-17244 GCA_047619205.1 Candidatus Endobugula sp. | reverse complement strand
AGCCGAATGGCACTTACTTAAGGCTTAATGCCAGTGATTACAGGGCTTAGTGAACTATCCTTAACTAAGCGGTTTCACTCTATCTATTCAGATACAAGGAAGAAACTCGACAAAACCAATAAGGGTAACCATTTTCAGTTTTTCCTTGTAGGCTTGAAACCCATATGTTTACTGAGTTTAGTGCCTTAAGTAAGTGCCATTCGGGTCAGAGCCCTATACATAGCCTTTTCCTTGCCAAACCAATGCTCACTTAGGGCTCTGACCCCTATACTTTTATTTTTTAGTGGCGTTTCTAGAAAACATGGTATCTCTCTGTTTTTATTTATTATTCCTTTATTTCTTGCCGCCAAAGGAAGTGATAACGAGGAACAGCCCTCTTATTTTATTGATATGATATGATTTATTTTCTTGGTCAATCATATTAATAGCATTTTATATGATCAGTTCTCTAATACTGCTGAATGTCCGCTAAGGGTCCAGACTGTGTGAAAAGTCGGAACAGCGTTAATTTATCAATAAACCTCACAAAAAAACACGCGTGAGATTTAATATGGCAGTAAATGGCAGCCAAAAACCCTATTGTATTCGCGTAGGGTCACGTCACGAAAGAGAGCAAATGAATTTTCACACAGTCTGGGCCGAAAGCAGCCAATAGCCCTAACACCAATACAACAAGATTAACCTGTAGCCACCCGCTATTCAATACCCATATTCCTCTCCCCTCGGCCCAACAATACCCCCCCGCCATAGTTCATCATAATTCCCTCGCTATTGATCTTTTTTGCAACATTAAAAAGCCCACTTTCCTGTGTTTAATAGTGTGTAACGAGGACATGCATTACTTAGCTCCTCATATTAACCCACTAGAGGATAAACCAATGAAAAACACGTTATTAGCAACCAGTCTAGCGCTAGCCGTCAGTGCGGCTTCACTTTCAAGTTATGCAGAGGAGGGCTATTCAGATCAGGATTATTTTGAGCAAGAGAATACCAGCGAAATTACTAGCGTTAAAGGCGGGGTAACGTTTGGTGCAGCCGCTATTATAGGGGGATTAATAGCCGGTCCGATAGGTATTATTGTTGGTAGTATTAGTGGGAAATTTTTAGGTGATGAGCTAGATAAAGCTGATGGTTATGATGTTGCCGTTGCCGGAATTGAACATGCCAACATGAATTTGGCTGATGCGACAAAAAAAATTACCGCATTAAACGTACAGCTACAAGTGGCTCAACAGCAGCAGTATCAAATGCAGGCGTTAGCGATGACAAATCTTGAATTTCAAGTGCTGTTTCATACGGGTAACGATAACCTGAATACCTATACATTAAGACGCTTGGATGAGTTAGCTACCTTTTTAGAGCGCAATCCCGACTTAAGTCTTCGTCTACATGGTTATGCGGATCCTCGCGGTACGGATGAATACAATAATGTCTTATCAATGTACCGTGCTATTAATGTACAGAAAGCCTTAGAGGCTCGTGGCATTGATGTAAACCGTATAGAACGACATGCCTACGGTGCAGACCAATCGAAATCGGCTAAAAATGATCTCGATGCCTATGCACTGGATCGTCGAGTCACTATCGAAGTATTTAAGCCAGAGCAAAAAAATAGCCTGTTAAATAAGGATGACACGATTTTACTTGGGGATGCACAAGTGAGAACCCATGCACCGCTAATGGTACTACCGTAAGTAGGCAGCAGAAGTGCTAGCTACACGGACGTAGGCAAGGGGCGCAGGCAGGATGCAGAAGTTACTTATATGGATATAGGTGGGGGCGTAGGCAGGATGCTGAGGTGTTGTCTACATGGACGTAGGCAAAGGGCTCCATTGGTTTTCCAGATGAAGCCATTATGTGATCCCATGAGCATACCCATGACGTGCTATGGATACCTCAATCTCAAGCATTACGGGTACATGTGGACAAAGGTAAAATGACAGAAAATAGGACTCCACGTCCATCCTCACGATTATTCGCTACGACTTCACCGCTATGACACTCCGCAATTAAACGGACAATATATAAACCTAAGCCAAGGTGGGTATCGGTAGATGTTTTCTCCTTGCGCACGCTAATCATTGATTCAAATAAATTATTTTGCATGCTTTCAGGTAATAATGGACCGATATTCTCTATATCAATAATCAGATCATTTTTTTCTTGGCTTAAATGGATGTTGATCGGTTCAGACGCTGGAGAAAAGTCGCTAGCATTATCCAGTAATTTATCCATCATTTGCACAAACAAGTCTTGATCAATACTGGCTACGGCTGTATCCGTGTGCGCATGAAAATGAATCGTGTGGTTTTTATAAGCATCGTTATAAGCCACGGCTAAGCCAGTTAATAAAGCTTGTAAGTCGGTTGTTTCAAATTCGGCAGTAGTCACGCTTTGCTCAACACTGCTGGCAGAGCTCATAGAACTTAATATAGCATTTAAGCGTTGTATGCCTTGCTGTGCACGCTGGCTATATTCTTTTTGTAAACTACTATCCTCTACTTGTCCCATGTTTTCTAAGGAGGATTTGACTACGGCAATAGGTGTGCGTAATTCATGGGATAGTTTGCTGGATAGGGTGCGTAAATAGTCATTGTATTCTTGTTGTTGTACCAATAACTGCCGATAACTGCGTGACAAATCACCTAACTCATCATAACGCGTTAAGTCGGGCCATATGGCGTTATCTACGTGAATACTGCCTTGCTCGCCGATGACACTATTAGCGATACGATTTAAACGGCTAATACGTAAAGATAACCAACTCGCATAAGCTAATAAAATAAAAGCGACGATGAAAAATGCGCCCATGGTGTAGATGAATAATTGGCTAAAGGCGGAAGTCATTAAGGCAATTAATTGGTCGGTCGTTTTTTCTATTAGCACATAGCCTAGCAAACGTTTTTCATGATGAATCGGTACGGCAACGCTCGCCAAGGTTTGCCGTTTAAACTGGTCGCCGTTATGACGATACCAGCGCAACACACTGCCTTCTTGTAATGATTGTTGAATTTCTTCATATACGTTATAAGAACGATAAGGGTTACTGTTACGTAAAGGCAGGTTTTCTGAGTCTAATAATTGTCGATAAAACCATTCTACGAACCATGGAATTTTCTTATTAACGGACAATGTTTCGTGCGCATTCACTGCCGCGACTAACCATTGTTGAGGATTTAATACCTTTATACTTAGGGATGGCGAATGAAAGTTTTTAATAAATTGCTGAATAGAAGGCGAGGGTGCGGTTAATAATAGGGTGCTTTTGCTTAATGATAAGGTGTTGACTACCGTTTTTTGATTGTCAATTACGGATAAACGAAAACCATTGGCCAGTAAATTTTTATCTATTATTAGCTCTACCTGATAACCTTGGGCGGTTTCTCGCCACACGCCTTTAATGGCATCCTCTCGACGCAACACTTCATTGTTATCATAATAATGCGCCGTAATATGGCTGGGTGCGCTGGTACGAATTAAATAATCCGTTGCTTGCTGATGAGCATCGTTTATCTGTAAGCGGATGTGGTCGGCACTTAAGGCATGCTGCGCGGAAGGGTTGTAATAGTGTAAATAGTTATCGCTAACTTTAAGATAAAAATAAACCTTATTACCTCGAGTGCCTATTTGCATTTCTGCAGCAGAGGTAGAGGCGTTGTTATTGTCGGCAGAGAAATGCATAACTTCTGCTTGGCTGTTTCGCCATTCATCGCCGTAGCCATCAATAATGGGAGTTCCTGTTAGCGGATAAGCGTATAAAGACAAAAAGTCATGGTCGCGTTTATCTGCCGATGAATCTGCGGAAGGCATCGACACAAAGGCGTCATCAAATAACTTCGATTCAAGCGACAGGCGATCCGCGATTAGTGTCGCGCTATCTAATAAGGATTGCGTTTGTGAACTACGCATGGCCACGTCAACGGCTTGTAAATACTGCCATGCTCCCCAAGGTAAGACCAGTAAGGATAGGCTAATAAAAAATAATTGATGGCGTAATTTCATAAAAATAGTGTTGTTAATGTTTTCGTTCAGCAGAGCATACTAAGACACTGCTTCATCGGAAGCTGCTTAAGACTAGACGAAGCAGTTGGATGTGAAAATAGACACCAACAATATGCGTAGTGTTTCGTGAGCCCATTGTTTAGCTTAAAGCACCCAACGATAACCCATGCCATAGGCAGTTTGTACTGCAGTAAAGTCGGTGTCAGCCACGATGAATTTTTTACGAATACGTTTAATATGCGAGGTAATGGTATTATCATCTAGTACCACATTGGCAGCATCCATTAATTGCTGACGATTTTTTACATGCCCAGGATGTTTGATTAAGGCATGCACAATCCAAAACTCAGTGACCGTTAAGTCGATAGGCTGTCCACGCCAGTTCACAGTCATGCGATCTAAGTTTAACACGCAGGGCCCAGCGTTAATTAACGATTCTTGTTTTATGGGTTGTTTTAGTGCATCGATACGGCGAAATAAAGCGACAATACGCGCTAACATGTGTGCCTGACCAATGTCTTTAGTCAGGTAATCATCGGCGCCTAAACGCAAGCCCGAAATAACATCAAAGTCATGGTCTCGTGCGGTTAAAAAAATAATCGGTAATTCTAAGGAGCGGCTACGCAACTCTCGGCACAGATCAAAGCCGCCTTCCACATCTTCGCCTAAGCCCACATCAATGATAGCCATATCGGGCAACTGTTGGGCAAAACCCGCTAGCGCTTCTTGGCGGCCACTATAATGTGTTACCGCGTAACCTTGGCGGCGTAAGGCTTCTTTATAGTTATCAGCTAATAACTGCTCATCTTCTACAATCACTATATGCTTTGGCATTGAGTCTTCTTCCGTCACTTAGGCTGGAGCTTTATTACTTTGCAAAATAGCATAACTCGTGTTGCTTAAATAGTTTTGCCTGTCGCTAACAAAATATAATCACCCTATCGTCACTATTTGCCACAAGATTGCCACATTCTATGCCAAAGAATGTCAGATATAGCTGTTTTAATCCGTTCACTAATAAGCGCTAAACATAAGCGTCATATTCACTGTACTGAGAGCTTTATCATGACCACGCATCAATCATCGTCACCTTTTATCCTTTGTATCAGTTTTGCACTATTTATTTTACTCAATAGCGCAAATGCATCCGTCGCTATATCCACTAATGAAAAAAATATGGGCGAGGGCAGTGGTGAAATGGAATTAACGTCTATCAATACGCAACACCCTAGTCTGCGCGCCGCATTACTGATAGCGAGTGAGGCGACTATGCAAGTGAGTGGCATGATTGCGATGGTGGAACTCACGCAACATTTTGCAAACGACAGTGATGAGTGGGTGGAAGGGCGTTATGTTTTCCCCTTGCCTGAAAATGCGGCGGTGGATGGAATGGAGCTGAGAATAGGTAAGCGCGTGATAAAAGGCCTTATAAAAGAAAAACAACAAGCAAAGAAAATGTATCAACAAGCCAAATCAGCCGGAAAAAAAGCCGCCTTATTAGAGCAGCATCGCCCCAATATGTTTTCACAACAGATAGCCAATATCGCGCCCCATGAAAAGATAACGGTAAAATTACGCTATTTACAAACTATCGATTATCGACAAGGTGTTTTTAGTTTGCGCTTCCCTATGACGATTACGCCACGTTATATTCCTCCGCAATCTGGCAGCGTCACTAATAGTAGCGTGGTAGAAGAAAGTGCTATTGCTATTAATAAGAGTGGTTGGGGTATGTCTTCGCCTACGGCACAAGTTCCTGATGCTGATTTAATGACGCCACCGATTAGCGCTACAGCCAATCATTTAATAGATTTAACGGTGTTGCTAGATGCGGGTCTGCCTCTGGCAGAAATTACCAGTGCTTACCATAACATTGTGGTGACTAAATCCAATCAGCAGCATCGTATTAGCTTAAGTCATGGCAAAGTCAGTATGGATAGGGATTTTGTGTTGTCGTGGCGAGCAACGGCATCAGCAACGCCTAGAGCAGCAGTATTTAATGAGACCATAGCGGGTGATGATTACAGTTTGATAATGTTAATGCCCCCTAGTGTTTCTACTGAAAATAAACAACAGCATAGTTTATCTATTCCTAAAGAAATGATTTTTATTATTGATACCTCGGGTTCTATGGGGGGCACATCGATTCGTCAGGCTAAGGCAGGATTAAAAAAAGGTTTGCAGCACTTAAACGCTACGGATCGTTTTAACATTATTGAATTTAATTCAAATTATTCTTTGTTCTACACGCAGCCCGTAAATGCCAGTAAACGCAATGTTCAGCAAGCATTGGCAATGGTGGATAATTTACAAGCGGGAGGAGGAACAGAAATATTACCCGCACTCACGACGGCTTTTCAACAAGATAGCCAGCAAACGCACTTAAAACAAATTGTCTTTATCACCGATGGGAGCATTGGTAATGAAGAGCAATTGTTGACTAGCATTCGTCAAAACATTAAGGCCAGTCGTTTGTTTATGGTGGGGATTGGCTCAGCACCGAATAGTTTTTTTATGCGCAAAGCCGCTGAAATAGGACGGGGTAGTTTTACGTATATTGGTGACATTAATGAGGTGGGCCAGAAAATGACAAGCTTGTTTAATGCGATTAGCAGTCCCGTCATGCGTGATATTACCGTTACGGATAGCTCTATCAATAGCTCTATCAATAGCTCTATCAATAGCGCTAACTCAGCACCAATAGTCGGTGAGACAAATCTAGAGATATTTCCATCACCGATTGCTGACCTTTATGCTGGCGAACCGCTAATGATCAGCTTACATAAGGACTATGAAATATCAGCGTTGACTATCACTGGAACGCATCAAGGCCAATTGTGGAAAGAAACATTAGCATTATCTAACGGAAAGCAGCACTCCGGTGTTGCTAAAATATGGGCGCGCAATAAAATAGCATCGTTAGTAGATAATAAACGTAGAGATAAATCAACATCAGCTCAAGAGAGATTAAAGCAAGCTATTATTGATGTCGCACTGAATCATCAATTAATGAGTCCTTATACTAGTTTTGTGGCGGTTGAAGAAAAAATAAGCCGCCCTATTACTAAAAGCGTAGTACAAACCCCAGTCGCCAATCCGTTGGCAAAAGGACAATCGTTAACATCACTTAGCTATCCTCAAACAGCCACTTCTTTATGGTTACATATGCTATTAGGTAGTATTAGTCTGCTGGCTACGCCGTTGTTTAAATGGTTTGGGGGCAATAAAAAAAGAAGCTATAAAAAACCACGCTATTTATTGCGTAAAAAATACTTGCAGCGCCTTTATGCATTGAAAAAACGTAGCCGAAAACCAGCGGGGAGAGCGACGGATGGTCAATAACATACGTCGTCGTCAATTACTGTCTGGTTTGTTTGCACTGTTAATAATGACGACTGTCTGGCATTGGAGCCATGCCGCGGTAATTTATGCCAAAGCGCACCTCGCGCAGTGGCTAATCCAATCGGCATGGCAAACCACCTTACAGGCAGGTCAGAAGACTAAGCCATGGCCATGGGCCGATACCTGGCCTGTCGCTAAAATAGTGTTTCATCATCAGGATAACAATAACAAGCAAACCCCATTTTATGTACTATCTGGCAGTACGGGCAACAGCCTCGCCTTTGGCCCCGGACACGATGTCCGCACAGCTTTACCTGCGACCGAAGGAGCGAGTGTGATTGCTGGACACAGAGATACGCATTTTTCTTTATTGCACACTATTCAAACAGGCAGCACATTAGAGGTGCAAAATAATAAGGGAATCTGGAAGCATTACAAGGTGAGTGAGCAATGGATTGCTGACATCAGTACGACGCCATTCACTATTGATGAAGGAAAAAATCAGCTTTATCTTGTCACTTGTTACCCATTCAACACTATAGCGCCAAGAGGTAACGACCGGCTGGTTGTTAGGGCTGATTTAATGTAGAGGTACTAGCAGGGTGCTTGAAAAGAATACACTCCGTTTCAGGCCATCTGAGGCATGGATGCCGAAGCTGAGCGTATAGGGACATATTCACAGCGCGCCTGAAATGCAGTGTATTCTTTTCAATTGACCCGCTAGTAAGTGACCCTTTGAGAAATTAAAAGGCACAGTACCTTTCAACTGCCGTTTCTAGGTTCAGCTGTAGAATGAATAAAATACGCTGTAAATATTAATGTGCACCAAAATGGTTAGCGGAAATAAAATGGTGCCCATTTTCAGGTCGTATTCCATCAGATGTTTTTCCACTAGTGACCATAAGGGCTATTTTTAGGTGCATGGTTGTTGGCATGCCGATTGCTCTACAGCATTAACATTAAAGTGAATAGGAATAGACACATGAAAAAAACAGAAGTGGTAGAAGCGATTGTTTTGGCAAAAAAAGATAACAATTTGTCTTGGGAAGATATCGCGAATGAATTAGGTATGGGCGTAGTATGGGTGACTTCTGCCTGCTTGGGAATGAATAGCATGCCTGCAACACCGGCCGAAAAATTATGTGAGTTACTTGGCTTGCCCGAAGGTGCTAAAGCCGCACTAATGGAATACCCAACAAAGACTTGGGATCAAGCGGTTCCCCAAGACCCATTAGTTTATCGCTTGTATGAAGTAGTGGGTGTTTATGGTGATACTTTAAAAGAAGTGATTCAAGAAAAATTTGGTGACGGCATCATGAGTGCAATTGATTTTTCCATGGATGTAGAAAAAATCGAAGACCCTAAGGGTGATAGAGTGCTGTTAACGTTAAATGGTAAGTTCTTACCTTATAAAGCGTGGTAATTTTTTCTAGGTGTAAAGAAGTGCCTATGTTGGGTGCTTCTTTACTATCAGCGAATATGTTGATAAATAATAATGCCCAGTAAGATGGCAGCAATACCTTGCCAAACGAGTACAGGGTTACGCTCAATTAACGGTGCTTTAGTTTGGTTCATGTAGCGAGGGTTCGGATACTTCAGTTCATGCATAAATTCTGACACCTCCACGTAGCGTTTCTCCGGATTAATGGCTACCGACTTTTTTATCGCATAATCAACCCATCCGGGAATAGCATTCTTATTATGGCTTAGTGGCCGATAACTGAGTCTTTGTTGATCGCGTGCTGTCCGTGTTTTTGCAATCTCATTACCATAAGGTAGTTCACCCGATAGCATTTGGTAGGTGAGTACACCTAAAGAAAAAAGATCGGACTGATGCGTACCCGTCTGACCCAAAAAGTATTCAGGGGCAGTAAACTGGGCTGTACCCACAATGCCTTCATTCTTGGGAATGATTTCGGAAATGCCAGCGACTTTTGTGGCGCCGAAATCAATGATTTTTACCGTGCCCACATCATCAATCATAATATTGTTGGGGCGTAAATCTTGATGTACCATTTCTTGGCGGTGAAATGCTTGTAAGCCTTTCACCACTTGTTCAATTATGGCGCGGACACTATCAATCGAAGGTGCCGGATTATCCCGCATCCATTGGGCTAGGGTTTTGCCTTCGATAAATTCAGTTACTGTATAGAGATAATTTTTTTTGCGTGTGTCTTCTACGGCTTTCAAAACATGCGGATTATTCATTCGCTTAGCCACCCAATCTTCCATTAATAAGTTTTCCAGATACTCTTCGTTATTCCTCATTTCCGTAGACGGTGTTTTTAATACTACTTGTTTTCCGCTATCATTATCTTTTGCTAAATACACATGGCTGCGGCTACTAATATAAATTTCACGAATAATATCGTAGCCATCAAACGATTTCCTCGCTTGTAATTTAGGTGCTGGCGGCAATAAATGAACTTGCCCTTGGACTTCGTCAAGGTTTTTTCGAGGTAGCTGAGTAATATCAATAATTTGTAGTGTTAAATTATCTGTGCTGCCGGCTGCATAGGCTTGTTCGACTAATACTTTTGCCGTGAGGTCGAGATTGTTTTTACCCTTAATGATAGCATTTGCAATAATACTTCCCGATAGGTATTCATAAACGCCATCAGTCGCTAAGATAAATACATCGCCTTCACTCACCTGTAGCGAGCGATAGTCCAATTCAATAAAATGATGAATGCCCAAGCCCCGTGTAAGGTAGCTGGTTTCTGCCGATATCGTACGCCGATGGTCTTCAGTCAACTGTTCTAGCGTATTTCCCGTCAGCTTATAAATACGCGAGTCGCCGCTGTGAAATAAATGTGCGGTATTTGATTTAAACACGATGCCGCTGAATGTACAGATATAGCCTTTATCTTTGTCAAAGCGACGGTCACTCTGTTGTGTTTGTGTGTGGAGCCATGAATTGACTGCTTTTAATACGCACTGAACCGAGTGTTTAACCGACCATGCATCTGATGTGCAGTAGTAATCTTGTAAGAAGTTTTTAATAGACGTTTCACTTGCAATTTGGCTGACATCGCTACTGCTAATGCCATCAGCAATGGCAATAGCAATACCTTTGGTGCTCAGTGAAGGTTCGTCAGGGATGCAAACACCGTGAAAGTCTTGATTGATAGACTTTCTTCCAGCGCTAGAGTATTGCCCAATGTTGAGTATTAATTTTTTTTTCATAGTGCCCTTTTTAGGCTTTTGGCTTTACTTATTATCGACTCAATTAGGCGTGGCCATTATTTTTATCTGTCTCTCATACTAAAACCCCTCTGATATAAATACCAGAGGGGTGCGTTTGTTATTTACTGTATAAGCAGATTAGGCTTATCTTTTCTCTGGGCTAGTTCTTACATGCGTTAAGTAAAGAGGCAAGCCGACTAATAAGAAGCCGCCGACAAGATTACCTAAAACTGTAGGCAGCTCATTCCAAAGTATATAATCCGATAATGTAAACTCGCCACCCATAATCATAGAGAATGGAAACAAGAACATGTTCACAATGGAATGCTCAAAACCCATGAAGAAGAACAACATAACGGGCATCCACATCGCTAGCATTTTTCCGCTGACCGACGTTGAAATCATTGCGCCAACCACACCCATAGACACCATCCAGTTACACAACATGCCACGAATGAAAATAGTAATCCAGCCATCAATGCCGTGTGCTTGGTAACCCAATGTTCTAGATTCACCAATGCTGCCCACTTTAGCGGCGAGTGCGCCACCGTCGGTATTGAAACCATAAGTCAAAATATACGATGCAAAAAATGCAACGGTTAGTGCGCCAGCAAGGTTACCAATAAAGACTAGTCCCCAGTTGCGCAATAACTGCTTAGTGTTACAGCCCGGGCGTTTATCTAGCAATGCTAGTGGCACTAATGTAAACACACCGGTTAGCAAGTCAAACTTCATCAGGTACAACATGATGAAACCCACTGGGAATAGCAGCGAACCGATTAAAGGACTACCTGTTTGCACAATAACGGTAATGGCAAAAAATGCGGCCAAACCTAAAATAGCGCCAGCCATAAAAGCACGGATAAAGGTGTCCTTAGTAGACATAAACATTTTTTGTTCACCCGAATCTACCATCTTGGTGACAAATTCACTCGGTTCTATATAAGACATAACAGATTGCTCCTCATTAATAATAGTGTAGTAATGCAGACTGCATAGCGTGTTTCATGCCAATAAATATAAACTCTTTAAAAACAAGGGTTTATATTTATTTTACAGTAATTTTCGAGATTTTAAGCTTGTGTTAACTCACTAATATAATGCGCGGCTGCACTACATTGGTGCCGGTCGATCTATTGTATTTATTTGTCATACTTTACAAAGGGTTTTGTTGGTGCGCGACTGGATAGGCTATATTTTTTGGGCAAAATGAGTGCGTTTATATGCATTTGTGTCATTGTTTGCGTGTAGAGCGTCTTACTGGATCATTGATGCACGTAGTGGGCATCGGGTAGTGTGTTAGTTGCCTTATACATACTACTGGGTCACTTGAAAAGAATACACTCCATTTCAGGCGCGCTGTGAATATGTCCCTATACGCTCAGCTTCGGCATCCATGCCTCAGATGGCCTGAAACGGAGTGTATTCTTTTCAAACACCCTACTAGTAATAGCCTTATTTCTAGGCTTAAAACGCTAGGCGCCTTCGTTCGTGTATGATGGATCTCCTGTTAATAACAATAGGCACCTTCTATGTTTATCAGGCCACCCATTACCAAGCTACTTATTCGGGTATCAAATATTGTTGATGGAAATAGACAAGCTAAATTGGGAGGAAACACTGGGTATTCGCCATCAGGTTTTATGGCCTAATGAAGATGTCAGTTACTGTAAAGTAGCAGGTGATGAGTCTGCGCTTCACTTCGGAGTGAAATATAATGATGTTCGGGTATGCGTGGCTTCAATTTATACTAACGGTCATTCTACCCGGTTAAGAAAATTCGCGACTCTTGCAGAATATCAAGGTAAGGGAGTTGGAACATTTATGCTCAACTACTTAATTGGCGAGTTGAGAGTTGCGGAATGTAATAGTGTTTGGCTTGATGCTAGGGTGTCAGCCATAGGGTTTTATACCCGCTTCGGATTTAAGCAAGAAGGCGAAGGTTTTTTCAAAAATGGCGTGGCATATTGTAGAATGAAACTGTATTTTTAATATCTTAGCTAATATATCAATCCGAAAATCATTAATTTCCTAGCGTTATAAGCCGACATCATGACGAAAAAACATTATCTTTTAAGGTGAAAAATAAAGACGCCAGGCTAGTAAATTCGGTACTCAAGGATGCTTCTTATGATGATCCACAAAAGCTTTTTTAAATGATGTAACGGGGTTTGATGGTTGTTCCGCTGGCCTGCGGAACAACGACCATTTTACAACATATTTGTCAGGTGGTGGGGGAGGCTTATCCCGGGATAAGGCGTTATGCCTTACTCATCATGTCCGTGTGGCCAATGACCTGCTTGGCAAATAAAAATAACATTCATTGGTGTCTAACATGAGCATGTTTAACGTAAAAATAAATCAAATCCCTATAAAACTGTGTTTACTTTTGTCATTGCTACTGGTCATACTAATGTTGAATGCTTGTTCCAGTACAAAGTACACATTGAAAATGTTGGGCGTTGGTAGTGATAATGCGATTAAAAATATTACGCTAGTGTCTTTTCCCGATAGCAATATGAATAGTCCAGTGGCTATAGATTTATTGTTTGTTAATGATGATAGTATTTCCCCCTTGTTGTTAGGGTTAAGTGGGTCCGAATGGTTTAACGATAAGGCATTACTGTTAAGTCGTTATGGAAAAGCACTAGATGTGGTTAGTCTGGAGGTGGTGCCATTATCATTTGTTGAGTCGGTTGATTTGCCGAAGACTAAAAAATTGGCTCAACGCGTTTTAATGTTTACTAATTACCGAAGTCGTAATGGACAGTTTGTTGCTGACATTAGCCAATATAAGTCATTAACCATTCGTTTGCTGTTCGATACTTATGAATTAATCGAAATGAGTGAATAAAATCAAGGCGTTTGATTTTTACAAGCTGATGGGATTGTAAAATAAATAGTTTTTCAGTGTGTTACGTTGATGGCAGTTCTTTAATAAGTGGAATAGGGTGAATGTTTTCAGTGGTGATAACGTTCGCTGCTTAATCTATTACACTTAAGCTTATATTACGCCACGAACCAACGGTAGTGCCGTAGCGGCTAGCAAGCCAATACACACCCCCATTGCTAGACGAAGCATTTTATTTTTCATTGTCGGGCTTACATAAGCTAATGTGCCACAAACAATACCGTAGAATGTTAACGCGAATATGTCCATAGTGATCTCCTGTGCATATTGAAGTCGATAATGTCGCATACAAAATATTATCTGCCTAGTAATAAAGACGAATGGGAGAGTTGATTTGGATGCATCCTATCGTGTTTTTTCATGAGGTTTTCATAATGTGCGGAATCAATATAAAATATCACAACAAAATCGGTTATTGTTATCATTTTTATATTGTTTCCACTCTAGTTTGGTGTGATGAAGCCTATTTACAAGAGAAAGAAGTGACACTATGCGTGCATTAATTCAACGAGTGACTCAAGCATCGGTCAGTGTAGATCAACACGTAGTGGGTCACATTGATCAGGGCCTATTATTATTGTTGGGGGTACAAAAAAACGATACACAGCAGCAAGCCGATAAGCTATTACAAAAGATAATCAATTATCGCGTGTTTTCCGATACCGATGGAAAAATGAATTTAAGTTTACTGGATATGACGGGTGGCTTATTGATTGTGTCGCAGTTTACCTTGGCGGCAGACACTAAAAAAGGCTTGCGCCCAGGGTTTTCTTCAGCGGCAGAACCCGAGGTGGCGCGAAACCTTTATGATTATTTTGTAGTGCAGGCACGAAAAGAAAGTATCAAGGAGAATGTTCAAACAGGGGTATTTGCCGCGGATATGCAAGTAGCGCTAGTCAATGATGGTCCGGTTACTTTTTTATTGGAAACCTAGGAGGCTGCCCGAGAATAGAAACCTACTGCGGAAAAACGGATTTTGGCCAGATTTTATCCTGATTTTCGTCGCTTAAGGGCGCCTACTGTTGGCAAATAGAACCACTATTCTCCTCAAATCATGAAAAAATCTGACTCAAAACCGCTATCCCTCGCTACGGCCCCTATTCTCGGATAGCCTCCTAGTTCAAGCCCAGTTCAACGCATGTAACGTAAACTCTTCTTTTCTTTTAGTTTGCTTAGGTCGGCCAGCACTAGGCCATCAATACAATTATTGAAATCGGGGTCTATGCTAAAGCTTAAGAAGTGTACTCCGCCTTCTTCATAGGTTTCAGTGTATTGTTTATACAGTGTGGGTACTTTAGCGCCCATTGCATTTAAACGTTTCTTTAGTATAGAGAAATCTTCTTGGTAATTTTCGCCAGAAAATAGATCATTAGTATCTGAATGAGACTTGTACGGTATAAGCGCGCTTGCCAATGTTTCTGTTTTACTAAAATAGGTCTGATAAAAACACACGATCAAGTCTTTTGCTAGCGCGGGCAAATCATTGCTCAGTGATACAGGGCCAAATAAATAACGATATTGCGGGTGTCGTTTTAAGAAGGCGCCAATGCCATACCAAAGGTAATCTAAGCTACGTTTACCCCAATATTTTGGTTGAACAAAGCTGCGACCTAATTCGAGACCTTGCTCAAGGTAGGGTTGCATGGCGGCGTGATAATGAAATAGGCTGGCGCTATAGAGCCGGTTTCTATAGCTTTGAGTTAACTGTTTGGCATCACCGAAACGATAGGCACCGACAATTTCTTTATCGTCCTTATCCCATAAAATCAGGTGGTAATAAAATTTATCATGTTGATCTATATCTCTGCGTTTATTCGTGCCTTCGCCGACAGCGCGAAATGAAATTTCGCGTAAACGTCCAATTTCTCGCAGTATGGGGGAGCGGCCAGTATATTGATAAAGAAACATGACTTTGCCATCGTTGGTCTCTCCTAGCCACTCACAATTGTTAATGGCGATGTCTAAACGCTGCTTGTTTTCGGCTCCGGCAACGGGCTGAATTTTTTTTGGCTTAAATGATTTTTTAAAGGCTGAAGTGTTTAATGGCAAGGATTTTTTAAACCATGAATTTGCACTAACGATAGCGGTATATTTTTCAACGATATTGCCGACGATAAGCATAATGAGTTTTCACCTTAGAACTGTTGCGTTATTGGTTTTAACGACCTGAATGCAGTTAGAGAGTAAGGTATTTTTATGACAGTTATATGCACGCTGTATGTCTTTTTCGTGACATTGTCTAGCGGTGCGCTTAAGCTTAGTCTGCTTACTTATTCCTTGATGTGCGGAGACGATTTTACGTGGATGTTTTTGTTGATGCGGTGTCAATGAACAGTGAAAGTATAGCCGCAATGAAGATAAATACAGAAGATACAATAAGGCAGGCACTTAAGCCATAAGCTTGATATAAGTAGCCAGATAATACGGTGCCCAGCAAACGCCCCAGCGCATTAGCCATATAGTAAAAGCCCACGTCTAGAGAAACATTTTTTCTTTCCGCTAGGCTGAGGATTAAGTAGCTGTGTAAAGAAGAGTTGATGGCAAATAAAACGCCGAAGCCGAGTAAGCCGATAACAAGTACGAGTGTTGTATTAGCGCTGGTGCCTAGAAAAAAAGCCATGCTTAAGGGGATGATGGCTAAGGGGAAAGCCCAAGTGCTGGCACTTTTACTCTTAGGTGCAGTATTACTTTGACGGCTGCTGAGTATGGGCGCTAGGGTTTGCACTAAGCCATAGCCAATAATCCATAGGGCTAAAAAGCTGCTGACTTGCCAATGTGACCAATTAAGTTGTGTGCTGAAATAAACTGGCAGCGCCACAACAAACCAGACATCACGTGCAGCAAATAAAAAACATCGTGCAGCCGAGAGAAAATTAATCGCCGAGTTTTTAGAAAAAATTTGTGTGAATTTGGGTTTGTTGCTAGCTTTGCCTAAATCGTGCTTAAGGGTGATGAGACTCACTACCCATAGTAGCCCGAGTAAGATTGCCATCGAGGCAATTGTGCTGGTGAAGCCAATCGCGACCAGCAGTATTCCACCGATAAAAAATCCTGTGCCTTTAAGGGCATTTTTAGAGCCAGTTAACAGGGCTACCCAGCGATAAAGTGTGTGTTGCGCATCATCGGCTACTAAGAGTTTGATGGCACTTTTGGCGCTCATTTTATTGAGATCTTTAGCCACGCCGGATAAAGCCTGTGCGGCCATTACCCATGGGATCGTTAGCCATGCTGGGGGTACGAGTAACATGCTGAGTGCAATAATTTGCAAGCCTAAACCGATGTTCATGGTTTTATTTAAGCCAATTTTAGCGCCTAGCCAGCCGCCCAATAAATTGGTAATGACGCCAAAGAGTTCGTAAAATAAAAATAAAAAAGCAATCTCCAGAGGGCTATAACCCAAGTGATGAAAATGTAGAATCACTAGCATTCGCAACGCGCCATCACTTAGGGTGAAGACCCAATAGTTAGCAGTAATCAGTAAATACTGGCGAATATCCAGCGATAGTGAAGATAAGTAAGGTATTGAGAAAGGCATTAGGCTTTGTCGATCTCGCCAATCATGTGAGCGATTTCGGCGGTGCGGTTGGCGTAGCCCCATTCATTATCGTACCAAGCATAAATTTTGACTTGGGTGTTATTGATGACCATTGTCGATAGGGCATCAATAACGCAGGAACGGGGATCTGTTTTATAATCAATCGAAACCAAAGGGCGTTCTTCGTAGCCTAAAATATCCTTTAGTTCACCATTGGCTGCGTTTTTAAATAGCGTGTTGATGGCTTCAGCGGATGTGGCTGTTTGCA
>JBLHJR010000069.1:0-17304 GCA_047619205.1 Candidatus Endobugula sp. | reverse complement strand
ACGCCAACATTCGGATAAGAGTGCATCAAAGCCTCGTATAAACCTTCGCCCATACCATGTAAACGCTGAAATTCGCAATGCCTTTTACCTAACATCGCCAAAATACTCGCAATAGTGTGTGCATTGTGACTGGCAAACTGTGGATAAACCCAACCTTTGGTATAGTCAGATAATAAGTAACGTGCACAGGCTAGATAGGAAGTGTCTGTTGATTCTTTACGAGTAAATACTGGATAGCTATTAATGCCCAATTCCTGACAAAGCTTAATTTCCGTATCCCAGTAAGCGCCCTTAACTAAGCGCACAGGGATCTCGTCACCCTGTCGCTTAGACAACGAGGTAATCCAACATAATACATGCAACGCACGTTTCGAATATGCCTGAACAACCAAACCAAATTTCCCCCAGCCTTTTACCGACGTAGAAGTGTAAACCTGCTTAAACAGCTCTAAAGATAACTCTAAACGATCAGCCTCTTCTGCATCGATTGTAATGCCGATATCACTAGCACGAGCCTTTTCGACAATTTTTTTAACGATTCGAACCAACTCAGGAAGCGCACTATCTTTATGCGACTCTTCGTAACGCGGATGTAATGCAGAAATTTTTATCGATAAGGTATGCCCTGCCCCGGTATCAGGTCGTAACGCTGCATTTTGTGACATATTATCTAAGGCATCTAAATAGCTCTTTAAATAACGTTCCGCATCTGTACGCGTATGCGCAGCCTCACCCAACATATCAAAAGAATACTTACAGCCTTCTTTACAAAAAGGAATTGAACGTTGACTCGCTTCTTGAATGGTTCGCCCTAAAACAAAATATTCACCAATAATTTGCATGGCCACTTTCATTGCAGCGCGTAATGTGGGAGCACCGCATTTATAGAGTAATTTTTGTAGTCCAGTTGATGCATCACCGTGATTGACCGCTCCGGTTTTTACAAAGCGGCCTGCTATAAATAACCCCCAAGTAGACGCGTTAACAAACAAGCTATTATCACCTGTTAAGTGAGTTTTCCAGTCAGCCGCTGTTAGCTTATCTTTGATGAGAGCATTGCGCGTTTCAATATCCGGGACACGCAATAGCGCTTCTGACAAACACATGAGTGTGATGCCATCTTCATCACTTAAGCTATATTCTTGCAATAGCTTATCAACAATATGTGTGCCTTTCGTACTTTTACGTGTTTTTTCAATTAGGGGTCGAGCAATAGAATTAATATCTAGCATTTCTTTAGAAGACGGATCGGCAATCGCAATAAGGCGTTTTACCCAAGTTTCTTCATCAACGCTGTAGTTATTCGACAGCTCTTGTAGCAGTTGATCGTGACTAAGTTTAAGCCACTCTTCAACAAAGGATAAATTTTCTATTGCTCTCATTTCATTACACTCGACTCATTAAAGGTGAAGTATCTGTCAATAAAAAACAATATGATTGCAAAAAAATACGCATTAATTGCAAAAAAATACAAAAAAACCGCCAGCAGCAGGAAAACAAGGATGCAATCAAAAAAACATTGGCAAACAAGGGTTTAAGGGAAATGTTAAAGGTATGATTGTTTATAAGGCTGGGGAAGTCACACTATCGTAAACTATTGCGATAGTGGCTAGGAGAGCAGCCGACTTTTTTGGTGAACGTATTTGTAAATGCACTCTGACTGGAGAAACCAAGTGAAAAACAGATATCCGTAAGATTTTTATTCGTATTACCCAATAAAAATCTTGCTACCTTTATCCGCTCTAATATCAAATACTGATGAGGTGAAACTCCTGTTTTATCACGAAATTTTTGATAGAAATGGCTAGCGCTTAAATCGCACAGCTGAGCTAACTCAGACACCTGTATCTTATCAGCGATGTGGGCGTGAATATATTGCTGAATCATATTAAGATCGAGACGATCCCCATGTATCCTATGCTCTATATTCGATGAATTGCTGGACAAACGATTAGACAAACCACGTAACACCAGCTCTGCAACCAATGGCTTCATTGATGGATCGTCTGCATATACTTTTATTTCATTCACCAAGGAAAATAACATTAAATGCATTTGCTGATCGATCGAAAAGTATCGGCGAGAATCAAACATACGACTTAGATCATTCCCAGCTACGCTATGCAAACCGTTACTGTTGATTAAGTCTTTACCAATATCCAGAATAAAAACACTATTTTCATCGCTACCGTAGAAACTATGCCTTTCATTAGACGGGACTATACAACCAGAATAACCATCTATTTTTCCACCAACACCTTCAATTTCAAAGTCAGCCTCACCCGCAATACCGATAATAATTTGATGATGCTCATGACTATGCGAGTTTTCCTTAATCGACAAATGAGAAGTTCTCGCTAAGATATCGTTATTTTTCTTCATCATAATTACATTGATATGCTAACGAGTTAGCCTATCTCTCCATTCGCCATAAAGACTCTTTAACCTTAATAAAAAGCATTTTTTTATATTAATCTAGAAACCGCCGTTGGGCGCGAAAAAGATGTGTACCAAAAGTAGGCCCCTCTAGGGGAGTTATTGGTGTGCAAAGCTTCCGCTCCTGCTCACGCCCCTTACCTACGTCCGTGTAGGCATAGTGAATATTACATTTGCGTGGCTACCTTATTGGTAGTGAGCCGAATGTAACATTTGCTAGGGGCATCAATAACTTGTGCATACTTTCGTGATCCAACTGCGGTTTCTAGGATTAACTATCAGAAAAAATAAAAAACTGACACTTGCCACAACAATAATCGGTTATGTATCTATCCCGTAAATTACGGCGCCTAAGCTGCAGTAATATAGCGTAGCATTTCAACAATTTGTTGCGGTGTTTTTGCCCATGCCATTGCCGCTGCATCGACTTCTTTTAAAGGGTGAATAATATCTTCACTATGCAATGTGATATAAGGCTTACCTAAAGCAGCACAAAAACCTGCATCAAATGCGGCATTCCATTGCTTATATTTTTCACCAAATCGTATCACTGCTATATCACAATTTTGGATTAAGGATTTAATACGTATCGCATTCACCTTAGCCGATTGATGATCCCTCCAATAGCCGTTGGATTCTTCACCCAGAACATCGCCTGCGGCATCACTACTGTCATGATCGGTCACTGCCGAACTGAAGCTAACCGCTAAGTTTAGTGCTTTAGCACCCTGCATTATTTGCTCACGCCAGTCGCTATGTATTTCACCTGACAGAAAAATATTCCATGTTTTCATTTTTATGACCTTGATAAATTATTCGACCTCAACATCCAATTTTTTTGCAATTTTATTACCTTCATCGGTATCGCCCATCTTCCAATAGCTGCTGACATAGATTTGGCTACGGTCAACTTTTCGCTCTTCTTTGAAGTAACGCCGAAGATTGCGCATGGTCTCAAATTCGCTAGCCACCCAAATATTAGGCGCGCCCTCTAACCAAGCTACGCTTTTTACGGCATCCGCTAATAAAGTATTGGGGCTATCTGGATGCGGGTTAATCACCCAATGAATATCCATACCCGCAGGCACTTTGAGGGTTTGCTTATCCGCTTCGGTCAAAATTTCTATCACCGCATAGCCTTTAGCATGTGGCGGTAACTTTTCTAAGTTGACACTGATGGCAGGTAAAGCGGGCATATCTCCGGCGATAAAGAACCAATCGGCTGACATGTTGACCAACTTTACTGCACCGGGGCCATCGGTACTAATACTATCGCCTACTTCGGTATTTTTTGCCCATCTTGAAGCAGGGCTAGTATCGCCGTGAACGACGAAGTCTAGTGTTAGTTCCAGTGTCTGTGCGTCAAATGCGCGCACAGTGTAGGAGCGATTAACCGTTTCTTCACCTTCTGATTTTTTATCTGCTAGCTCTTTATTCACTGGGAAGGCTAATTTAACGTAACCACTTTCTTGGTCAGCAGGAAAACTAGACAATTCATCGCCCGATAGGATAATCCTTATCATATTGGGTGTAAGCTGTTTTTTCTGGGTGACGGTTAAGCGGCGAAAGGCACGACCTGTCATAGCATATTATCCATTAGTTGATACGGCATTTATGAAAGGTAATCAGTTTCAAGAATATGTAATATATCGAGGGGCTCATATTCTTCACCTTCTAAACCTGCATCCCAATTAATGCCGACAAGGACAACATCCGTATGCATGCCCGTTAACCAGTCATCCATAAATTCTTCTAAAGCAATTGCCACGACTTCGTGCTCGGCCCAGTCATCACTAACATGGCACTGGGCATATTCGGGTTGCGACCAGAAGGGCATGACATTGGTTTCTGGATGTTTTTCTGAAGCCGATAGCGCCCAGCTCTCATCTTTGTGCTGCAAACCCCAAACGCAACCCGTATTCACCGCTTCTTCAAAAAATTGGTGATAGTTTTCTTCGTGATCACTGCTTAAGTTTTGTATTTTTTCAGACATTGTGCGTCGCTCTTTGTAAAAACGTGATCATGTTAACTAACCGCTGAACTATTTTAGCTAAACTATCTTAATTAAACCACCTCAGCCAAGTTACCTTTGTCTTCTAACCATACCTTTCGATCGGAGGCTCTTTTTTTAGCCAGTAGCATATCCATTATTTGATGGGCACCATCATCGGCACTCCACGTCAACTGTACTAGACGACGTGTATCGGGGTCCATAGTGGTTTCGCGTAGTTGTAATGGATTCATTTCACCTAAGCCTTTAAAGCGCTGCACATTGACTTTGCCCTTTTTCTTTTCCGCAACAATACGATCAAGCACACCCTGTTTTTCTGATTCATCTAAGGCGTAGTAAACATCGTTACCTACATCGATTCGAAATAGCGGTGGCATAGCAACGAAGACGTGACCATTTTTCACTAAGGCAGGGAAGTGACGTAAAAACAAGGCACACAATAAGGTCGCAATATGCAGACCATCGGAATCGGCATCCGCTAATATGCAGACTTTGTGGTAACGCAACTTTTCTAAATTATCGACCGCAGGATCAATGCCTAGTGCGACGGAAATATCGTGAACTTCTTGGCTCGCTAAAATTTCAGAGCTGTCGACTTCCCAAGTATTTAAAATTTTACCGCGCAAGGGCATGATGGCTTGAAATTCACGACTTCGGGCTTGTTTCGCCGAACCACCGGCCGAATCACCCTCTACCAAGAACAATTCACCACGTTCAGGTTCAGCACAAGAACAGTCGGCTAATTTACCCGGTAAGGCAGGGCCTTGGGTGATTTTTTTACGCGCGACTTTTTTACTTGAACGCACCCGTTTTTGCGCATTGCCAATACAAAAGTCAGCGAGTTTGTCGCCATCTTCTGTGTGTTGGTTAAGCCATAAACTAAAGGCATCTTTCGCCACACCAGAAACAAACGCGGCGGCCTCACGGGACGACAAGCGTTCTTTGGTTTGCCCAGAAAATTGTGGGTCGCTAAGCTTTGAACTTAATACAAAACAACAGCTCACCCAGATATCATCGGGGGCTAATTTAATACCACGGGGTAATAAATTTCGAAATTCACAATACTCACGCATGGCATCAAGCAAACCCGTACGTAATCCATTCACATGGGTACCACCTTGCGCGGTAGGGATTAAATTGACGTAACTTTCTTGTGTCACTTCACCGCCTTCAGGTAACCATTGAACCGCCCAATCAACACCTGCGGATTTACCCGTAAAACTTCCGGTAAACGGGGCAAGAGGTAAAACATCCCAACCACGAGTAGCGTCCATTAGGTAATCGGTTAAGCCATCTTCGTAATACCACTCTTCCGTTTCATCGGTTTGTTCATTGTTAAAGGTAACTTTTAAGCCGGGGCATAATACCGCTTTAGCACGCAGCACATGACGTAAACGAGAAACTGAAAACTTAGGTGAGTCAAAGTAGCTGACTGCAGGTAAGAAATGTACCGTTGTGCCGGTGTTGCGTTTTCCGCATTCACCAATCACATGCAGGTCTTTGGTTTTATCCCCATGAGAGAATTCGATTTGGTGAACTTTACCATCGCGCTTAATAGTGACCTGAAGTAGTTGCGACAGCGCATTCACCACGCTCACCCCTACTCCGTGTAATCCACCAGAAAACTCATAGTTTTTACCGGAAAATTTACCCCCCGCATGCAAGGTGGATAAGATCACTTCCACACCCGGTTTCTTTTGTTCGGGGTGCATGTCTACGGGCATACCACGGCCATCATCGGTGACTGTCACTGACTGGTTCTTATGCAGGATAACGTCAATGGTTTTTGCATGACCGGCCAAGGCTTCATCGACACTGTTGTCGATCACTTCTTGCGCTAGGTGATTGGGGCGAGTGGTCTCGGTGTACATGCCGGGACGTTTTTTAACCGGATCTAATCCCGTAAGTACTTCAATATCTTCTGAGGAGTAATTAGCCATAAAATGGTTTAGCTTTTGTTAATTGATAGGAATAACCAGAGAAGTATACATAGACATCATAAGAACGGCTATTTTAGCGCCCAGCGTCGTTACAAGCCTTGCTCATAAACCACTATTTGCGACAGCCAGCGTCTAGCTAGTGCCCATCCATCAATAAGGCTCTGCTGCGAAAAAATCAAAACAATCATCTTTGCACCACTATATTCAGTTGTTTGCAATAAGCCAACGTCCGTATCTAGTAGCACAAATCTAACCATTGTTATTTCCCCTCGCGACGAACTATTTATGGATGGACACTAGCTAGGAGTCTGTCCGAGACACAAAAATCTCTCGCCCTTATTTATGTCTACGCACTCATCTCAAGCCATATGTATTATAAAAGGTGATCGCTTGCTCATGGAATCGCTCAAAGCCCTGAAAGCTATGATCGCCGCCCTGCTCGATAGTTTGCTGGCATTGCCGATACTTAGTTACCGCCAAACGATAGTCTAAGGTCTCATCACCTTCTTGTACCAGCAACCAGTAATTATTGTGCCGTTTAATGATAGGGGTATCGTAACGCGAGAGCTGAACTAAGTCATCCGCCTTTAAGCAATAAACATCATCGGTATGATAATTTTGCAGGGGCTGCTCTAGATAGCGAGGCATAAGCTCGATGACATCAACGGCGGGATTAATAAGGATTGCGGGTAAATCATAGCGCTCTGCCAGATAGCTGGCCCAAAAGCCGCCCATGGAACTACCCATCAGGTAGACTGGGTCTTTCGTCGCTCTAGCGGTCTCCACAATATTAATTAGTGTATTCACACAATCATCGGGATGGGGTGTCAGCAAGGGGCAATGATAGATGATTTCGGGATGGTGCTGCTGCAACCAACACTGCATCTGCTGTGCTTTATACGACTGGGGAGAACTAAGAAAACCATGAATATAAAGAAGCTGTGGCATGGATTAAGTACAATTGATTATATAAGAAGACAGATAAAGCGTCTCACGTCTCACCTTTCACGTCTAGCCCTTAAGCCTCAATAGCCATGAGACTCTAGGTCTGTGCCATAATCTTTCTCTGCTACTCGCTCCACCCCTGAGACAAATGTGCCATCGCTATTCAGCTCAAACCATCGATAAGCGGGCATGGTATTGTCTACCTGGAAGTCTTTTTTACCTGGAGCAAATTGTATACAGGTAGACGGTGTCGCCAACAAGGCAATTGAATGATGTTGATCTGAAAATTCTTGATGGATATGCCCCCACAGGACAATTTTAACCGTCGAATGTTGCTCGATAACGTCCCAGAATGCCTTGGCATTACGCACAATATAATTATCCATCCATTGACTACCGATAGGTACGGGCTGGTGGTGCAAACAGACCATTACATGTTTATCGGCATACTCAATTAACGCATCATTCAAGAACTGTAATTCCGCATCGCTCAAATTACCGTATATGCAGCCTTCAACACGGGAATCTAACAGGACAATAAGCCAATGATCTAACACATGTAGCTTTACATTGACCTCTTTCCCAAAAGTCTCCATCACTGCAGGATCATCATGGTTTCCAGGAAGCCAAGCGAATGGGTAGACAAACGTTGCTGATAGTGTGTCATATAACCGCTGATAGGCTGCTGGACTGGGTTCATTAGCCAGATCACCCGTGGCAATTAACAAATCATTTTCAGCATGATTATCACCAATCAATGCCAGCACATCCGCCAAGCTCTCATCGGGGTTCATGGATAATAATTCCGTCCCCGAGACTTCGCCCAAATGGCAATCGGTAATTTGAACAACTCTACTGGGTTTTTCAGACATACATGATGATTCTTTATATTCGTTCTATTATTTAATTTACCATACCACTTAAGCCAATACGACGGCAGATAAATGCTAGCTAGCGCCCATCCATAAATGGCTGGTCGCGAGGGGAAATAAAAATGGTCCTTCTTCTTTATGGGGAGGCGCTACTAGGTACAGGCGTTTGCTTATTGCAAACAACTACATCAAGTGGTGTGAAGGTGGCCTTTTTTATTTTTTGCCTTTTTTATTTTTCCGCAGCAGATTCCTATTTATGGATGGGCACTAGCTAGCACTGCCTCGGCAATACGACCATGAGAGACACAATGAGCGAGCAACTCACCCAAGAAACGATTCATTTGGGCCTTTTCATCTATCTGGTGCATGTTGATATTCGGGTATTCATAACGCGGTGCAAATTGCTGATAACCTTGACACTTGACCACCTCAGCTAAGCTAGCATCGTGGTATAACCTAACATCCCCTTGATAGATCACATACTCTCCTTGCCGACGCTGTGGGCTAGGTGCTGATAACGATGCCTTAGTCTCACTACCAGATCCCCCTAACCCTTTTTTAAGGCAAGCGTCTAATTTTTGCAAGCGACAATACTGAACTATGTGAACCAGGCTAGTATATTTAGTTTGTTCTAGCACACGCATCACAATCACACTCTCAGCAGCAGAGTTATTGCCCACGATATATTGTCGACTATGTTGAAGTTCCAATGATTGAACATTATGCAATAAGCGCAATAAACGCTGATAATTCACCTCACAAGTCATTAACTGTGCAGATAAATTGACCTTGTAACGTTTTTTGACCGATACACTGGAAACACTCATAGACTACTCACTTAATGACTGTCGGGTTTGGAGTTAAGCTTAGTGTATGCTTTTTCATCACTAACCACTGCAAACAAATTAAGGTGGCGGCATTATTATATTGGCCATCATACAAGGCCGAGAAGACCTCGTCCTCTGCCAACACCAGCATATGAATATCTTCACCTTCTTCGGGAAGACCATAAAAGCCGCCCGCTTCACTTAAGTCTGCCATCGCACAATACAATGTCAAACGCTCGCTAGTACCACCAGGGCTAGAGTAATATTCGCAGATCTTATGTAATGCTTGCGGTACGATACCCGCCTCTTCCTGTAGCTCGCGTAACATAACCTCATTATCTAGTTCACCCGGCTCAGCCATCCCTGCGACGACTTCTCTACACCAAGGACTAGACTCACTGTCTAGCAAGCCCACTCGAAACTGCTCAACCAAGCCAATTAGCTGGTGAGTCGGGTCATACAATACGGCGGCTACAGCGGTTCCCCTAACAAATAATTCCCGCGTTAACGGCGCAGACCAAGCCCCATTGAATAAGCGGTGACGAAGCTGTAATTTCTCTATAGCAAAGAAGCCCTGATAAACGACTTGGCGCTTTACTATCTCAACGTCATTTTTTGATAGTGATTGTTCGGTGACCATCTTGACTACATTACCTTTTCGCTAGAGAGACTCTGAGTAGGCCTAGGATTATTCAGAGTCTCCCTAGGAATTTAACCTTAATATTCATTATAGACGGACTTTTACCTTGTCCGCCAGAATACTGTTGAAATGCTGACAATCCAGTATCGACCTTATCAAAGTAAAAAGCTACACTGCTGCCTATTGTAATAAAATTTTGCACTACACTTGATATTTGTAAAAAAATAGCGCCACCGTCAATCAGGGTAACCAAACAGATGATGAATAACACCTTTCGACCACTATTCAATGCATTCAATCTATTAATGCTATGTTTACCCGCATTGTCTTACAGTCAATCAGAGACCTTACTTGATATCTACGCGCTCGCCAAGGCTAACGACCATCAACTAAAATCTGACTACGCCCAATACCTAGCCGATCGCGAAGCAGCCAACATTAACCGAGCCGCCTTACGACCCAATATTACTGGTACGGCCTCAGTTAGCCAAGCCAATGCCGATACTAGCGGCACCAGCCCAGCCGAAACCGATACGGACGAAATTAATTATGGCGTGTCATTAACTCAAGCATTGATTGATTTCAGCGCATGGAATACCTATAAACAGGGTAAAACTCAAACCCGTATCGCCGAAGTCAGCTACCAAGCAGACAAGCAAGACTTAATTATTCGTAGCGCTCAAGCTTACTTTGATACCTTGCGTGAAGTGGATCAACTGCAAACGGATAAAGCAGAAGAGAAATCCCAAGCGACCTTATTAGAACAAACACGTCAACGCTATGAAGTGGGTTTAATTTCGATTAACGATGTCCATGAAACACAAGCCGCTTACGACAGTGCCGTTGCCAACCGAATCAATACGCAAGCCAATGTGGGCATACAATTCGATTCACTCACCGTCTTAACTGGCAAGCTGCATACCGCCATCGCCCCCTTGAGAAAAGATTTTACCGCCATATCCCCAGAGCCCAAAAATCAACAAGCATGGGTCGACTTTGCTTTAGCCAATAATCTCGAGCTAAAAGCCAGCGAACTCAAAGCCGAGGCCAGCTTACTCAGTGCCAAAGCAGCAAAGAGCGAGCACTTACCGACACTCAATGGCAGCATCAGTTATAACGATAGAGACAGCGATATTGATACAGCAGGCAGCACATCTTCTGTTAGCGATACCAATAGCACGGTATTTAGCATCAACCTCAATATTCCTCTGTATGCTGGTGGCGGGACATCTGCCTTGGAGCGCCAAGCCGCACAAAGAGCCATTAGCGCTAAGGAAGATTTTTTATTCACCCAACGCAGCACCATACAGAGCGCTCGCTCGCTCTATCTTTCGGTCACGACTGACATTGCACAAATCAAAGCGCGCAAACAAGCGGTATTGTCGAATGAAAGTGCCCTAGAGGCAACCAGGGCGGGATACGATGCAGGCACTAGAGATATTGTGGATGTCGTTAATGCCCAGAGCAATTCATTCCAAGCCCAGCGGGATTATTTAGATACGCTCTACGATTATATTATTAACACCCTATCACTCAAACAGTCTGCAGGTAATTTACAGCTGAGTGATTTAGAAAAATTAGAACAATCACTGCAAAAGAACTAAAGCCAGCTACTAGCAAGCCAATACCTGAACTTCGGGCCTATAGAACCTCCTACCAGACATTGAATCACCTCTACTTATGAATTCTCGCTTTGCTGTATTAGTGTTATGCCTATCTTCAATAGGCTGGGGTTTAGCTTGGCTACCCATTAAAGGCCTTAATAACATGGGCTTAGATACGCCGCATATTATTATCATTGCCTTTACCTCTGCTGCTTTAGCATTACTACCATGGACCATGAAACAGCGACGTGCATGGCTGCCCGCATTACCGATGATGCTTGCCCTTGGGTTTTTAGGTGGCTTTGCTAATGTCGCTTTTCAAACCGCTATCTCTGAAGGTGATGTTATAAGGGTGATGATTTTATTTTATATGCTGCCTATCTGGAGTGTTTTAGGGGGTAAAATATTTTTAAACGAAGCCATCGACAAGCGCCGGATCGCGGCCTTATTTATTTGTGTAGGCGGTGCATTTTTTATTTTAGAGGCCTGGAATTTTTCCTGGACTAGCTTCTCAGGCATTGATCTATTAGCCTTAGGGGCTGGCGTCGGCTTAGCTTCGACTAACATCCTCTTTCGCTTTACCGCCTCGGTTCCCTTAGCGAGTAAAATTGGCTTTATGTTTACTGGCTGCGTCATGCTGATGCTTATCCCTCTGCTGCTATTCCCCCACTTTATTGCCGCCAATACTGACTGGTTACTCACAGTTCCCTTACCCGATAATGGTGCAGTTCCACTAGCTATGGCTTATGGGATGATTTGGATTATGCTCATCAGTTTTGGCAGTCTATGGGCCGTCACTCAAATTGAAGCTGGGCGCTCGGCTGTCATTCTTGTGCTGGAATTAGTCGCAGCAGTCACTTCCGTTGTCTTGATTACTCACAGCGACTTAAAAAGTCATGAATTAATAGGCGGGATAATGGTATTGATTGCAGCCTTACTTGAAGAGACAAGACCCGAACCCAAAGAAAAAACCCACCAACCATCAAAACTATAAATCCCATTTTTTATAGCGCGAGATAAGACCATTGTTAAAAAACGGCCTAACACTATGTCTAACTATCATTATCATCAGCAGTGCGGGGTTATATTTCACTGGCCATGCTTATATCTTCAGGGCCATTAATAATACGTATTTGTCTGGATTTGTTACCGCTAACATTAATGACCATACCGCCTTTTCCGTTCGAAAAATTCAACATGGCATTATCCAGCTCTGGGAAAAACACCCTCATTACAACCAACAAATATTACCTAAAAAATTAAGCCATTATTTACAGGAAAATAAGGCTGCTGCCTTTATCGTCATCAAAAATAGTAAAATAATAACTGAGAAATATTTTGATGGCTATCACGACCGCAGTAAAACCAACTCTTTTTCTATGGCTAAAACCGTTCTTGCATTATTATTAGGTATTGCTATTGAAGAAGGGCACATCCAAAGCTTAGATCAAAAAATAATCGATTTTCTGCCTGAATTTAAAACCGACCCATACGGTCGCTTGGTGAATATCCGCCAGCTTGTTTCCATGACTTCCGGCTACGTGTGGGATGAACGCTACTATTCTCCATTAAGTCCTACGGTTCAATTGATGTATGGCTACAATGTTGAGAAGTTTTTATTACGCGGGAAATTTTCTAAAACTGCTGGCGAATATTACTACTCTAGCGCTTCTTCTCAAATACTAGGCACTTTGTTACAACGCGCTTTAACTGGAAAAACCATTAGCGGATACTTAAGCGAGAAAATATGGAGGCCACTAGGCATGAATGATAATGCACTATGGCACTTAGATGGTCATGAGAATATGGAATTAGTCTTTTGCTGCCTTAATACCAATGCGCGCAACTTTGCTAAACTAGGCCAATTAATGCTGAACAATGGCACATGGAAATCAAAAAACATTATTCCTCGAAAGTATATAGCTGGAATGCTTGCCCAGCAAAATAAAAATTATTTTGGACAATCTATATGGCTAAACTATCAAGCAGAACCTAGCTACTTTTGGTTTAGCGGACATCTTGGACAATATATCATAGTAGTTCCCGATGAAAACTTAGTCATTGTCAAGCTAGGCGAAGTTCGCGCGAGCAAAGATTTCCGTAAAGATGACATCCCTTTGTTAGTCGCAAATACGATTCAGATGCTGGAAAAAGACAATACACTTCATCTTCGGGAAAGACTAAAAACCATACCTATCAACAAAAAAAACTAAATTTGATTGCTTTCAATATAAAATGATAACGGCTTCGGTCTTCCCAATAAATAACCTTGGTGTAAATAAATACCGAATTCAATCAACTTTTGTTTTTGCTGCTCAGTTTCAACGCCTTCGATCAATACACACATTTCATGCGCCTCAATTAAGCTAGCGATATGCTGTACGGTTTTACTATTATGTTCTATCTGTTCTACAAACGAGCGGTCGATTTTAACTGTTGTAGCGGGAATTTGATGTAGGTAAGCCAGTGAAGAATACCCTGTACCAAAGTCATCGATACTAATATTAATACCACCTTCAATAAATTTATGTATCGCACTATTTTCTTTATCGATATCTTCTACCAAAGCACTTTCAGTAAACTCTACCGTCAAATCTTCTGGCAACAGACGCTTCTCTTCTAGTAACTGAAATAAAAACTGAGGAAATGTCGGATCAAGTAAATGTACAGCTGACACATTGACTGCCATAGTGGCTGTTGCGACTACCTGCTCTCTCAAGACTAGTAAATCCGATAACGCGCGATCAGCAACCCAACATTCAATGGCGTCAATAATACCGATCTCTTCGGCTACCTTTACTAACTCTTCTGGTGACACCCAACCTAAAATAGGATTATACCAACGTAACAAAGCCTCAAATGAAACGATACGTCCACTGCTATCATTGGAAAAATCCCAAACAGGCTGATAATTAAGTGACAGCTCTCCATTGCGCTCAGCGTCATACAGATGTTGCGCTATAACACTTTGCCGGCGAATGGGCTGCTCCATTCCCTCTTGATATTGAATCCAGCGACGCTTACCTAAATGTTTTGCCTGATACATTGCCGCGTCAGCATATAAAATAACATCCGCGATTATGCTTGAATCTATTGGGTATTGAGCCACCCCAACACTGGCCGATAAGGTCATCGCATGTAAGTGGCTATCGTTGTAAACATCTGACAAGGATGCCACTAAGGCACTAGCAAAATCACTGCCGTTATTGACCTCCCGCAATTGTACAACGGCAACAAATTCATCACCGCCAAAACGACACACTAAACTACTTTTTGGCAAACAAGTTAACAACCTTTCTGCAACCGCCTGCAATACTTGATCACCTACACCATGACCATAGGAATCGTTAATTAATTTAAAACCATCAAGATCAATATAATAAAGTAGAAAGCCATTACTTTCAGCCTCAAATTCTGCCAGCTTTTGACTTAATCCACGACGATTTAACAAGCCCGTTAAGGCATCAGTTAACACTTCTCGAGCCAGTGCAATTTCTGTAATTTTACGTTGATGAATATCATATTGATGCAATAATATTTTTTGCTGTTTATTTTCTGCTTGAACATATACGGCGATCAAATGACACCATCGATCCCCCCTTACACCCTTCATCAGCACGTCGTCTTCAAACCTTCCTGATTGCACAAGACTGCGGTTCAATATTTTAAGCACGGAAACATCGACAACAATATCTTCAAGCGCATCATTATTGCGGCCCATAGATTGCAGAAAAGGAGGATTGCCACTTATAAAAACACCATCGGCAGAATAGTCTGACAACATTACCGTCAAACCACTCTGCATATCATAATTTAATTTGTCGATCGGCAACGCTTCTACTAGCATGGCCATACGGCCATCATCTAATCGATAACCTGACAATTGACAGAATGCATGTTTTTCAATGCCTTTAGGCGAAAAGTGCCAATTATGTGATAGTGTATAACCTTGCTTGAAGGATTCTTGAAACTCGAACAGGCTCTCTTGTAAAGCACCCGACATAATAACTTTAAAATCTAAACAGCGTAATTCTTCCAAAGATTCAGTTTCCCAAAGCTCTAACGCTGACGGATTCGCCCAATGGATACAATACTGATCTATATCATAAATCCAAATAGGAATCGTTAAGTTTTCAAGTTTGAGCGCCATAGACCTATTGCCAACTAAAAGATAGAGCGGAGAAGTCGTTTACTTAATATAGCTCAAAAGTAAAAGCAGGGCTACTTGTCTTGAATGAGCGCCATGGAGGAGATTAACATGCAACTTTATGCCCTATATTGATGTCCACCATTCATATTCTCGGGAAAACAATCATGAAAATGGTTTACACACACGAAAATCGCTTTTTTGTGAATAACGCAAAGAACATTATTGATGCTGCCGGCATTAGTACATTATTAAAAAATGAATATGCCGCTGGTGCGGCGGGTGATTTAGCACCTTTTGATGCTTGGTTAGAACTGTGGGTTTTAGATGATAATGATTATAGCCAAGCCTTTGAATTGATTGAAAAAGCCTTTGATAGCCACAGTAAAAATAGTTGGGTATGCACTCATTGCCAAGAGCAAAATGAGCCTGCTTTTGAAACCTGCTGGTCTTGTCAGGCAGAACGTCAACAATAAATGCGGTGCCAACTTAAGCCATCAATGCAGATGGGGTGCCTGCTAGCCAATTAGGATATAAGCTTGTACTATCAAGCTTTACTAGCCATTGACAACCTTACGCTCCATAACAGTCTGGAGCCACGACATTAACACGCCCCTTCTCTTTACAGATATAATCTTAAACGATAATACCAAACACCCCTAGCCATTCGCTTAGAAATTTTAGCATGCTTTGCCTCATTTGACATTGCAAATAGTTTATCCGAATATTTAACATAGATACCATAAAGTATTGGGGAAAAATAACAGTATTGCAACTTTTTATACTCGTCCTTAATCAAAGTAACAATCCATTTTTCTTCATGTTCAACCGGCATTTTATCGTGAAAAAGAGTTATTATTTCTAGAAGATTGTTAAAACCTTTCTTCTTTTCGGCATCTTTTATAATAAAGCGCTTAATAGGGTTAATGGTTTTAATTTTTTTAGCGAATGTTGTTTGATTTTCATGCTGGCGGTATTTAACTAATGGCTTATCCACATATGCTACCGCCCCCACTAACGCGGCAACGAAAACAATCCATTTATCAAATAATAAAATATCTGGAGGCATAGGAGACAACTCACTTATTAACGACTGCCTAAACAACATAGTATGCCCTGAGGCACAATTTCCAAATAAAAAAGCGAGCGCATTATTACCTGAAATAAGATAGTCAGTTTTTTTGAAATCTTCTTCAATAACTTGATCATTAACACCTATCCTAATATTTTTGGAATAGATGAGCTGATTATTCTCTATAGCGTCAAACAAAATTTGTATTTTATCAGGATACCAAATGTCATCCTGATCGCACGGAGCGATATACTCTCCAGCACAAAGACCTAATGCTTTTTCAACATTTTTATTTAGACCTATATTTTCAGAATTCTGCTCAAAATTCAATCCATGAGAAGCTTCATAACACTTAAGTATTCTAACCGTTTCATCTGTTGAACCATCATCGCACACCAAAATTTCAATATTTGGATATGTCTGAGCATATAATGAGTCAAGCTGAGCCGCTAAAAAATCTGCCCCATTATAGGTAAAAACTGGAATACTAATCAGGGGGAAATCAGCCATTAATGGACCCATTTTTCATTAATTTATTATAGTCGCAACAACAAGTCATCAATTAATTTTTCTTTCAAAGAATCACTCAACAAAAGTATAAACTTAAGAAGCCCAATTCAATACAATAAAAATACAGTTATTAAAACATCTATTCCACCATCATTCAAACATAGCCTAAATCATCACGGCGAATTTATGCTAATCACCCATCCATAATAGCTGTAGTGATATTGCAGCCTTGATTTTTGGTCAGTCTGAAAGTTTCAAGGCTTGATTCATAAATGATAATGCCTAAGCAATGCTTAAGAG
>JBLHJR010000068.1:0-17658 GCA_047619205.1 Candidatus Endobugula sp. | reverse complement strand
TTTTTTGCTTTTTTCGGCAAACTCGTAGCCACCCTACGGGTGTAGCCTAAAAAAATGAAAAACGCTGTAGATTCCGTGCCTTAGACAGCCGCAGTAGATTCAACTGCGGTATTTAGGTTTAATGAAAGAACGGTTTTCAACAGACGTGTTACGTGACGAGATAAAACGAAAAATTGATAGTTTATTTCCCCGCCTGAGCCATAAAGCTAACCTCGCCAAAAAGCTGGCGTGAGCAATACTAGCAAGGTAAAAATTTCTAAACGCCCTAATAGCATGGCAAAACATAAAATCCATTTAGCTGCATCGTTAATGCCGCCGTAATGAGCTGCCACATCACCCAAGCCAGGACCCAAATTATTGATGCATGCACCTATCGCAGAGAAAGCGGTTAAAAAGTCTAATCCTGTCGCTAACAACATTAAAAACATAACGATGAAGCTAACCACGTAAACCGCGAAAAAGCCCCAAATCGCATCAATGACACGATCTGGCACTGAGTGGCTTCCCACTTTAATCAAGATAATAGCATTAGGGTGTATGAGGCGATGAATTTCTCGCAAGCCTTGCTTACATATCATTAGCACGCGCATCACTTTTATACCGCCAGCAGTAGAACCACCGCAGCCGCCCATAAAAGCAAACATAAATAGCATAAAGGGTAAGAATGTTGGCCATTGGCTATAGTCCGCAACACTGAAACCCGTTGTCGTCAAAATAGAAATTAGTTCAAAAGAACCATTTAGTACGCTACCTGAAAAATTATACGTTGCAGAAAAATATAAATAACAAATGGTAATGACTATCCCTAGAGCCAAACACCATAGATAGAACTTCACTTCAGGGTCAGAGAAGTAATGCTTGATACTATGAGCGCGCCACGCAACAAAATGTAGCGCAAAATTCACCCCAGATAACACCATAAAAAGCATCGCTATAACTAAAATCGCAGGGCTATCAAAAAATGCCATACTACTATCGTGAGTTGAGAAACCGCCAATAGCAACCGTAGAAAATGCATGGCCTATGGCGTCGAATAACGTCATGCCGGCTAGCCAATAACTGATTGCGCAGACTACGGTTAAGCTTAAATAAATAATAAATAAGGCTTTGGCTGTTTGTGTGATTCGAGGCGTTAGTTTAGAATCTTTTACTGGGCCGGGTGTTTCTGCTCGATACAACTGCATACCGCCAATACCTAACATAGGTAAAATGGCCACCGCAATCACGACAATTCCAATCCCTCCTAACCATTGAAGTTGTTGGCGATAAAATAAAATAGATTTAGGTAATTGATCGAGACCGGTGATAACGGTTGCACCCGTCGTAGTTAAACCGGAAACCGACTCAAATACAGCATCAACAATACTCAGTGAGGTACTATCGGCCAGAATAAAAGGTAAGGAACCCGCTGCACCTAGTACTGCCCAGAAAAGAGCGGTAATAATAAAACCATCCCGGGTACGCAGGTCTTGTTTATTTTTATAGACAGGGGCCCAAACCATCGCACCGATAGCTAAAATTAATGCAAAAGAAATTAAAAAGGCAAGCGTTGCGCTATCTTGATAAAAAATTGACACAAAGATAGGTGGAATTAACGTTATGCTAAATAACATTAACAACAATCCTAATACTCTAAAAACGATGGCGAAGCGCATCTGGTAAAACCTTTTTAAATCGGGGCTAGCCGCAACCTTTTTAGTACTGAAATGAGCGTCAATCCACTAGCCATTGGAATTGACGCTGAACTCCCGTATTCTAAAAAAATGAGAAACCCACTTGAAATAACTTTTCAACTTGTTTGGTATGCCGCTTATCTACTAGAAAAACAATCACATGATCGCCATTTTCAATTATCGTATTATCGTGAGCAATTAGTACTTTATTTTCTTTTTCTCCCTCACGAAAAATAGCGCCGATGGTTGCGCCTTGAGGCAAATCAACTTCTTCTATTTTTCTACCGACCACTTTAGAACTTTTTTCATCGCCATGGGCGATCACTTCAATCGCCTCTGCAGCACCCCGACGCAATGAATGTACGTTAACCATGTCACCGCTACGCACGTGAGACAGCAAACTACCTACGGTGGCTTGCTGAGGAGAGATGGCAATATCAATTTCTCCTCCTTGAATTAAATCAACATAAGCAGGATTATTAATCAACGCCATCACTTTTCTAGCGCCTAGTCTTTTAGCTAATAATGAGGCCATAATGTTGGCTTCATCATCATTGGTTAAGGCTAAAAATACATCGGTTTCTTCGATATTTTCTTCTAATAATAAATCTTGATCCGACGCGCTACCATGTAAAACAATAGCGTACTTGAGTTCTTCACTTAATGCTCGACAACGATCAGCTGATAATTCAAGAATTTTTACCGAGTAACGGCTCTCAATTTTATTGGCTAAACGTAAACCAATATTACCGCCACCTGCAATCATAATACGTTTGTAAGGGTTTTCTAATCGGCGTAGCTCGCTCATCACCGCACGAATATCTTTTCTCGCGGCAATAAAAAACACTTCATCTTCAGCTTCAATTACTGTTGAACCCTCGGGCATAATCGCCTGACCGCGACGATAAATAGCCGCTACACGAGTATCTATATTAGGAATATGCTGACGTAAAAAGCGTAGTTCTTGCCCCACTAAAGGACCGCCATGATAGGCTTTTACCGCCACTAGACGAATAGCGCCATCGGCAAAGTCTAATACTTGAAGTGCACCTGGGTGCTCAATGAGACGGAATACATAATCGGACACTAAACGTTCTGGACTAATAATGACATCGACAGGGGAGTGCTCGTTTTGAAAGAGTTTATCTTTATTAATTGAGTAGGCCGATGAGCGTATGCGGGCGATTTTGACTGGTGTGTGATACAAGCTGTACGCAATCTGACACGCGACCATATTCACTTCATCATTCACTGTCACTGCGATTAGCAGGTCTGCATCTTTAATGTCAGCCTGTTCTAGCACATGAGGGTGTGATGCGTGCCCACAAATCACGCCGATGTCTAAACGGTCACGCAATTCGCGTAATCGCTCCATTGAGTGATCCACAACAACAATATCATTGTTTTCACCTGCGAGGTGCTCCGCTAAAGAACCCCCGACTTGACCCGCGCCTAGGATGACTATTTTCATCGCTTTTCCCACTGTTTATGCTGAGACCTTTGCACGAATACTCTTTTATCCTCATACTGATTTAACCCACAAGGGGGCACTGAGGAAAAACGCTCCAATTGGTCATTTATATGTATAAACGCCCTCTTTCCGTGCGCTTTTCCTTGCCTGAGAATAATAATCGCTATCCGTGCAAAGGTCTCATTCTTTGTTATTTATTTTTTTGAGTCGTGCATAATAAAAGCCATCATGACCGTTTTGCTGTGGCAATAGCTGCCGACCATAGGGCTGGATTAAGCCCCAATTTGCTGTTATCACATCATGCTGTGCGTCGTTATGTGTGTATAAAAACTGTTCCACTACCTGAGTATTTTCTTGCGGTAACAATGAACAGGTGGCGTACAATAGCATACCCCCGTCTGCCAACAACGGCCAAAGGGCATTAAGCAAGCGCAATTGTAATTCTGCCAGCTCATTCACCGCTTGCTGACTACGTAATAATTTAATATCTGGATGACGACGAATCACGCCAGTGGCAGAGCAAGGCGCATCGAGTAAAATACGCTCAAACGGTTGACCATCCCACCAAGATTGCGGATCGCTAGCATCGCCACAGACCACTTCAGCCTTAATTGATAAACGCGCTAAATTTTCTCTTACTCGCACTAAGCGACGCTCTTCTAAATCAACCGCGACCAGCTGTTGTATATTGGGCTGCATTTCGCCAATATGGCAGGTCTTCCCACCGGGCGCGCAACAAGCATCCAGCACTCTCACTCCCGCTTCTAACTGCAACAAAGAGGCAGACAACTGCGCAGCTTCATCTTGTACGCTAATGTGGCCTTCAGCAAAGCCGGGAAGCTGGGTCACGGCAGTCGCTTTTTCGAGGGTTAAACCCACAGGACTATAGGGCGAATTCTCCACAGTTAATTCACCCAAAGCCGAACGATATTCTTCTCGCGTAGAATGCTGCTCATTAACACGCAAAGTAAAAGGTGGATGCTGATTATTGGCGTAAAAAATGTCCTCGGCCTGTTCTGGCCATGCACGACTAATTGCCTTTTGTAACCATCGAGGGTGAGATATTTTATAGTGTTCGACAGTAATATTTTCTTCGCAGACATCGCTGTTACCCGCTTGCCCACGCTGAAAAGATCGCAACACACCATTAATTAATTTTTTTGCCCATTGCTTACGAAAAAATAATGCCGCATTGACAGTTTCATTGATCGCTGCATGAGGAGCAACTCGTGTAAACTTCAGTTGATAAATGCCTAGTAACAACAATAATTTAATATCATTATCTTTTTCTTTTAACGGTTTAGAGATAAAGCTATTGAGAATTTTCTCCAGTAAAAAATACCATCGACAGGTGCCATAACAAAGTTCTTGAGCAAAACGCTTTTCTTGATCATCTAGATCCTTTGCTATAGTTAATTCGCTCGCCAGCGAGCCTTGCTGCTTGGTTAAGCGCAACAAAATCTTTACTGCTGCCGTACGGGCATTGATTTTTTTAGTCATTTTTTATTACTAAATTTCTGGCCGACACTAAACCTATCAGCATAGCCATTTAACAGCTCTTTTACTGTCATCGCTTTTTTATTCGGAATTTGTAGTTTATTAACTCGCACTTGGTTTTCGCCACAGGCAATGATAAGGCCATTTTCTATCACGTTAATGATTTCTCCTGGCATTTTTTTTATTGTACTAATTTCAACTTCTGCACTATGAATTTTTATTCTTTCACTCTCTAACCAAGTATAAGCTATCGGGTAAGGGTTAAATGCTTGAATTTTCTTTACAATTTTTTCTGCTGGTTCTAACCAATTAATTTCAGCTTCTTGCTTAGTAATTTTTGCTGCGTAACACGCTAAATCATTATTCTGTTTTTTTGCGGGCAATGTTTTCGAGGGTAATTTCTGTAGCACGTCTAATAATGCAGGAGCACCTAGGAGCATTAATTTATCATGTAAGCTGGCACTGGTTTCTGTAGCGTCAATATCGCAAGATAGAGTAAATAACATATCCCCAGTGTCTAAACCTTTATCCATTTGCATAATGGTGACGCCACTAGTCTTATCACCTGATTCTACTGCTCGCTGAATCGGTGCCGCGCCTCTCCAACGTGGCAATAGTGATGCATGTACATTAAGGCAACCACAAGCCGGGATATCCAATACTGCTTGTGGCAATAACAAACCATACGCCACCACCACCATAACATCCGCATGATAACTAGCTAGCACTTGCTGTGCGGGGATCTCTTTTAATGATACTGGCTGTTCAACCGCTAGGCGGTGATGGTGGGCTAAAGTTTTTACGGGACTGGCGGTTAATTTTTTACCCCGCCCAGAAGGACGATCTGGCTGGGTATAAACAGCGACTACTTGATGCTCGCTATCCATCAAGGCTTGCAGATGATGCGCAGCAAAAGGTGGAGTACCTGCAAAAATAATTTTCAAACTAGTGTTCTGCTTATTCGTCGGCACGATGTTGCTTTTCAAGTTTTTTACGGATACGTTGCCGTTTCATACTGGATAAGTAATCCACGAATAACTTACCCTGAAGATGGTCGACCTCATGCTGAATACATACTGCCAATAAGCCTTCAGGCTCGATAAAAAATGCATTGCCCTGCTTATCGAGAGCTTCCACTTTAACCCCTCTAGGTCTCTCTACTGGCTCATAAAAACCAGGCACGGAAAGACAGCCTTCGTCGTAAGATTCTAGTTCTTCATCTTGTACAGTGATTTTGGGGTTAATAAAGACCAGAGGTTGCGTTTTTTCTTCGCTGACATCGACAACAATAATTTGCTGGTGAACATTCACTTGAGTAGCCGCTAAACCAACCCCTGGAGCTGCATACATTGTTTCAAACATATCATCAATAATTTGGCGAATAGCACTATTCACCTCCGTTACTGCTTGTGCAACGGTGCGTAATCGAGGGTCGGGAAATTCGAGGATGGTGAGTTTTGCCATAAATACGATCGGTGCTTAGGTCAGCACAAAGTCAAAGAGTCAAGGTCAACGCCAAAATTTTACGGCAATCATTTTACTTAAAAATTGCCCGTACAGGTAAAATAAGCCGTTAGCTTGGCAAGTATGTTTAAATTTTTTTGGTATTAGCCGTGACTGACTTCCTGTAAAAAGCGAAGAATCGCCGCTAAGACTATGATGATACAGGATTTGATGCTATAAAGGCAGATGTTATCTATCAATTATAATTATGTGCACAAACAAGTTTTTTTGTTTTATAGGCGCAAAAATAAGGCTCTCCCTCATGAGAATACATGTTTTAGGCTACTTAATTATCTTCCTAGTAGGATTAAGCCCAGTCTATGTCGCTAATGCTCAAACCTCTGCAGAAAATATATTACGAGCTGACTATCCGAGTAATTATATTGTGATTAAAGGGGATACTTTATGGGATATTTCTGCGCGCTTCCTTAAAGACCCTTGGCGCTGGAAAGAAATCTGGCAAGATAATTCACACATCGTCAATCCTGACCTGATTTACCCTGGGGACGTGATCGGCTTAGTGTTTGTCGATGGCAAGCCACAGCTAACCATCAATGTTGAAACTACCACCAGCGACCTGCCAGCACCACCAAACGCTGTCAATATGCCACTGAAAACCGTTAAATTATCGCCACAAATACGTGCATCATCCATTAAAACTGCAATACCTGCGATTCCACTAGCTACAATTAATACATTCTTATCACGTAATCGCGTAATCGACGATGTCACCTTAAAGAATGCTCCTCATGTCCTCGCTGGGCAGGAAAACCGAGTGATCCTAAGCGCAGGAGACTCTATTTATGCTCGTGGTAAATTCCCTAGTGATATTTCTAGCTATGGTCTATACCGCAAGGGTAAAGAGTATATTGATCCTGAAACTAAAAAGCTTCTAGGTGTTCAGGCTATTGATGTTGGCGCTGTGAGTTTACTTGCTTTATCAGCGGACATCGGTACTTTTACCATCATACGCTCGACCAATGAAGTGCGTGTTGGCGACCGCTTAATCTCAAACGAAGAACGTGAAATCATCTCAACCTTCTTCCCTAAACCACCCGAAAATCACCTCGAGGGCATTATTATGAATGTCGAACGTGGCGTTTCTCAAGCGGGTAGATTAGATATCATTGCCGTTAACTTAGGTAAGGGCGATGGGCTGGAACTTGGTCATATCCTGGGGATATTTAAACGTAGAGGTACAATAACCGATCGTTTTGCTCAAAGAAACTCATCAAAAAAAGTTAAGCTACCTGATGTCCGGGCTGGCTTAGTGATGGTTTTTCAAGTGTTTGATAAAATGAGCTTAGCTATTATCTTAGAAGCTGAAAGCGGTGTTGCGTTACAAGACATTGTGCGCACACCCTGAGCTATTCTTCAATAATCAATAAACCCTTTACGTTCAAGGATGAACTTATGAGCTTCAGTACCCCCTCTTTTTTAGCCCCCCTACTACTCAGTTTACTGCCAGGTATTGGCCTAAGGCGATATTGGGCATTAATTAATGCCTTCGGTTCTAGCGATGCTGTACTCATCACTGATCCACAAGCTATCCCTACCTTAAACCATGAAGCTCAATCTCTCTTACGTGAACTCCAGCAACAGGGGGATGCTAGTCCATTATTTCAGTCCGCCTCAGCTATTATTGATTCTGTTGATAATCATCAAGGTTTTATTATTAGTCACGAAGATACACGTTATCCGCCTTTACTGAAGGAAATTTATCAACCACCACCACTGCTTTATCTCAAAGGAGAGGTCGACAACCTCTGTTTACCTCAATTAGCAATTGTCGGTTCGCGCCATGCAAGCCATGGCGGATTAGAAAATACTCGCTTGTTTAGTACTCACCTGGCGCGCTGTGGTTTCGTTATTACTAGTGGCTTAGCTCTTGGTATTGATGGCGCCGCACATCAAGCCGCTATCGCTACCAAAGCTAAGACCATTGCGGTAATGGCCACTGGCATTGATACGGTTTATCCCAAAAGGCATCGCACCCTTGCTGATCAAATTGTGGCCGAGGGAGGTACATTATTGACTGAGTTTCCGCCTTTCAGCCCCCCCAAAGCTAATCATTTCCCCCGTCGTAACCGTATTATTAGTGGCCTTAGTCTAGGTGTTATTGTGATTGAAGCTGCGATTAAAAGTGGCTCTCTAATTACCGCTCACTATGCCCTCGAACAAGGCAGAGAAGTATTTGCCGTCCCCAGCTCTATTCATAACCCCCAAGCTAAAGGTTGCCATCAATTAATTAAGCATGGTGCCGCGTTAGTAGAAAACAGTAACGATATTATTGAACATCTACAAGGACTTATTGCGCATGTGAATAGCGTGCTAGCGCACCATGTCTCGACAATCGCCACTCAACAATCGATAAAAAAGTACCGTGAGACTACTTGCCTAGATGAAAATGAGAGGCTTATTATGGCGCATGTTGGCTTTGGACCCGCTAATGTTGAACAGCTGATTCAGTCCAGCGGCCTACCTAGCCAAGACGTCACCGCCATCCTCATGAATCTTGAGATAAATGGCTGGATAAAACTCTCTGATTGGGGTTATGAGCGGGTATAATAATCTTTTAATTTTATTGCTTCATCTATTACGCCTATGCTTTTTCAAAAATATAATCCGTCTATCGCCATTGCTGCTAGCGTTATGCATCAAGGTGGCGTCATTGCATATCCAACTGAAGCCGTCTGGGGCTTAGGTTGTGATCCCCATAATGAATTAGCCGTGAGAAATATTTTACACTTGAAACAACGGGATGTAAGCAAAGGGCTTATATTGGTTGCCGCCTCGATTGAGCAATTTTCTCCCTATCTAGACGAGCTCACTGAAGGTCAACGTCAGATACTGCTGCAGTCATGGCCGGGTCCCTCTACATGGTTAGTTCCCCGTAATCACGCTACGCCAATGTGGGTTTCTGGAGACCATAGCTCCGTTGCTTTGCGTGTGAGCGCTAACCCTTATGTACGCCATTTATGTGATGCTTTTGGAGGGCCTATCGTTTCTACTTCAGCCAATCCTCAAGGCAAGCCGGCTGCTCGACAAGCATGGCAAGTGCATGGTTATTTTCATCATGCACCCCTACTCAACTGGATCGCCAAAGGTAGTGTAGGTTCTAACGCGCAACCATCCGCTATTACTGACCTACTCAGCGGAGCTATTGTTCGTTAAATATAACAACTTTTTATACTTATTGTTTTTAATCAAACACCACCTAAACAATTCTTTTATACTACTTTCTTTTCTCTATACAAAAACCTTATGAGCATACCCAATAAAAACGCTGTGCGTACATATCTTCTCCAATTACAAGAGTCTATTTGCGCAGTATTTGAGACCGTGGACGGTAAACCCTTCATTGAAGATACCTGGGTACGTGAAGAAGGTGGCGGTGGCCGTTCACGTGTTTTAGTAGACGGTCATGTTATTGAGAAAGGTGGCGTTAACTTTTCTCATGTTTTTGGCACCGCCATGCCCGCATCAGCAACCGCCCACCGACCAGAACTGGCCGGGCGTAGTTTTGAAGCCATGGGGGTTTCCCTAGTGATTCACCCGCGCAACCCTTATGCCCCTACCAGCCATATGAATGTACGTTTTTTCATCGCGGAGAAAGACGGCGAAGATCCTGTGTGGTGGTTTGGCGGCGGTTATGATTTAACGCCATATTATGGCAACAAGGACGATTGTGTCCACTGGCACCAAATCGCTAAAAATGCTTGTGCTAGTTTCGCTGATGATTACTATCCGCGCTTTAAACAATGGTGTGACGAGTACTTTTATTTACAGCATCGAGATGAACCTCGTGGTGTGGGTGGATTATTTTTTGATGATTTTAATAGCTTAGGCTTCGAAAAAAGTTTTGCCTTTATGCAAGCGGTAGGCGATAGTTATGTCGAGGCTTATGTGCCTATTTTAGAGCGTCAAAAAGATACTCCCTTTACGGAAAAAGAGCGTAACTTTCAGCTCTATCGTCGCGGCCGCTATGTCGAGTTTAATTTAGTGTTTGATCGTGGCACCCTGTTTGGTTTACAAACTGGCGGACGCACAGAGTCTATTTTAATGTCTCTGCCGCCTTTGGTACGCTGGGAATATAATTATCAACCGGAAGAAGGCAGCGCTGAAGCTGAGCTAACCGCTGTTTATCTAAAAGCACAGGATTGGTTGTAGGTACTGGCCGTAGCTACTGGCTGCCAATAAAGTCTGTAAAAATAATGAGTATAGTGATGAACAATAAAGATCGATATGCAGTATTTGGCAATCCCATTAGCCATTCTAAGTCTCCTCTTTTACAAATGTCTTTTGCACAGCAAACTCAGCAAAATATTATTTATACCGCTGAACACATTGAACTAGACCAGTTTTCAAGCACTGCCGATACGTTTTTTTCTAACGGTGGGAAGGGCCTTAATATTACCGTGCCCTTTAAAATTGAGGCCTTTAATTACGCCACTCAACTGACCGAACGCGCAAAAAAAGCGGGAGCAGTGAACACGTTGATTAAACAAGGTGTAGAGATTATCGGGGATAATACTGACGGTATTGGTTTTGTTAATGATGTCCTAGACAACTTGCATTGGACTTTACAAAACAAAAACATCTTGATTTTAGGCGCTGGCGGTGCTGTGCGCGGCATTCTTGAACCATTACTTAACGCACTACCAAACGCTGTTGTTATTGCCAATCGCAGCATTGAAAAAGCGGAACAATTAGCCGATGATTTTAGTGCTTATGGCAATATTAACGCCTGTCAGTATAGTGACTTAGATCGTCCCTTTGATATTATTATTAATGCCTCGTCTGCAAGTCTTAATGGAAAACTACCCGACATTAACGCTGAAGTATTGCATGAATCCAGTTACTGCTACGATATGATGTATGCAAAAAATGATACCGTCTTTATGCAATGGGCAAAAACAGAGGGGGCTGCTGCTGTAGCTGATGGCTTAGGGATGTTAGTTTGCCAAGGCGCTGAATCTTTTTATCAATGGCGAAATAAGCGACCTAAAACTCAGTCAGTTATCACGATGCTCAGGGATGCATTATAAATTTTCTAGTGAGCTACTTATAATCCTTATATTCCCGAATAAATTGCTCTTGTAAAAATTGATGCCGCGCATGCTGTTTATGTTCTTCATGGAGGCAGCCAATTTTTTTAAAGCAATTTTTACATATGTCATGACTACTTTTATTTTTTCCATCGACTTCATTTTTTGCTAAAACCACTTGAACTAAATTTAAATTCACTCCGACATGATTAGGAAACATTTTTAATGCGTCCGTAAAAATATTAATTGATGTTTCAAAATCTTTTTTCCTATACGCGTCAATGCCTGTCTTCGATAACTTTGCGGCACAAGCTTTACCCGCAATACTTATTGGTTCTTCGCTGACTTGATCGATACGTTTTAGTACGTCATCTGAGTCTTTACATTGTTTAGATAACAGATGCAATTCTTTATAGGCTAACTGTTTATCTCCGCTCATAATATGCGCGCGTGCAAAATCTAGACGCGCGTCAATATCTTTTGGCTCTAATACACCATAGTCTTTTTCGACTGACTTTAGGATAGATGCCGCATAAGCGTCTTTTCCTTGGCAGGCATACAGTTGCGATTCTATAAATTTTGCTTTAACTTTATTTTTCCGTTGAGGAAAACGCCTATGCATTCGCTCTAATAAGCCTAGGGCTTTTTTAGTTTTATCGACAGCCTCTCGTGCCGACGCGCCTTTAGCAACGTCCACCGTTTTACGCGCTAAACCTAAGTAATCATCTGGCGAGGCATGACATGAATTATAATTCCAGCGAATAGATTCTTCATAAGCACTTAAACAAGCCGCATCATCTTTATTTATTTCTGCCAAATGGGCCAAGCGACGATGTCTAATAATTGATTTAGGAGAAAGCTCAGTGGCTTTTTCTGTCGTCTTCTGTGCCTTATTAAACTGTTCAGTTTTTTCATAATATTCTGACAATAAATCATGTGCCTCAATATATCGATGATCTTTGCTTAGGATATCTTCAAGTAATACCTCGATATTATCGAAATTTTCAGCCTTCATTAATGCCTTAGCTAAGCCAATTTTAGCCCATATAAAGTCTTTTTGTTTAAGCACTGATTTAAAAATTTTCAACGCTTCTTCTGGCTTATTTAACATCCAATAGACCTGTGCTTTGTAACGCACACAATCCCACACGTATCGATGTTTCCCTTGTATTTTTTCATCACATAGCTTTAACGCTCCCGAATAATTCTTAGAATCCATCGCGAGCTTAATAGAATAGAGTTCCTCGTGCTTTAACAAAGCGCGATCTAGACGGGTACGCATAAGCTTTTGTGATATTGGCTTAGTGATGTAATCATCAGGTTGGTTTTCAATCGCTCCCAACACCATCTCTCTTGATGTTTCCGCAGTAATAATGATGAATAATGTAGTATATTTGAGCATATTCATGGCTCGCAGCTCTTCTAGTATCTGCTGCCCATCTCTGGAATCGTCTAAATTATAATCGCAGATAATCATGCCGTAGTTATGATTACGGCATAGATCCATGGTCTGATCACCGGTTGCTGCAGTATCAAGGTCTTTTACCCCAAATGAACGTAGCATTCGCTTATAGGATGCTCTAACCTCCGTTAAATCATCAACAATCAAGCAACGCTTTTTTTCATAAATCTTAATTATATCGATTTGCTGTAATGGCGGTGAATGGTTAACTAAGGGGTTCATAGATTTCCTACAGTACGAACAGTTACAAGGGGGTTTTGTTTTGCTGCCTTCTAAGTATATGCAAAAATTGAAAATTTGTAGGGAATATTATCTTTTTAAGCTAAACACCATCATTCGCTCATAACCATCGGCTTTTCCTTTATAAAAACTGTTGAAAGTACTTAACTGCCCATATAGAAGTTTATGCCTACAAATAGAAAAAGCTACTTAGGGTTTCAATAGTCTAGGTTTAGAAGGCACAAAAAAACCAGTAGAGATACTGGTTTTTTTGTGCCTTTATTGGACATTATCGGCGAAAATATACGAATTTAGTCTATTTAAACATCTAAGTTCGCTACTGTTAAGGCATTAGTTTCGATAAATGCACGTCGCGGCTCAACATTATCACCCATCAGGGTGGTGAAAATTTGATCAGCTCCAATAGCATCCTCAATAGTGACCTGTAACATCCGGCGAGTTTCTGGATCCATCGTGGTTTCCCATAGCTGTTCAGGATTCATTTCACCCAAGCCTTTGTAGCGCTGAATCATATAGCCTCTACTAGATTCCTGCATGAGCCATTCAAGTGCCTCTTTAAAGCTACTAACAGCTTGCTCACGCTCTCCACGCTGTACTTTGCCACCCGCTTCAATTAAACCATCGAGTTTAGCGCCCAGGCTAACAATCGACTGGTATTCACCCGAGGCAAAGAAATCATGGCTGAAGGGATATTCATTACTTAAGCCATGAGCAAGTTTTTCAATTTGCGGTAAAAATAAATGGCGCTCACTGTCTTCTTTTACAGTGACAAGATAGCGGCTACTACCACTGGTTTCAGCATCTGCTAGCGCTAATGATAAATCACCACTCCATTTTTCAACAGTAGCTTGATCACTGAGCTGCGCTATTTCTAACGCCGGCATGTAAATCATCTTTTCAAGCACATCTGCAGGATAAAGTCGGGACAGGCGGTCAATCGTTGCCATCACTTGGCGATAGTCTTTCACCAGTAGTTCCAAAGAAGATCCAGATATTGCTGGTGCTGTCGGGTTTGCAAACACCTTTCCACCTTCCAGCGCTACATTAGTTAGGAAGTCAATTTTTGCTTGCTCATCTTTTAAATATTTCTCTTGCTTACCTTTCGAAATTTTAAACAACGGCGGCTGGGCAATATAAATATGGCCTCTCTCAATCAGCTCACGCGTTTGACGAAAGAAAAAGGTTAGCAATAGCGTGCGGATATGCGAACCATCGACATCGGCATCCGTCATGATAATAATATGGTGATAACGTAGCTTATCTGCATTAAATTCTTCAGAGCCGATACCACAGCCCAATGCAGTAATTAATGTGCCGACTTCCACACTCGAGAGCATTTTATCAAAGCGAGCTTTCTCTACATTTAAAATCTTACCCTTAAGGGGTAAGATTGCTTGTGTTTTACGATCACGGCCCTGTTTTGCAGAGCCGCCAGCCGAGTCACCCTCCACTAAGTACACTTCAGACAAGGCAGGATCTTTTTCTTGGCAATCAGCTAATTTTCCTGGCAGGCCTGCAATATCGAGAGCCCCTTTGCGGCGAGTCATATCACGGGCTTTACGCGCAGCTTCGCGCGCCTTTGCCGCTTCAATCATTTTTCCTACAATACTTTTTGCTTCCGATGGATTTTCTAATAAATACTCGTTAAATGCCTGCCCCATCTCCTGCTCTACTGCCGTTTTTACTTCAGATGAGACCAGCTTATCCTTAGTTTGTGAGGAGAACTTAGGGTCTGGTACTTTTACCGATATAATCGCTGTTAGCCCTTCTCGAGCATCATCTCCAGTAGTATTGACCTTATCTTTCTTTAATAAGCCTTCTTTTTCAATATAGGAATTCATTGCGCGAGTCAGAGCCGCACGAAAACCCGCTAAGTGAGTGCCTCCATCTCGCTGTGGAATATTATTGGTATAACACAGCAGGTTTTCTTGGAAACTATCATTCCACTGTAACGCCACCTCAACACCTACACCATCCGCTCGCTGTGTATTAAAATGCATGACCTTATTGATTGGGTTTTTATTGGTATTTAAGTATTCAACGAAGGCATGTAACCCACCTTCATACTCAAAGGTCTCTTCTTTACCGCTACGCTCATCTTTCAAAACAATACGCACACCCGAGTTTAAAAAGGATAATTCGCGTAAGCGCTTTGCCAGCTGATCAAAATGAAAGAGGATATTATTAAATGTTTCTGGTGATGGCTTAAAGTGAACTTCCGTACCGGTGTTTTCGGTATCGCCAATAACCGTCAACGGTGCTTGAGGTACACCATGCCGGTAAAATTGTTCGTGAACTTTGCCTTGGCGCCGAATAGTCATGGTGAGTTCTGATGATAATGCATTAACCACGGATACACCTACACCATGTAAACCACCAGAAACCTTATAGCTGTTATCATCGAATTTACCGCCTGCATGCAGTACTGTCATGATCACTTCGGCTGCTGATACACCTTCTTCATGTATTTCAGTGGGAATTCCACGACCATTATCAGACACAGAGATAGATTCATCCGGGTGAATGATGACTTTAATCTCCGAACAATGCCCTGCCAACGCTTCATCAATGGAGTTATCCACGATTTCGAATACCATATGGTGCAAACCTGAACCATCATCCGTATCACCGATATACATTCCTGGACGTTTTCTTACGGCATCCAGGCCTTTAAGTACCTTGATACTGGAAGAATCATAGCTATTTTCCGTGTTACTCTCATCTGACATAAGTGTTTATCCCATTGTGAAACTTTATTTATTTGTCTTATCTATAGGCTGTAGTCTATCTCTACTGCCGTATTCATTATTCACTGTCTTAATCAATGAGCCTAGAAGCTGATCGGGGCTTATTCCTTTAGTTATACAGCCACAAGCTCTACTTCGCCACGTTTCACGTGAAACACAGATATTGCTGTATCTTCATTTTTCCACGCAGCCGTTACTGCTTCTTTAGAAACACCTGTCACCAATACCTGCCCATTGAGAGCCGTTAGCCAACTTACCAGCTTCTGGCTATGGGCAATATCCAGCTCCGCCAATAGATCGTCCACCAAAAAAACACAATCCTGGCCCATGCATTGCTGATATAACTGTGCCTGTGCAATAGTCATAGCACAAATTAGCGCCTTTTCTTGTCCACGACTCAACACTTCTACCGCAGGCTTTTGTCTTGCGAGAATAGTAATATCTGCTCTTTGGGGTCCGTGACGAGTATAGCCAGCACGCCGGTCTCTTTCAAAGTCAGCTTTCAACACTGATTCGAGGTTTTTATTACCATCCCAACCCCGACTATACTCTAACTCTATCTTAAAGCTTGGGCCGGTAAACTCTGTTTCCAGCTGAGAAAATAGTGGGGCAAAAAGAGTAAAAACCTCAGATCGCGCTGCATCTATCCCATGAGCTACACGTACAAGCTCAACATCCCAAGGCTCCATTTCGGAATAGCCTATTTTATCACGTCTTAACAAGCTGTTGCGCTGTTTAAGTATCTTTTGAAGATCTTTCCATAAGCGAGAAAACCCAGGTTTCACGTGAAACACCATCCAATCCAAAAACTGTCTTCGCTGGGCTGGTGATCCCTCAATTAACTGAAAAGAATCCGCGTTGATGATTAGTAATGGTAGTTGTTTTGCAAGTGTAGACGCAGAGCGAACGGTCTCCCCCGCAACACGGATCAAGCCCCGACCATTACGAAACTTCTGCACACCAACAGGTACCCAAGCATCAGCAAAGAATACCTCTGCAAAAACCGTGAGCTCTGTCTCTTGATGATTCACTAAAGAACGTGTTTTATGGCTGCGGAAAGAACGCCCCAAACCCAATAAGGCAACAGCTTCTAGTATGCTAGTTTTGCCTTCCCCGTTATCGCCGTAGAAAATATTGATTGTAGGAGACAAATCAACCGAAACAGATTGAAGATTACGAAGTTGCTTGATGACGAGGCGTTTAAGAAGGGACATAAAGAATTTGGTTCAAATCAAAGTTTTACAGGTCTTACATAACAGAAAAATTAAATCACAACCATGACCTGAACCAGACTCCTAGAGCCTCATTGGCATAACAACATACACTGAATCGCCCTCGTCAGGCTCTTCCAACAAAGCACTACTATTCGCATCGGAGAGTGTGATTTTAATGTTTTCCGTATCCAAAACATTACTGACGTCTTGCAAATAACTAACATTAAAGCCTATCTCAATATCATCACCCTGATAATCAATCACCACCTGCTCTTCCGCTTCTTCTTGTTCAGGGTTATTGGCCACTATATTTAACAGTCCGGGATTAAACGTTAAGCGCACACCTCGATATTTTTCATTAGAAAGAATGGCGGTACGACCAAAGGCTTGCTTTAAATCTGTGCGATTACCTAACACGACATTAGTCCCGCCTTTAGGTAATACTCGCTCATAATCAGGAAATTTACCATCGACCAGTTTAGAGGTAAACGTATAATCGGGCGTTTCTACTCGGATATGGTGAGTGCCTAAGGTCAAACTTAGCTGTGACTCTTGGTCACTTAGCAAGCGAGATAATTCAATCACCCCTTTGCGTGGAAGTATTGCTTGAGTTTTAACAGGAACATCGATGTCCAGTTCGCGAACACACATAGCCAAGCGATGCCCATCAGTAGCAACACAACGTAGGGTATTGCCCTCAACTTCCCATAGCATGCCATTCAGATAATAACGTACGTCTTGTTGCGCCATCGCAAAAGACGTGCGATCAATCAATCGTTTGATCAAAGACTGTGGACACGTAA
>JBLHJR010000067.1:0-17748 GCA_047619205.1 Candidatus Endobugula sp. | reverse complement strand
GCAGTCTATTTTAAAGATGAAATTTCATCAGAAAACTTTATAATGCGCGTTTACAAGCCGCATAAACGATCCCGTTTTATACAATCCTTATTTAGATGGAGAAATATTGTGAAAGCACCTGTTCGAGTCGTCATTACTGGCGCAGCTGGTCAAATTAGTTATTCCTTGTTGTTTCGTATTGCTGCAGGGGAGATGCTAGGTCTAGATCAACCTGTTATTCTGCAAATGTTAGAAATCACTCCAGCGTTGAATGCGCTTAAAGGTGTGGCTATGGAATTAGATGATTGTGCATTCCCATTATTGGCTGACATGGTCACCACCGATGATGCAAGTGAAGCTTTTAAGGATGCAGATTATGCCTTATTGGTCGGGGCGCGTCCTCGTGGCCCAGGTATGGAGCGTAAAGACTTGCTAGAAGCCAATGCAGCGATTTTCTCTGCTCAAGGTAAAGCCATGAATGCAGTGGCATCACGTGATATTAAAGTCTTAGTTGTGGGCAACCCTGCAAATACCAATTCATTGATTGCTCAGCGTAATGCGCCTGATCTAGATCCGCGTAACTTTACGGCGATGACACGTCTTGATCATAACCGTGCAATGACTCAGTTGGCTCAAAAAACAGGCACGTCAATAAACGATATCACTAAGCTAACTATTTGGGGTAATCATTCTGCCACCCAGTATCCTGATATCCATCATGCCAGCGTTGATGGCAAGGCGGCGATGAGCTTAATTGATCAAGCGTGGTACGAAGGGGACTTTATTCCTACTGTTCAACAGCGTGGCGCTGCCATTATTGCTGCGCGCGGTGCATCTAGCGCCGCTTCTGCTGCAAACGCGGCTATTTTCCACATGCGTGACTGGGCTTTAGGCACTGCTGCTGGAGATTGGACTAGCATGGGTGTTTATAGCGACGGTAGTTATGGTATTCAAGAAGGTCTGATTTACTCATTCCCTTGTGTTTGTAAAAACGGTGATTGGGAAATTGTACAAGGTGTTGAAGTAAATGATTTTTCTATCGAGAAAATGAAAGCGACAGAGCAAGAACTTGTAGAGGAGCGTGATGCAGTAGCACATTTACTGCCTTAACTTTTTAGTCGAGTTAAAATAAAAACGCGAGCTAGTCTCGCGTTTTTTTTTGTATTATGCTTTGATATTTCTGCGAACTAGGCAAAACCCATCATTTAAGGAATTAATATGTCATCCCCCAAAATAGGTAATAAAGCACCAGTATTTAAGCTTAAAAATCAAAATAACGAAACCGTTGCCTTGAAAGACTTTGTAGGTAAAAAGAATGTCGTTATTTATTTCTATCCTAAAGCACTGACTCCCGGTTGCACTACGCAAGCTTGTGGTATTCGCGATACGCAAAAAGAGTTGGCTGATCGTGACACGGTAGTCTTTGGTGTCAGCCCAGATCCCAGTGATAAATTACAAAAATTTATTACTAAACATGACCTGAATTTTGATTTGCTAAGTGATTTAGATCATGCGTTGGCAGACAAGTACGGTGTTTGGTGCTTGAAGAAATTCATGGGGAAAGAGTATATGGGCATTGTGCGAACTACCTTTGTTATTAACAAAGAATCTAGGTTGGTTGGTGTCCTAGATAGTTTTAAAACCAGTAATCATCATCAGCAGTTAATTAGCTGCTTAGACCAGCAAGATTAAGCTAAAGCTGTTTATATTTTTTTGTAACTCAATAGTCGCAGTCTATAAGTAGAGTTGCAAAAACAAGGCTTTTTTTAAAGTGGTTGAGAGTTTTTGGCGCGTAAATCAACGTATTGACAGGTTTTTCTCCTGTTCTGTGAATAGAGCGGCACTAAACGCAGTATTACCTCTGTTTATTTAATGGAATGTAAATATAATTGGGTGTGACAGAAGGGATATGCAAGGTTTAAAACCGAGCATAAATTGTTTACTTTATTATATGTAGATAGGAGTTACCTAATGATTACTGCACGAGCTATTCCTCAGCCAATAGCGCCTATTTTTCCTCGAAGCATGGATATAGGGTTTCAGGATTTCGAGAAACTCAAAGCTAAGGCGCGCATTCCATTAATGTCAGGTGTAGCGGCTAATGTGCTAGTCGTGCTCCAGGAGCGCTTGGGTCGCAATTCAATGGGTATTAAGGAGGTAGCAAAAAGCATTGATGTTTCAAAGCGTACATTGCAACGTCACCTTAAAGCGCAAATGGTAAGCTATGCAAGTTTGCGTGATCGGGTTCGCTTTAATCGTGCTATTGGTTGTTTGCTGGTGGACAATATGAGCATTGAAGCGACTTCTAAGTATTTAGACTTTTCTGACCGTACTAGCTTTACCAATGCCTTTAAACGTTGGGCAGGTTTATCCCCTAGTGTTTTTCGTAAGCTTTATCGAGACTATGCATAATCGAGCCTAGGTATAGTCGAGCCTAGGTATAGTCGAGCCTAGGTATAGTCGAGCCTAGGTATAGTCCCTATAAAAAACATTTGTTCCTTTCTGTTAGTTTTTTAATCTCCTTTGTTATGCTTGTATTGCCACCTTTATCTAAAAGCGGTAAAGTAGCGGCCAATATTTGTAATGATAATAAGAGGTTAACATGTCTTTTTTAATTCCTTCCGCTCATGCCCAAGCAGAGATTGCCGGTTTAGGTGGTGATTTTTCAGGTTTGTTGTTAATTGCGGGTATGTTTGTACTCATGTACTTTATGATTATACGTCCCCAACGTAAACGTCAAAAAGAACATCAGACGCTGATTAATGATGTTTCAAAAGGCGATGAAGTGCTAACAACTGGCGGCATCTTAGGTAAGGTCACTAAGGTTGACGGCGATTATATGGTATTGGAAGTGTCTAATAACATGGAACTTAAGTTTCAAAAAAGCTCACTGCATGCGGTGTTGCCTAAAGGCACGATAAAAGCTATTTAAAGCGTATTAATTGTCACGACCCAATCATTGTTTTTTCCAATAAAGCCATTCTGTTTACAGTGTGGCTTTATTGCTTTTAGATAGGTGCAAAATATGAATCATGCTATTCGTTTTTCTGAAACTGGAGATTACCGTGTTCTGTCTTATGCAAGTATGGAGCTGCCTCACTTAAGTGAGTATGACGTACTGATTAAGCACAAGGCGATAGGGGTTAATTTCATCGATACCTATCACCGTTCGGGCTTGTATCCACTGTCGCTCCCGTCAGGCGTCGGCAAAGAAGCTGCTGGAGTGGTTGCAGCAGTGGGTGAAAAGGTGAGCCGTGTACAAATAGGTGATCGTGTCGCTTATGTAAACGCCGCATTAGGCGCCTATGCCGATGCCCATGTAGTGAATGAGAAAGCACTGATACTCTTACCTGAAAGTATTTGTTTTGAAACGGCAGCGGCGATGATGCTAAAGGGGTTAACTGCGGCTTACTTGGTGCTTAAAACTCACCCATTGACCGCGTCAGATACCGTACTAATTCATGCAGCTGCAGGAGGGGTGAGTTCACTATTGATCCCTTGGGCGAAGTCTATTGGCGCCAAGGTCATCGGTACGGTAGGTAGTGAGGCAAAAGTGGCTATTGCTAAAGGCAATGGTTGCGATGAGGTACTCTTGTATCGTCAGGTGGATGTCCCCGCTGAAGTGAAGCGCTTGACCGATGGCAAGGGCGTTGATGTTGTCTATGATTCAGTGGGCAAGGATACTTTTGATATGTCCCTGGATTCATTAAAACCACGCGGCCTAATGGTCAGTTTTGGTAATGCCTCGGGTGCAGTACCGGACTTCCCCCCATTAATGCTGGCGAAGAAAGGTTCTCTATTCATAACGCGCCCAGCGCTGATTGATTATGTCAATGATCCTGAAGAGCAGCAAGAACTAGCTGACGCCTTGTTTGCTCAAGTAGAGCTTAAAGCGATTGACGTTAAAGTGACTCGGCGTTTAGAGTTAGCACAGGCAGGTGAAGCGCACAGGCTACTAGAAAGTGGTGTCACTACCGGTTCGATGATACTTATCCCTAGGAGGCTGTCCGAGAATAGGGGCCGTAGCGAGGGATAGCGGTTTTGAGTCAGATTTTTTTATGAATTGAGGAGAATAGTGGTTCTATTTGCCAATAGTAGGCGCCTTTAAGCGACGAAAATCTGGCCAAAATCCGCTTTTCCGCAGTAGGTTTGTATTCTCGGACAGCCTCCTGGTGATGTCAGTTAGTGTTGGTGTTTTTATAATGGTTATAATTGAATGTGAGAGTGGGTATGCCAAAACAGTTCGGTGAAAAGCTAGTAATCGCCATTTCTTCGCGCGCACTATTTAACTTAGATGACAGCCATCAAGTGTATGTGAGTGATGGTTTAAAGGCTTATTCCGAATATCAAATTGAGCGTGAAAATGAAGTGCTCACACCGGGTAGCGCGTTTCCGTTAGTTGAAAAATTACTGGCATTGAACTCGGTAGGAGGTGCTCATCCCCGTGTTGAAATAATTTTGCTTTCCCGCAACAGCGCAGATACCGGCTTGCGAGTGTTTAACTCTATCCAGCACTATCAGTTAGATATTAGCCGTGCGGCTTTTTCGGGCGGTGACAGCCCTTATCGTTATATTGAAGCCTTTGGTTGTCATTTGTTTTTATCTACCGATGGTGAAGACGTTCGTCAGGCGTTAGAGCATGGTGTGGCAGCGGCTACCTTAATTCCTGCAGGCAAGGAAACTAATCCGGGTAAACAGCTACGTTTTGCCTTTGATGGTGATGCGGTACTGTTTTCAGATGAAGCGGAACGGGTCTATAAACAGCATGGTTTAGACGCGTTTACAAAAAATGAGCAAGCAGCAGCAAAAACCCCTTTAAGTGGTGGGCCTTTTAAAGCCTTCTTATCGGCGTTACAGAGCTTACAATCTGAGTTTACTGAGGGAGATTGTCCCATTAGAACGGCTTTAGTCACCGCACGATCAGCCCCGGCACATGAGCGTGTTATTCGAACTCTCAGAGCATGGGACATCCGTATTGATGAATCGCTATTTTTAGGCGGTTTATCCAAAGGTGAGTTCCTAAAGGCCTATGGCGCCGATGTGTTTTTTGATGACCAAGCGCTACACTGTGAATCGGCTAAAGAGCATGTTGGGGCAACGGGTCATGTGCCTCACGGCATAGCGAACGAATAGCGTGTGTCTGCAAGAGTATAGCTAGCAAAGCCTGTTCGCACTAACGAGCGTTTCTAGGATTATTCGATAACATCGTGATAAGTGTTTTAGTGTTGACGTCTTGCATCTAACTTTCTCTACATCTATTCCCAAACTGTCTATAAAACATCCATTTTTTCTTGTATCTACTGCTATTCTTTTATGTAGATCAACGAAACCTTCGTTGTTACTGATAAACACTTAACGATATAAGTGAACACAAAAAGCGGCTATTTTTCTGTCTGACGGGTCAATAGAATCACTATTACCAGTATTGAGCGCCTAGTCAGTCAAAAAAATATCCCGCTTCAATTGCTGATCATTTATATCGTTAAGTGTCTATATCTCGGGTTGTATTAATAACCAGATGTCGGGAATGGTGTAGTGATAAATAAAATATTATTAGCGGTTGATTTAGGGCTTTATACCCCACATTTGCTGCAGCATGCTGCCAGCTTATCCAATCAGTATCATGCCAGTATGGTCGTCGTTCATGCCGTTGAGCCCTTAGGCAGCTTAGGGCATGCATTACTTCAGACGTATTTAAATTCTGAAATGAGTAAAGAAATAACTACAACGGGGATGAACTCTTTGGTGCAACAGATTCGTGAGCAAGTCATTGATATGGTAACGGATGAGTATATGACCGGTGAGATGGAGCTACCTCGGGTAGAGGATGTGATCGTTAGAGCCGGAGAGCCGGAAGATGTGATTATTGCCGTGGCACAAGAGATGAATGCTGATGTCATTGTCCTAGGCAACGCATCCCCAGAGGCTAGTCATAGTCATGTGGGTTCAGTATCTCAAAAAGTACTCGTTAATTCAAAATGGCCGGTTTACCTTGTCCCTCAAGCACAAGCTATTTGGAATCAAGCATCGGTGAATGGGCCGGAAATGCGCATATAACCGTGTTGTTAAAAGGTAATGTTCTTCAACCTAGGAGCCTGATGTCCGAGAATAGAAACCTACTGCGGAAAAGCGGATTTTGGCCAGATTTTCTCCTGATTTTCGTCGCTTAAAGGCGCCTACTGTTGGCAAATAGAACCACTATTTTCCTCAATGGATGAAAAAATCTGACTCAAAACCGCTATCCCTCGCTACGGCCCCTATTCTCGGACAGGCTCCTAGTACTCTTCACTCCGGTACTGTTAGAAAAAGACAAATTTAAGCCCTAGTCCCATGAGTACTGACGCTAGAATAGGTTGTAGCACTCTGTTGGGAATACGACGACTTAATTGTGCGCCTAGATAAATAGCAGGTAAAGAACCTATTAGTAAGCTACCGAGTAAGGCAAAGTCGACATTCCCCAAGAGCAGGTGTGCAAACCCGGCGATAAAAGTCAGAGGCACGGCATGGGCAATATCAACGCCAACGACCTTATGTGAAGGTAAGTGGGGGTAGAGCACCATCAGAATAGCAGCACCAATAGCCCCCGCACCAACAGAAGATAATGTGACCAATACTCCGAGAACTCCCCCCATAGCAATGGTGAGTATTGATGAGTGCTGGTGTGCAAAGGCTAGTCCATCACTGTTTTTTTGACAATCCTCCTTCAGGCGTTGACGGAAAAACAGCACGCAGGAGGTTAATAGCAGCATAAAGCCGAGAACAGTGGTTAATAAATGACTATATTCATCTGCACTATCGAAAAAGGTGTGCAAGGCTATTGAAGTAACAATAGCGGCGGGTAAGCTTCCTAATGCCAATTTGAAGACTAGGGGCCATTGAATATTCTTTTGCTGTTGATGGGATATAACACCACCAGATTTGGTGATTGCTGCATATAAAAGATCAGTACCGATAGCGACGTTGGGCGGAAAACCAAACATCAGTAATAACGGCGTCATTAATGAACCGCCGCCGACACCGGTGATGCCCACAGCCAAACCCACTACCGCACCAGAGACAATATAGAGCAAAAATACGGCGTCCATCAAATACCTTTCAAATAGTGTGAGTTTTCTTACGATATAGTCTAAAGTTATAGATAAGTAGTTTTATCATAAGTAAAATTCAAAAACTGGTGGCAAATATACAGAATTAGAACTATTCTGGATAAGAATATTTACTTCTATTTTTATAACATAAAGACCAATGGAGACGTTTATGAAGCTTCAGCAATTGCGCTATATATGGGAAGTTGCGCATCATGACCTTAATGTGTCAGCGACTGCACAAAGCTTATATACCTCACAGCCTGGCATCAGCAAGCAAATTCGTTTGCTTGAAGATGAGCTGGGAGTCGAAATTTTTTCTCGTAGCGGTAAACATCTCACTAGAATTACCCCAGCAGGAGAGGCGATTCTGCAAACTACAGGGGAGATTTTGCGCAAAGTAGAAAGTATTAAGCAGGTTGCTCAAGAATTCAGTAACGACAAAAAAGGCACCTTATCCTTGGCGACTACGCATACTCAAGCGCGTTATATGTTACCGGGTGTGATAAAGAGCTTCATAGACCAATACCCCGATGTATCTTTGCATATGCATCAAGGTACGCCGATGCAAATATCGGAAATGGCGGCAGATGGTTCAGTAGATTTTGCCATAGCGACTGAGGCGATGGAACTATTTAGCGATCTTATTATGATGCCTTGCTATCAATGGAATCGCAGCATCATTGTTCCCAAAGGGCATCCTCTATGTGACTTGTCAGAGCTCACTTTAGAAGAAATTGCTAAGCATCCTATCGTCACTTATGTATTTGGTTTTACAGGCCGCTCTAAGTTAGATGAAGCCTTTATGGAGCGCGGACTTGCACCTAAGATTGTATTTACTGCAGCAGATGCGGATGTGATTAAAACCTATGTTCGTCTAGGTTTGGGGGTGGGTATTATTGCCAGCATGGCACATGATGAAGAGTTAGATAGTGATCTAGTTGTTCTTGATGCGAGCCAGTTATTTAGACCGAGCATTACCAAAATAGGTTTCCGCAGAGGCACCTTTATTCGTGGCTTTATGTATGAATTTATGGAGAATTTTGCGCCTCACCTAACGCGTACCATGGTTGACGAGGCATACAGCTGCACGTCTAGATTAGAATTAGATGACCTGTTCCAACATATCCGTTTGCCAACCTATTAAAACGCTGGACTAGAATAGTTCTTATTCAGTTTTTGGGGGTGTAGGGCAATGTCACGAAAATCGTTATTGATGCTTATTGTCCTCGCGTTATTTGTAGTGAATGGCGCGATAGTAGGTGTGTTATATCGTCGTGGTATCATATGGCAGCCATCCGTTGAAGAGTTAGACGCTGATCGGCGCGAACAGAAAAAAATTAAAAAGGCTGCTGCAGATGCTCTCAAATATGCGCACCTAGAGCCATTACCCGAATTCAAATCAAGGGCAAAGTACGTGGCTTCCATGGGTGAAGCGATCAGCATTTGTGAGAAAAGGCTGCATGAAAAGGAACCGGGAAGAAAAAGTTGGGCAATTAACTATATCGAAAGCCGATTTACCCCTAGCATGGCGTTATATAAAGTTTTTATAGACTATGAAACCATCGTACCGCTTGGTGAAGACCCTATAATAATGAAGGTGACTTGCGAGGTAGATGAAACGACAAAGTTAATTGCTAATTGGGGTGCATTAAAAGGCTGATAAGAGCCATATTATCAGCCTTTTATTTCTTCTGCTCTTCAGCGGTCTACAACTTATTAAGTACTTCCTTAACAAATTTAAAGTAGATCGTATAAATATCAATCTCACCATTATCGTGTTCAACAATAAAAAAGGGAGCTTTTGCAACCTCATGTTGTGCGGCTAGCAACATACCTTCACTTTCTGCATTGCCCTCGTCAGCGACCACCACTTGGTCAATAAAACGTAATTGATCGCCTGCTTCCATCTTGGCAATGACCTCTCCACACTTCTTGCAAGGCGAGCCATCAGCAAAGATTTTTTTAACAAATGTAATTTTCATTCCGAGACTAATCCTGACTAAATAATAAGACTTGCAGCATACCAAAAGAGTCTAGTGAGACAAAATACTTTTCTTCTATAACAATATAACTTAAAAAGTTACAGGGCTCTTTAACGTAGCGTAGAAAGTGCCAACTATCTTGCGCTAGGATACTAGGAAAATCTGGCTTCACCCACATTTTCCTAGTATCCTAGCGCCTTTTCGTCATACGAATATTAGTCACTAACCATTAACAACTAACCATTAACAACTAAGGGGAAGCAACGTGGAATTAGCATGTCTAGACTTAGAGGGAGTATTAATTCCTGAAATTTGGATTGAATTTGCCAATAAAACCGGCATTGAAGCGCTAAAGGCCACTACGCGTGATATCCCCGATTACGATGTATTAATGCAGCAGCGTCTGCGATTATTAGACGAAAACAATCTTGGTCTGAATGAAATTCAAGAAGTTATTGCTACGCTAGAGCCATTACCGGGTGCTAGAGAATTTATAGATTGGTTGCGTGAACGCTTTCAAGTGATTATTCTTTCGGATACGTTTTATGAGTTTTCGCAGCCACTCATGCGACAACTAGGTTTTCCTACCTTACTCTGTCATCGCTTAAATACTGATGAAAAAGGCAAGGTGATAAGCTATACCTTACGTCAAAAAGACCCTAAGCGTCAGGCAATATTAGCTTTACAGGGTATTTACTATCGTACTATTGCCGCCGGTGATTCTTATAATGACACCACTATGTTAGCTCAGGCAGATGCAGGAATTTTGTTTAAGGCGCCGAAGAATGTCATCGAAGAATTCCCACAATTCCCCGCAGTACAGGAATACGATGAACTGAAGAAGGAATTTATTAAAGCCAGTAATCGCGATTTGGCATTGTAGTTGTGAGGGTAGTAAAATTAAGTAATGCGGGGCTTTTAAGGGCGAAACTCTTCTAATACTCGTAATATTCGATTAATCTTAGTTAAACTTTCCTCATATTCTTCGTCGGCTTCCGAGTCGGCGACAATACCGCCGCCGCCCCAACAGTAGAGTTTTTCTCCATCACAGGCGATGGTGCGGATAGTGATGTTACTATCCATATCGCCATTGGCATTGATGTAGGCAATACTGCCGCAATAGATGGAGCGTTGGCAGTCTTCTAACTCTTCGATAATTTCCATGGCGCGTTTTTTAGGTGCCCCAGTGATGGAACCGCCAGGGAAGCAACCTTGAAAGACATCAAATGCGGTTTTTTCTTCGGCAATAATACCCGTCACGCTGCTGACTAAATGATGGACGTTGGGGAAACTTTCTAACTCACATAGCGTGGGCACCTTGATGCTGCCGGGAATGCAGTTTTTACCCAAGTCATTGCGTAGTAAATCAACAATCATTACATTTTCTGCGCGATTTTTACTGCTGGCTTGTAGAGTTTGTGCATTTCTCTTATCTTTTTCACTGTCGTGATCTCGCGCAATCGTACCTTTGATGGGCTGAGTTAGCGCATGTTTAGCTTGGGTGTGCAGTAGTCGCTCTGGTGATAAAGAGAGTATGGCTTGTTGTTTGTTCTCTGTACTAATGTCCATAAAGGCCGAAAAAGGCGAGGCCATGGTATGGCGGAGATGAATGTACGCCGCGTAGGGATCGCCTTCGTAATCGGCGCTAAAACATTGAGAGAAGTTAACTTGGTAACAATCCCCGGCATTAATATAGTCGTTAATACGGGCTATTTTTTGATAATAGTACTGTGCAGATGTATTGGATTTTAGTTCACCCATACTAAATGGAATGGTTTGCTTATCTAAGGGCTGCTTATCCATGCCCTGTTTATTGATATTAAGGTGTTCTAGGCGCTGTAAGACCTCATTTAGAATGGCTTGATCACACTCTGCGAGAGAAGCCAGGTAACACTGCTGAAGTTGATGATCCTGAACAATAGCCCATGGATACAAGCCCGCGACCATATCCGCGAGCGCGCAATCGCTAGCCGATTGCTGGGCAATACCTGCTTGCTTTCTACCTAAATCGTAACTGAAATAAGCAATAATACCGCCGCTAAAGGGCAGTCCTTGTTCTTCAGAATAGGCGTCACTCTGTACTTTTTTGGCATATATAGAACTTAGTTGGTCAGAGGCTGTTTTTATTAGCGCTAGTGGGTCTAGGTGAGAAATTTCAGCGGGGGATTGTGGATGGTAACTGCCATCAGCTTCATATTGATAATGTAATATTTCTGTACGCTCGCCCTTGTTGACCCAGCGTTGGCTCGGCGCTGCGCTGATGATGTCATAGCGGCCAGAGGTGCTTTTGGGTTTGCCACTATCTAGCCAGCAGGAAAACGGTAAGTTGCGTAAAGCGGTAAAAATAACCGTGCTGTCTGAATGGTAGGGGAGTGCAGTTATTGGCATAATTTAGGGCTTACAGAAGGCAGCCAGTAGCTTATACCAACCACAGAAAATTTTCAGGATAAATATGTGTGTGCCGTGCGCACTGTTTGCTTGAAACCTGAAAATTTTTTGTGATGCGTATTACAGCATAGATGAGAGGAGATTATCCCTGTTTGCTGTTTGCTGTAAACTGTTCGCGAATCAATAATAGGATGAAATACATGTTTTACCCTTTAGAGCGTTTAAGTAATCTACATGATGGCTATCAGCGTGCTTTTTCAGTGGCGGGGAAACCTTTATTGTTGGTGCAAAATAAAGGGCGTTGTCAGGTGCTGATTAATCAGTGTCCCCATCAGCAAGCCTCTTTAGTCAATGCGACGCTAGATGAGGATTGTTTGCGTTGCCCTATTCATGGTATGCGCTTTGATCTCACTACGGGGCGATCTCCCGATGGATGTACGCAATCGTTGCAGTTTATTTCTATTGCTTATGAAGGTAATCAGTTGGGGGTTGATTTGTAGGATGTTGTGAGACGTTGCACTAAAACTGCTCCATGCGTTTTAGATGTACCCCTCGTCCTGAGGGGCAACGCTTTACTTCGCTGCGCTCAGCTTTAAAAGCATCTCACATCTCACATCTCACATCTAACATCTAACATCTAACTTATTATTTTATCGCCTTGGCCTGTGCAACGGCATTGCCAATGTAGTTCGCCGGTGTCATAGCACGAATATCTGCTTTGGCGGATTCTGGTATTTCTAGATTTTCCACAAACGCGGCTAGAATCTCTGGAGTAATGGTCACGCCGCGAGTCAGTGCTTTTAACTTTTCATAGGGTTCATCAACACCATAGCGTCGCATAATGGTTTGAATGGGTTCCGCTAATACTTCCCAGCTATTATTTAAATCGGCCGCAATTTTTGCCTCATTGATCTCTAACTTGCCCAGCCCTTTTTGTAGCGAAGCGTAGGCAATACCGCAATAGCCAAACCCCACACCCATATTGCGTAATACGGTAGAATCGGTTAAATCACGCTGCCAGCGTGAAATGGGTAACTTGGCCGAGAGGTGGCCAAAGATGGCGTTGGCGAGACCTAGATTGCCTTCGGCATTCTCAAAATCAATTGGGTTGACTTTATGTGGCATTGTCGATGAACCGACTTCGCCAGCAATGGTTCTTTGTTTGAAATAACCTAGTGAGATGTAACCCCAGATATCCCGACTAAAATCAATCAAGATAGTATTACTGCGGGTAATCACATCAAATAACTCGGCAATATAATCATGGGGCTCTATTTGAGTAGTATAAGGATTCCATTGAATGCCTAAGCTAGTGACAAAAACTTCGGCATTCTGTTGCCAATCAATATCGGCATAAGCAGAAAGGTGAGCATTATAATTGCCTACAGCACCATTGATTTTTCCTAGTAAAGGGATGTCATGGGCTTGTTCTTGTTGGCGACGCAAGCGTGCCACTACATTAGCCACTTCTTTACCTACCGTTGTTGGCGAAGCGGTTTGTCCGTGGGTGCGTGATAGCATGGGGACCGCAGCAAACTCTACGGCCATGGATGCTAAGGTCTCGATAATTGTACTTAACTGAGTCAATAACACTTCACGACCGGCTTTTAACATTAAGGCATGGGACAAGTTGTTAATGTCCTCAGAAGTACAAGCAAAGTGGACAAACTCCTTAACAGCATCCAGCTCTGCATTATCTGCAAAGGCTGCTTTAATGAAGTATTCCACGGCTTTTACATCGTGGTTAGTCACACTTTCTATGTCTTTTATACTCTGTGCGTTAGCAACGGAAAAGTCTGCCACCATAGCGTCTAAATAGCGATTGGCGGCATCACTGAGGCTAGGGACTTCGTCAATTTGTGGGTGAGCAGCTAACTGCTGTAACCAGCGAATTTCCACTTCTACACGGTAGCGTATTAAGCCATATTCACTGAAAATCGAACGGTAATCGGTGGTTTTAGTGCTATAGCGGCCATCGATAGGGGAAACAGCCGTAAGTGACGATAAATCCATAGAGTGTGAGCCTTATATAGTTGAAGCTGATTGGTTGAGAGTAAACAGATGAGGGTAAATAAAGGCCGCATCATACCTGAAAACTACAAAAACTAGTAGTTAGAGACCGTTAGCAACTGGCGCTATGGGCTGATTTTCAGACTGGCGTGTCAGCATCTATGGGCTATGCTAATCATAGGTGCTCTAACTACAGTGTTTAAAGCCCGTATTATTTTGTGGAGTTTTTTTATGGACATGAGTCTTATCGTTACTGATAACAAAACTGCTTTTTCAAAACAGTTGTCCGAGACTATTGTGGCTAAACTAGGTGCCAAAGACGCGCAAAATTTACAGGTTTTCGCTGATTTATTCTTTGAACATTACCCCATTGACGAGTTGAGTGGCCATGACGTCCATGATGTGATTGGTATGTTAAAAAGTAGCTATGATTTCGTCAGTAGTTATAAGCAAAAAAGGGCAAAGGTACAGGTGTTTAATCCCAGCTTAGAAAAAGAGGCTTGGGGCTGTAAAAATTCGGTCATTATGGTGCATTATAACGATGTCCCCTTTGTTATTGATTCTGTGCGTATGGCGCTAAGCAATAGTGGCATTAGCGTAAAAAGTATTAAAAACTTAGTCATGCAAACTAGCCGAGATGCTAAAGGTAATGTAGTCTCTTTTGAGAGCTTCGATGATGACCAGAGCAAGCCGGATAAAACCAGTGTCAATGAATTACTTATTTATATCGAAGTTAGACGACATCGTAAGTCACAAGACTTAAGTGCTATAGCGGCCTCTATTCGCAAGACGATCGCCGATGTTAACTTGGTGAACAATCATTATTCATCTATTGTCGATGCACTACAATTATTAGGCGAGACTATATCCTATTCAAACCACCAGCATACGCGTGAAGAAATTTATGAAGCTAAGCAATTCATTGCCTGGTTGGTGGCGAACAACTTTACTTTCTTAGGTTATGCCTACTATGCTTTTACAGGTGAAAAACGCGATGAAATAAAAGCATCAGTAAATTTGAAAAAGACCTACGGACTATTACATAAAGAAGAAGATATTAATCGTTATTTCCTTAGTGATAAAACCCAGTTAGGAAAACCAGACGCTGCACTGTTAACCTTTAGTAAGTCTTCTATACGCTCCACTATCCATCGTCGTGCTTACCCAGACCATATTACCATTCAAGCATATAACGACAAGGGAGACTTTGTTGGTGTTCATCATGTGGTCGGTTTGTATACCTCGCAGGTTTATCGGGAAAGTGTGAATAAAATCCCCGTTATTCGTCAGAAGGTAGAGAAAATTTATGAGCAGGCTAGTCTATCGAAGAATAGCTATAACGGTAAAGTGTTGCGCCAAGCCTTAGAGACTTTTCCTCGTGATGAGCTATTTCAAAGTAGCGTTGAACAATTAGCTAAAACCTTAATAGGCATTACCCAAATAAATGAACGTAAATTAGTTAGATTATTCATGCGTCGGTCTACGGGTAATCGTTTTGTGAATGCCATGATTTGCATTCCTAGAGACCATTTTTCGACTGATTTGAACGAAAAAATTATTGCGATGATTGGCGAATCCATAGGGGCGGAATCGAGTGATTTTTATAGTGACTACTCAGAATCAATTTTGTCTAGAACCTACATTATTTTTCGTTTAGATGAAACTAAAAAAATGAATTGGTCTGAGTCAGAACTTGAAGAAGAGGTACAGGTTCTCGCGATTTCATGGCCAGTTTCGTTAAGGAAAGAGTTGTTATCTGTTTTTGGTGAGGATGAAGGTAATCGTATCTCATTACGTTATAAAGGTGGATTTCCTAACTCGTATCAGGATAGTTTTTCTATCGATGAAGCTTTTGTTGATATTAAAACTATTGAAACCTTAAATAGTGAAAACCCTATCGCTTTGTGTTTCTCTCAGCCAGATTCTAATGATAGTAAAGTGGTCAATTTAAAAGTGTTTAACTACGGCGATGCGCTACCGTTATCTAATGTTATTCCTGTATTAGAGCGTATGAATTTAAAAGTCGTGGTGGAGCACCCCTATAAAATTACTAAGTCTGGGGAAAAAATATGGCTGCATGATTTCTTGCTGCATACACGCTTAGATGAAGGTGTCAGTTTAGGTAAGGTGAGAGATTTATTTGAAGATGCCTTTATCAATGTTTGGCAGAAAAAAGTCGGAAATGATTTTTTTAATGGCTTGATATTGTCGGCACAATTAACTTGGCGAGATGTCAATATATTACGTGCCTATGCCGCTTATATGAAGCAAATTGAATTCCCCTTTAGTAAACGTGCAGTTGTTAGGGCGTTAATGAATTACCCTAGTATTGCACAGTATTTCGTCGAACTTTTTTATCAGCGCTTCAATCCTGATGATGCTTGCGAATCGGTTTCTAAACAACGTCATAAACTAAAAAAACAGCTGTCAGATGAATTGGATTCGGTGAGTAATTTAAATGATGATCGCATTTTGCGACAATATTTATCGTTAATTGAAGGCACTGTTAGGACGAATTATTTCCAAGAAATTAACGGTGAAAATAAAAGCTATATCTCTTTTAAAATGTGTCCAAGGAATATTTCTTCTGTTCCTGAACCGCGTCCACTTTATGAAATATTCGTTTATTCTCGAAGAGTGGAGGGCGTGCATTTACGCGGCGGCAAAGTCTCTCGTGGCGGGTTGCGATGGTCAGATCGGAGCGAAGATTTTCGTACAGAAGTGCTAGGGCTAGTTAAAGCCCAAAGTGTTAAAAATGCGGTGATTGTACCTAGCGGCGCTAAAGGCGGTTTTGTTGCTAAAAAAGCCAATATGGCCAATGGCCGAGATGCTTTTATGAAAGAGGGTATTGCCTGTTATCAGACCTTCATTCGTGGTTTATTAGATGTAACCGATAATTTAGAGAAAGGTAAAATTATAGCGCCAAAAAATGTTATCCGGCTAGATGAAGATGACCCCTATTTGGTGGTGGCCGCGGATAAAGGTACGGCCACTTTTTCTGATATAGCCAATGAGATTTCAGCAGAGTATGGCCATTGGTTAGGCGACGCTTTTGCTTCTGGCGGTAGTGTAGGTTATGACCATAAAGCCATGGGGATTACGGCTAAGGGCGCATGGGTGTCAGTACAGCGGCATTTTAAAGAAAAGAATATCAATGTTCAGCAAGAAGATTTTAGCGTTATTGGTATCGGTGATATGGCCGGCGATGTGTTTGGTAATGGCATGTTAATGTCAGAGCATATCTGTCTGACGGCTGCCTTTAATCACCAGCATATCTTTGTTGACCCTAATCCTAATGCGGCTAAAAGCTATCAAGAACGCCAGCGTTTATTTACTACCCCAGGGACTAACTGGGCGGATTACAATCAGAGGTTACTCTCTAAGGGCGGCGGTATTTTTTCCCGCGATGCAAAGTCAATTACTATTACTCCGGAGATGCAGAAAAATTTTGAGATTAGACCAAAAACCTTAACGCCCACCGAGTTGATTCATGCTTTATTAAAAGCGCCTGTTGATCTCATTTGGAATGGCGGCATTGGCACCTATGTAAAATCAAAAAGCGAGACGCATGCGGATGTGGGTGATAAAGCCAATGATAGCTTGCGCGTGAATGGCTCACAGTTACGCTGTAAAGTGTTCGGAGAAGGCGGTAATTTAGGTGTAAGTCAGCTCGGACGTATAGAGTATTGCCTACAGGGTGGCGCTTGTAATACGGACTTTATCGACAATGCAGCGGGAGTGGATTGCTCTGATCATGAAGTTAATATTAAAATATTACTCAGTGATATTATGACTAGTGGTGGTCTTTCGCAATTACAACGTAATCGCTTGTTATCCAGCATGACCGATACCATTTCCGCAATGGTACTTGAGAATAACTATTCGCAGACGCAATCAATTAGTCTGGCGGAGCGTGAGTCATATACCCGTATTGGTGAATACCGTAGATTAATCAATGCCTTGGAAGCCAGCGGTCGACTAGATCGCGACTTAGAATTTATTCCCTCTGATGAAGACATACTCGATAGAACTACCGATCGACAAGCGCTGACTCGACCGGAATTGTGTGTGTTAAATTGTTATGTAAAAGTAGAGCTAAAGGAACTGTTAGCGGTTGATGAGATTGCGGATAACGACTATTTGTCTTCATGGGTAGAAAAAGCGTTCCCTGCAGAATTACTCGCAAAATATAAGCGAAATATTCACCAGCATATTCTGCGCAAAGAAATCATTGCTACACAGCTAGCGAATGATATGGTGGACAATATGGGTATGACCTTTTGTCACCGTCTGATGGCGTC
>JBLHJR010000066.1:0-18015 GCA_047619205.1 Candidatus Endobugula sp. | reverse complement strand
AGAAAAGCAATGAGTTCATTGACTGAAGGTGAACACTTGGTGTAAAAAGACACTGGCCAATGTTTAGGGCTGGGAGGTGTTCAGCTTCCGCCGGAATAGGTGTTCAGCTTCACCGGAATACGCATCTGGATAAAAATCAAAGAAAGCTGAGAGGCAAGGGGATTCTTTATCCGCATAATATTGATCGAATTAAGAACCCTCACGCACCCAAACATCAATGGGTTGAGAAAAATTTAGTCACTACTCATATTGAATATTTTTTAGAAAACTTTAAGAATATCATCGCCCAAATTACGGAAGATACCCATACGATTATTCTGTCATCGGAGGGCATCTATAATTATTGGTGGGATTTTCCTGAGGCGTCTACCGCTCTGTTAAGTGAGCTAAGACATCACTTTGATACTGAGGTATGGGTATGGTTTCGTGAGCCATTGGCCTTTATCGAAGATTTTTACAAGCAATGTATGCGTAACCCTAGGGTAGAAAGTAATCCCTGCTATGGAAGAAACTTATCCTTTGCTGAGATGTTAGACATCAAGTGGTTTTCTCAACACTTGGACTATCATGGCTTCGTTAATGATTGCCAGGCACTGTTTGGTGAAGACAAGGTTTTAGCATTCAAATATGAAGGTGATGTTGTCCAGGAGCTTAAACATAAATTAGGCTTAGCCACGCTCCACGACAACTCAACGCCTAGACTTAATAACAGCTTACATACGACAGCAATAGCACTACTAAGGGTCATCAACAGCTATGATGTTAGTGCAAAAGACAAGCATCTTTTGATGCCTCATTTAAGAAAAATTAGCGCAGTCACTGAGAATTATGCAAAAGCGCCCTTGATAGATATTGAGTCGAGTAAAAGAGTGTTAGACATGGCCAAACCTGTTCAGTTCTGAGCCTCAATTATATGTATTTGACAGGTACTTCATCAACAAGATCTGACGCTTTTAAAACAGAACAAGAAAGGTTCATGTTTTATTTGTAACTTCTAGATATATTTTTAATGCTGCATAATGAACAACAAGGCACCCTTAAAATAGAATAGGCACAAACAAGGACACCCCGAATAATTCAATACTCTATTGTATTTTTTAATCGCCTTAACGGGTTTTTAGGTGTTGAGGCTCAGGCGGCAGCATAATAGTTGCCGTGGTTCGACTAAAGTGAATAGACACCTAGGAGCCTGTCGGACCTAGGAAGAATCTACTACGTCAGCGGAAAATCGGTATATTTCCTCGATCATTTTGTTGAATAAGCCTGCTCTTCGCCTCAAACGATCGACCCCCCTCGATTGCTCAATGTCTCACTACGATACCCTAAGTCCGATAGGCTCCTAGTGGGATGACAGTAATCTTGGGATTGTTTTCCCCCGTAGGGTCTGTATCTAGGCAATCCTAAATTTGGGATTGCTGATAGTTTTGCAAACCCATTTTATTGATTAAGCCGAGCTGTTGCTCCAACCAATGTGCATGGTCATTTTCAGTATCGTCTAGCTGTTTTGCCAGCATGTCACGGGTAACGTAATCGCTATCTTCCTCACAGACTGCAATGGCTGCTCTTAGTCGGCCGGCTGTTTTATACTCCCAGTCCAGATCACATTGCAGCATCTCTGGAACCGTGCTGCCAACATTCATCTTCTCTTGCTGATTGAGATCAGGGATTCCTTCTAAAAAAAGAATACGCTTTATCATTTGGTCTGCGTGTCCAGTTTCATCTTCCATTTCATGGTTAAGACGCTCATAAAGCTTATTCAGCCCCCAATCCTCATACATTCTTGAATGGATAAAATACTGATCACGGGCAGCAAGCTCGCCTGCCAAAAGACCTTTCAACGCATCAATTACTCTCTGACTACCTTTCATTAGTCTTCTCCCATCATGGTTTGTAGATAATTTTGAATGCCTGAGTTATCAATTAACCACTGCTGAGTTTCCAGCCAATCGAGATTTTCCTCTTCTTCTTCAAGGATCTCTTGGAGCTCATCACGAGACACGAAGTCTTGCACTTCTTCACAGGTTTTGATTGCTTCTCGCAGCTGTAAAATGACTTCGCCTGACATGCGCATATCATTGCTAATGATCTCTGGTACGTCTTCGCCGATATATAGCTTGCCTAGGTCTTGCAAATTAGGCAATCCTTCCAAAAACAAAATACGTCCAATGATTTCATCGGCTTTTTTCATGGCATTGATGGATCGCTTGTAGGCGTTTTTGTTTAGACTCTCCAGCCCCCAGTTCTTACATATCCGCGCATGTAAAAAATACTGATTGATGGCAGTGAGCTGCAATTTTAGCGCCGAGTTGAGCGCCCGATTAATTTCCGGTTTAGCTTTCATGTTATTGATTCCTATTAAGGTTAAGTCATCTTGTTTCTACATCTACAAGAATAAGACATTGACATGTTTCAAGCAAATAAATGGAGAGAAATTTGTTAGTTTTGAGGGTTTTTTTAACTATAAATTAGGTAATGATAATCATTGATCATTAGTTTCAATCATAGGCAATAATGATTATCATTCATTATAGTAATGGTAATCATTATCCTGTATGTTTACATTTTTAATGCCGTTACTGACCGGCAAATAATAACAGCTGTTCAAGAAGGTCATGGAACTTTTTAAAAAATACAGCGGCAGTTAGATGTGACGACTTGCTGTGGAAAATGCGAAACCAATGCTAAGAAAATCATTTTGGAAGCAAAAAATGATAAGCGTAAAGGCAGATTTAGTAGCCCGCTTATAACGTTTAATCCCGTCTCTGACTTGGCAAGTTTCTAGTAAACAATACAAATAAAGAAGGACCCCCACCTCAAGGAGTAAAAATAAATTTGATGGCCTAGCCAAACTATATTGTTGGCTTTATCGAAATTAATAGTTTTGTAAATTTTGTGTGCGAATTCTTGAGTTTCAAAAATTGCAGGCGTGACGAATTGTAGATAAAAAGTTCGTATAATAAAATTGAAATTTAGGCAGGGCTAAGCCGTATTGCGCTCATTTCTTTGGTAATAAAATTTACTGTAGAAGAGAGCTTCGAATTTTTTCGTGTTCTCAATCCAGTCGTCAGCTTCAATGCCAAGACGTTTAAGGATGGGTAAAAAGTTGTTCGAAATAGAGCCCCTTTTATCACAACGTTGAGTCCTGCCGGTAGTATCCGCTAAATCTACACCCGGTCAAATGATAAGGCGCCCCTCTAAACTCAATTTGGTCAAGTAATGTGGGCTCAAAAGGCCGCTTTGCCTGTATATGCTGCCAATATTCATACCCTTGGTGAAGTGTGCTAATGTTATAGTTGATTGTACTTGTATCGCCGTGAATAGTGCTAATCGCTATTCGATAGCTGGCTATAGAAGCCTTACCTAGGCTGCATGCGGGATGATTTTTTTGCAAGTTAACATTATCTAACGAGGGTGCTATGGATAATAATAAATTGTTACTGGCGTTTCAACAAACAGTAAGGAGTATTAATCGCGAAGTGATTAACACTCAGTTTGAACAGCTGACTATTGAAAATATAACGCCAGCCATTAACCTAGCCGCAAGGGCCAGAGCGGATTATTTGAAAGAGTTGTTTGATGTAGCTAATGAGTTTCCCGATACCTTGCCTCCTGCCGAGCGAGTGAACAAGCTAAAAGATCATCGAGTGCGTTATGAAGAGCTTATTTCTGCATCGCAAGCGTTAGAAACTGCGATTCAAAGAAACTATTTAGATGTGCACTAGGAGCCTGTCCGAGAATAGAAACCCACTGCGGTAAAGCGGATTTTGGCCAGATTTTCTCCTGCTTTTCGTCGCTTAAAGGCGCCTACTGTTGGCAAATAGAACCACTATTCTCCTCAATTCATGAAAAAATCTGACTCAAAACTGCTATCCCTCGCTACTGCCCCTATTCTCGGACAGTCTCCTAGCGAGTAAAGCCATATTGACCTTTCCGATCGTCACCACCGCTACTTTACCTAAGGGTTTATCTTAGGTTGACTTGGTAGTAGTGTTTTTAATTGATTTTATGGGTTTTTAGAGCGTCGTTAAACCGCAGCGCTATTCTCTCATCGAAGCTGAGTAGCTCTTGGTAGAGATTATCAATAAAGGCTCACGATATTGATGTAAGCTAGTTTGCAGCATTCTCCAAAAAAAAGGGATTGGCTGAACGCCGCATCGCCACTTTTTTTTCGGTAATAACACCGTATTCTGTCAGTATATGCCACGCAATTGATTGGCTAAAGCCGTGCGGGTTTTAATCAGTCTTTCACGCCTCCTTCACGATACGCTTGCCATCAAGGTTTGCCACCGTTTTTAGCCACTTTAGCGACGAATTTTTTTTGGTTGTTATTTTATTATGGGGATTGAGTAAGCAATCTTGAAAAATATTTTTTGCCAAATTAAGACTCATTACTCTATGGTTGTTCATAATGGACGCCTCACTTTAATTGTAGTTACACGCAAACTAAGTCTGGCACATTGCGATGTCGTTAGTGAGGTGTCCGTCTCATCAGGCACTTAAAAACTAGGAAAATAAGGTGCTGTAAAGTTAGTTTGCACTTACATTGATTGTCTCTGCCCCTAATACATTATGGGAAATACTCTGTGTATTTATCTTGCGTCTAGATCACCTCGTCGTCGTGAACGACTTGAGCAAATAGGCGTGGAGTATCCAGCGTGGATAGTGGAGGTGGAAGAGAAGCGCTCAAAAGGTGGATCTCCTTCAGAATATGTGCGCGCTTATCGTCAGATAAAGCAAAAGCAGTACATTGTTGAAGCAGGGTCATCCTATTTTGGGTACAGACACTACTGTGGTGCACAGTGATGCCGTATTAGAAAAGTCGCAATCTGAAGCGCGTGGGGCTGATATGTGGGCTGATATGCTCTGGTTTTTTCAGTATTATATCGCTTTGTAAATTCTGGAATATGCATAGTTTTTTTATCCATAGCAGAGAGTATTGCAATCAATAAGGTTGAGCTTAGAGCCCCTTTATGAATACGTTCCCCTATATTGCGTGGAGTGATGTTAATATCAACGTTTACAACGTGTACTATGACATTACATGTCTTTTGGGGGCGCATAAACACCATGAATGGACAGCATGCTATTATTGAATCCTACGGGGAACTCTCAAAGCTAAGCGCTTCAGATCTTCTTGAGCTTATGTCTGAGGCTGCTGTTACCGCTGGCGCAACAATCCTTGGTTCCCAAGTGCATGAGTTTGGTGAGGGTTGCGGTCACACGGGCGTACTGTTGTTAGCGGAAAGCCATATTACAGTACATACGTGGCCAGAAAACGCTTATGCGGCTTTTGATGTATTTATGTGTGGTGACGCCGCTATTCAGAAAGCCATTGATGTCATTCGCAATGCAGATGTCAAGGGATGTCATACTTTTAAGATTCTTAATCGTGGAGAACAAAAACCCTCTACGATGACACCAAGCCGTATCGCTGACAGCGTTATTGACGATGCCCCACTGTTAATGGATAAGTTATATGCAGTGGATGGGGTGGTTGAGACTAATGCGCGAGAGGGGTTGATTGAAGCGATAAAGTTCTTGTTATTGTGTGGTAGCACCAGTGAGACCTTAACCCCCTCCAGCATGATCGATAATATCTGGCATGAATTGGTGTTATTTACTCGCACGTATAGCGATATTTGTCATCGCCACGTTGGACATTTTATCCATCATCAACCATCTAATGATAAAGCTAAGGAGTCCAACCAATATCAGCACACGTTAATGTTATATCGAGAGAGGTTCGGCGCTCCCAGCAAACACTATTGGAATGAGAGTAATGTTTTTCAGTGTGGTACGTGCGAAAACCATTAGGAGACAATAATGTTTAAACAACAAATAATGGATGTTCACTTATCGCATAGTAATGCAGCGATAGTAAATAAACCGTCTAAATTATTTAATAAAATTAAAGCCACCTTGTCTGGCAGCATGACCCCGACTGAATTAGTTCAGTCTGAAGTCATGCTGTCGGTGTTACAACGATTAAATAAATCGCTAAAGAATATTAATATAAAAAACTTGGTGATAGTGAAGATTAACGCTGCTACTGCGTATCAAAATCAAGAGGCAAGGACTGAAAATGACATTAGTGTTAGTGAACAAAAAGTTATTGAAAATATCACATCTATAAAATGTGAGCGCCTAGATACTATTGAGCTTTTGGCGCAAGGTGTTATTGGACCCATTAAATATATTGTCCATGCCCAAGTCTTGCGTAACCCAGAGAAAAATGAAAGCCCTATTAAGTTAACCATAACCGGGTTGATCGAGGAGTTATCTTTAAAGTCCAATGAGAGCCAAGATGAACTCTCGGTTCGGGTTAAACAATTTGTTAAGAAAAATTTTAACGATTTAGACAATGCCAAAGCGGAAGATGCTATCCTCGATATGCATTTTCAAGATGTGGCAACACAACTTAAAATGGAGGTGAAGCGTTATTTTCCCGCAGGGCTAAACCTTCATTCTCGGTTAACCTATCAAGGGGTGTCGGGACGAAACAACTCAGCGCTATACGCTAACGGCAATTTTAAAAAAGTAGACTGCTTTGATGAATCATTTCTTTATCTGACAATGTGGGATCTTTCTCTTAGTCACTACTGGGCCCCGAACGAAAGGCAAAGTCTGGCCAATAAACTGGGTTGGGAGGGGCCTCCAAATGAATATTTACCATCCACTAGCGGCAGTTTTGATGACAGATCCTCATGGCTCGGCGACTCATCTACCTTTAGCTTTTCAGACGACAGCGCCAGTAGTTGTTCTAGTTGTGGTGGCGATTAATTTCAATAGATCCAATATTATTTAAAGGAGGATATTATGGCGATAAGCTTACGTATTATTTTGATGGTTTTGACAGCGACAGTGATGCTATCTTGCACTTCAAAAGAAGAAAAAATAGTTCAAGAACTCACGGGCTACCATAGTCAAGTTGAGCAAAAATTATCGGCATTAAGAATACACGTCGATAAAGGTCGCCTGCGCAATATCCTCATACTTAACACCTATGCAGATGTGGTCCAGAAAGATCGGCCTGAGATGAGAGAGCTTATTGATGCACTCCGTATGGATACAACATCAAAGGGTCCCGTATACCAATCCTTGGTGCTAAGACTTAGTGAGGCAAAGAAAAAAATACCCTCAGTTGCCAAAGCCGGCGTGGGTGCGTCGAAACAACTGACCAGTGAATTTAATTCGCTAATGTATGCGGCTAGCATAGAGCAATATAATTTGATGCTAACTGACGCCATTAATGTTTTAGCGGGCATGTCAAATCGCAAGCTTGGGCGCATCAATGATCGATCCAAAGCAAGCGCCAATTTAGGTGTTGCCCCTCCAGCGGGAAGTGAACTTGTTGGTAACCCAACCTATGGTAGCTGGCAATCGAATAGCTCAGGAACATCATTTTGGGCCTTTTACGGCCAATATGCTTTTTTCTCCAGATTGTTTTCTGGTCCCGTTTACTATTCTTCTTGGTCAACGAATCGATACCCGTCTTATTACAATAATGCGGGGCGTAATTACTATACGTCACCGAGTCATCAACAACGGTACCAAAAAACGGAAGCTCGAGTGAAAAAGAACTATGCTAAACAAGGTAAAAGTTTTAAAAGTCCTTATGCTAAAAGTTCTTCCTCTACTCTGTCAGGGTCAAAACTGTCATCCACGAAATCATCCCCCTATAATTCTCGTTCATTCAGTTCTAGCTCACGTAGCTATAGTTCTGGCGGCAAATAATCAGGAGATTACCTTATGTTAATATGGCAAATAGCAGTGATAGTCATCAATACCGCCTTAGTTTTGGCGGCCCTTATTTTATTCAGGTTCGGCATGTCGATTATGCTCGGAGTTCATGCAAAAGATGAGCTCGACAAAAAAGATAATTTTGCTTTTGGTCTTGCCGTTGGCGGCGGTATCCTTGCGTTAATGTTGATTATGTCTGGCGCCATATCCGGTGATGCGCACGCTTCGCTTCAGCAAGAAACACTATCGGTTTTAGTTTATGGGATAGTGGGAATAGTGCTATTGAAGCTAGGCTTTTTAATACAGGACAAGCTGCTCATACGGGGTATCTCTTTGGCCAATGAAGTGAAGGCGGGTAATATTTCAGCGGGTATCGTTATCGCAAGTAACCTCATTGCCATAGGGTTAATTATCCGTGGCTCTATTACTTGGTCTGAAGATAGTGGTCTGCAGAGCATCATCCCTGTTTTAATAGTGTATGGCGTCTCCCAAGTGGCATTAACCGCAGTCACTTTATTGCGTAGCGTTATATACGCTAAGCGCAATGGTGGAGCAAAGTGGCACGACGCCATACAAAACAACAATAAAGCGATTGCTATACGCTTTGCTGGACAGTTGTTGGCCACAGCACTTGCGATTACCAGCGTGGCTAGCCTGGTTGCTTACTCAACTCTATTTCTGTTTGAAACAGCAGTGGCGTGGTTGGGCTATAGCTTCTTATTGATGCTCATCATTTGGATTGTTTATAGAGCCATAACGCCGATCATTCTCACTAATATCAACCTAGTGGAAGAGGTTGATAAACAAGAAAATTTAGGCATTGCCTTTATAGAAGCCGCTATTTTTATTGGCGTTGCCATTGCTTTGATGGGGTTTATAGCCTAAGGCAATGAGGATGCTTAACTATAAATCGCTAATCAACGATAAGGCATACTTACGTGATGTCTTATTGCTCGGTATCATGGCTGTTGGTGCTAGCTGCGGTATGATTTATGAATATCTTATAGCCCATTATGCTGGTCGTATTGTTGGTTCTGTCGATACGGCGGTTTATGGCATAATTGGCGTGATGATTGTTGCCATGGGACTTGGCGCTTTTTACTCGCGCAACTTTAAGTGTCCGTATACGGGTTTTGCTTGGTTAGAAGCGCTCATCGCCTTGGTGGGCGGTACTGCGGTACTCCTAATGGCGTTAATATTTTCTCTCGCGTATATCTTGCCCTTACAGCTTCAACATGCCTTCGGCATACATGAAACCATTAACCTTAGTGGCGGACCGATATTTGTACTGGAGCAATTAGCCGAAAGCTTTCCTTACATTGTTGGTTTTTTGATTGGTTTTCTCTTGGGAATGGAAATCCCCTTTATTGCACGTATACGACAAGACCTTCATGATGAACGGCTTGTGCATAATGCAGGAACTATTTATGGTGCTGATTATATTGGCGGGGGCGTTGGTGCTGCTATTTGGGTATTTTTTTGCCTAAACCAGCCTATTATTGTTTCCGCAACGTTAACGGCATTATTAAATATTGTGTTGGGCGCTATCTTCCTCGGGTATTTTTATAAGCAAGTGAAAGGCTGTCGCTTTCTGATTCCATTTAAATTGGCCGTGGCGACACTATTAAGTATCGCGTTGTTTAATGGAACCGCGTGGATGAATGCATTAAGCAATATGTTGTATACTGACAGAGTGGCCTATGAGATCAATACACCCTATCAAAACTTGGTGATCACTGAGCGCCCTTTAGGCAACGGCAAAGCTTCTATTATTAACTTATATATTAACGGTCATATTCAATTTTCGAGCGCTGATGAAGTAGCTTATCACAGCCTATTAGTGATACCCCCATTGCTCGCCTCAGCAAGGCAAAAAAACATCTTAATTATTGGCGGCGGTGATGGCTTAGCCGCAAAAGAAGTATTACGTTGGTCGCCTGATACCGTTACTTTAGTGGATCTAGACCCTGCGATAATCAAGCTTTTTCGGGGGGATAACGCGGCGGCTCCTGAGTGGCTTAATCAGCGTTTAGTTAGCTTAAATGATAATGCCCTCAATGACCCTCGACTGCATTACATCAATGGTGACGCCTTTAAAATTGTCGAGCAGCTGAATATGGAAGGAAAATCATACGATGCCATCATTGTAGATTTACCTGACCCCAATCATCCTGACCTGAATAAGCTCTATAGTGATTATTTCTACGCAAAGCTCGGATCACTACTAAGTGCAGATGGGGCAATCTCTATTCAATCAACATCGCCTTATCACTCGCGTAAAGCCTTCTTATCCATCGGTAAAACAATAGCAGCGGTAGGGTTTAATGTCGTTCAATATCATGCCAATATACCGAGTTTTGGCGAATGGGGATGGAGTCTAGCAACTAAACTAGGGCAGGGGCCCAAACAGCGGCTTATAGCTGCATCAAGCCGTTTTCCGGAGCATGCCTACTTAAACTATGAGCAAATGATGTCTAGCTTTACCTTCTCTAACGGTTTTTGGCAGGATATTGATACTATTAAGGTTAACCATTTAAGCTCACCGACCTTATACTCTTACCACGCTGAAGGTTGGCGCAAAGATGAAGGTATTTATAACGTAAAATAATAATTGCATAATGACATATTATGTCATATGCTTGATGCGCATTGACATAATATGTCAGGAAAAAACACTTAAACGAAGGATTCCCTACCATGACTAACTTATCGATACTTGCTACTGAATTGAACACCTGTGAGACGAAAACAGGGGCAACCTTTGTGGCAGAGGTTCTGCCTGATAATGAAACAATTCAAGTGACAAGTTCTATTGACCCAGATGCCGTAGTGTTTTTGGTGGCTACTGAAGAGCAGTTACTGACGATCACACCGCTGTTTAAATTAGGCGATGTGGATGAATCGCTACGGGCTGCATTTTATGAAGATTTATTACGGGTTTCGCCCGTTATTCCTCTGTCCTCTGTCGGGCTACAAGGAGACGATGTCATTCTATTTGGTTCCATGTCGGTCAATACAGTGTTTGACAATATTGCACATGAAATCGAGTGCCAAGCAGACAATTACAGTGAAGTACTTGCCGCTTTATCTGAATACTTTTAATCGCAATTACCCCTCTTAGGAGATTATTTTATGTCTATTTTAAAAAATATTTTAACCGCTTTTCGAGGTGGCGTTAGTGAAGCCGGAGAAGCAATTGTTGACGCCAATGCGTTACGTATTCTCGAGCAAGAAATTCGAGACGCGGATACGGCAATTCAAAATGCAACCGTTAGCTTAACGGAGCTCAAAGCAAAAGAAATTGCATTTTCTAAAGAGTTATCCAGTTTGCATGCAGATATCGATGATTATATGCAAAAAGCAAAAAGAGCACTAAGTCAAGGAAATGAAGGGCTCGCACGCGAAATTGCAGAAAAAATTGCTGAACTAACGGCAACAAAAAATGATACCCAGGAACAGCAAACAGATCTTTCTGAGCACGTGACTAAAATCCATCGTGTAATAAAAAAACGTAAGTCAGAAATTGAAAAAAATCGTACCGAGCTTAAAAAAGCCAAGAACTATGACGATTTACAAAAAACACAACGCGCAGTGGCTGCGGCTATGCCTAGCAATGATTCTAGTGCAAAACGTGTTAATCGGGCGCTTGAGCGAGTTAAGCAAAAACAAGCTAACGTTGAGAATCAAATGTCGGCTGACCAATGGCTTGCCGAGTTGGACTCTGGAGCAGATTTGGACAACAAGATTAATGCCGCTGGTCTCGGTACAACGAACAGCAGTGCCGACGACATTTTAGCTAAACTAAAAGCGGATTAACGACGCATTTTACTAACGCAAGGACGCGTTTACTATTGGAGCTATTGAACGAATGTTTAGCCTATTTAAAAAGAAAGAGACTGTCAAAAAAAGAACGTTGAATCATCTCGGCGAGATAGAAAAGAGCGATCTGATTACGTTTAAAAGTCGAAGTATATTACCTGCAGCAATCCAAGACCAAACACTGACGATTAAGGCCGTGCAAGCGTATCAATATGATGATGGGCTTGCGCCTGAATTTGTGTTGCAGTTACCTAACGGCAATAGTTTCACCGCAATGTGTTCTGATGAGGGTGAGGACACCATTACACTCTCTAAACAGTTGTCACATGAGCAAATTACTACTTTATTCAGCGCAGATGAGTTAGGAGAAATATTCACTAACGAAAATAGCGCCACATTAACGGTTCTTTCAGAACATATCTACAGTGATCTAGAGGGCTGGCTTGCTGATAGCTATTTTCGAACAATTCATAACGCCGGCGGTTATTTTTATAGCGAGGATCGCCGCTCAGTAGGTGCATCAGAATATGCTGATGATGGTAGCGAAGAGCTTCGTTATCATGAGTGTCAGGGCGCCCCCAATCATTTTTCTATGAGCATTGAAATTTGGGATGATGGCTCAACGGATATTTTTGTGCAGGTAACATTGCCTCACAATGTCATTGCTGAGATGTGGCCGCATGGATAAAAAAATAATTTCTACGAATCCCGTATGGGAAAAACAAGCAAAAGTATTAAAAAAACAACAGTTACACTTTTCTTTACTGAGCGTTGTTGAAAGTAAAGTCAGAATTGATGCTGCTAAAGCTGGAGAGAACCCAAGTAATACCTTGCGTCGTATCCTTGATCTACCTGTTAAGCTACCCGTAAGGCCACGCCTTGGGGTTTCATTAACGGATGATGAAATAAAGTCGCTTTCATCACGGTTTGATATCGACCCTAAGGATCGAAAAAGTTTAATTCGACGTTCCGCAGAAGTAATTCATTTATACTATGAAAAAGAAAAAAATAAATAAAGGTTTTCATTCATGTTCTTTTTAAAGCAAGCGATGATACTATCGTATAGGCGGAAGAGATTAACCAAGCATTTGTCAACAAGCGTTATTCGACGCGTATCTACATTATTTTTAATTTTATTGTTGTTAATTTTTGTCAATTCTGCCGGAATGATTTACTTTGAAGGAATGAAGCTTGGAGATGCAATCTGGCTATCATTTACTACGTTAACCACGGTTGGTTACGGAGATTTTAGTCCTACCACGATATCTGGTAGAGTCATTACTATCATTACGATGTATAGCTTTGCCATTACGATATTATCACTGCTTGCTGCAGAAGTGATAGAGTCGCGTCTAGTCAAATCTGCAAAAAAGAAAAAAGGTTACTGGGAGTGGAGAGAAATGACAGATCATATACAAATTATTAATACACCGGTGACTGATTCCGAGCGATATTTATCACGCTTGGTAAAAGAGCTACATAAAACGCCCAGGCTAGGCGAGCTATCTGTTCAGTTGTTAACACGAAAATACCCAGAGGGCTTACCCCATTCTTTAGAAGCATTACAGATACTCCATAGAACGGGGGCAGCTGAAGATGGTGTCATTCTTCACAATATCAATCTTGACCTGGCGGCATATATTATTATTCTAGCAAGGGATGCAACAAATTCTTTATCTGATAGCGTGACCTTCGATATTTTGTCTCAAGTAGTTAGCATCAATCCCACAGCTCATATTCTGGTAGAAGCGGTACTGGACGATAATCGGCAGCGCTTTATGGCGGCGGGTGCTAAAGCAGTGCTCCGGCCGGTGCGAGCTTACCCAGAAATGATCGTTAGAGCACTGTGTCATCCTGGAACCGAGCAGGTATTAGAGGATTTATTTGAAACCCATGGTGCTTCATTCCATAACATTCCCTGTAAATTAAAAAATATATCCTGGCAGGTCATCGTGATGACGTGCATACAGCATCAACTTGGAACACCGGTTGCTTTTTTTGATGGCGTCAATATTAATACACAGCCGAATTTTGATGCTCAATGTAGCGCTGATGCTTTAGTCATGTTAGTGAAAGAGAATACTGTTATTTCGGAAGAGCAAGTTAATGTTGCTTTTTCGCCATGAAAAATTATTTGAAATTTGAACCCTTTCTATTTTTGGTTAGTATCTGGGTAGTGTTTTTATTGGATGTAGTCATACCTATTGACTTTGTTGCGCTGGGGATACAACCTCGAACCATGACGGGTTTGGTGGGTATAATTACATCCCCGTTTATTCATGGGTCGTTTTACCATATTATTTCTAATTCAATACCGCTCCTTATTCTTGGTGCTATTGTACGACTTCATGGCACTGTTATTTTTTGGAATTTAACACTATTTGTTATTCTATTGGGTGGCGCCATTACTTGGCTTGCCAGTACAGCGGGAACCGTTGTCGGCGCTTCTGGTTTGATTTTTGGGTACTGGTCGTTTCTGATTGTATACGGATTTATTCATCGTTCATTTGTTTCTTTAGCGACTTCTCTTTTTGTCATTGTTTTTTATGGAACGATGCTGTTTTCTTTTTTTAGATTCTATCCGCACGTTAGCTGGATAGGGCATTTTGCAGGTGCATTATCTGGATTCATTGCGGCAAAATATATATTCAGGGCTGAACAATAAATAAAAAATTAAGTCGCCCGAGATCCACCGCAGTCTAGGTTTGTGGGCTAGGCACTTACTGCCGGGTCACTTGAAAAGAATACACTCCATTTCAGGCGCGCTGTGAATATGTCCCTATACGCCCAGCTTCGGCATCCATGCCTCAGATGGCCTGAAACGGAGTGTATTCTTTTCAAGCACCCTGCTAGTAACAAGCTAGGAAATAAGGCGCTATAAAGTTAGAGCTTGTTTACTTTTGTTGTCCCTACCCCCTGAATTCTGCGGATTTCAAATTCCGCAAATGCTGCCTAACAGCATGAAATTTTATTGTCGGTTTATATCTCAGTGCATGTTAGTTGGCCGGCGCTCTCTAAAAGGAGGATGTCCGCATATACATTATCTGCCCTATGGGTATTTCCGGTAGTCTTTTTTTGCTTTACCCCAGCGCCAAGAAATTATCGATACCCTTAATTTTATCTTCTGGGTGATGATTCACATACAGCACGGCGGTTTCACTGTTGGCACATATTTTTTCAATTAAGGCGAGCACCAACTGACGGTTCATATCATCTAGGCCCAAACAGGGTTCATCTAAAATTAATAACGGTGGATGTTTCACCATGGCTCGGGCGATTAACAATAACCGTTGATCACCATAGGACATTTTATTAAAGGGCTGATCGGCTCGATCAGACATCCCCAGTAGTTCTAGCCATTGGTCGGCGATGTGACCCTGCTCTTCGGCGAATTTACTGTATAAACCAATGCTGTCATAAAAACCGGAAACAATCACATTACGCAAGCTAGTGCCAACGCGATATTCCCATTGCAGTGCGGTAGACACATAACCGATAAATTGTTTGATTTGCCAGATGCTTTCACCGCTACCGCGTGTAAAGCCAAATACAACAATATCGTTAACATAGCATTGTGGGTGGTCACCTGTAATGAGGGACAATAACGCCGTTTTACCGCTGCCATTGGGGCCACTGAGTTGCCAGTGTTGATTGGGTTTTATGATCCAGTTGAGTTTGTCGATGATGATGTGATCAGCATACTTTATGCTGATGTCGTTTAACTGTACCAGTGGCTGATCAGGATCGAGTGCTGGAATAGCCGTTTCAACATCGGCTTGGGGCACACTCAAATGGGGGGTTTTTAAATGCAATAATTGATAAAGCTCGCCAAAGGTTTGCGCGTCGTCACGACGTATTTTATGTTGCAATCTACCGTTGTCGACGTAGGCGATGTTATTTATAAATGCGGGGAATTCATCAAAACGGTTGAGTACCATGATCATCCCAGTGGTATCGACCAATGTGTATAAGTGTTCTTGCAGCATGGCTAAGGTATTCACATCCAAGCCGTCGAAAGGCTCATCAAGAATGAGTAAGTCGGGCTTGCTGGCCAGTGCGCGAATTAACATGACTTTACGCGATTCACCCGTAGACAGTTGTCTAAAAGCGCGGTCCATTAATTTTTCTACATCAAATTTCACGCTCAGTTGTTCGGCCAAAGCGACGTCGCGACAATGTTCAAATAAAATAGTGTGAACAGGAGTGCCTTCGCTGATGACGTCCATAATGTCGGCATCATCTTTTTTTAATTCAGCGTCTATCAATTCTGCCTGTGCTTCAAACGAGACCATGGCAACTCGTTTGGGTAAGCCTTCGATAGTGCCTGCGGTAATATCACCTATGTTGGCGAGTACGGCCGCCAAGGCGGATTTTCCCGCACCATTGGTGCCGGTGATAACCCAGTGTTGTTGCGCTTCAATTTGCCAGTCGATGTCATGTAATTGAAAACGTTCTTCAAAATTAACAGATAAATTATTGAGGAAAATGGTGTTTTGCTGGGGCATGATGTCAACATCCGATTAATAATCTTTAAGCTAGAGACGGCAGTTGGCGCGAAAAAACTGTGTACCAAAAGTAGGCCCCTCTAGGGGAGTTGTTGGTGTGCATAGGAAATTTTAGAATCGCGTAGCGACCTTATTGGTCGAGAGAGAGTTCAAAAGTTTTCTAGGTGTATCAATAACTTGTGCAGACTTTCGTGATTCAACTGGCGTTTCTGGGTTTAATGTGTCGTGCATAAAAAAGGCCGAGGTTTTACTCTCGGCCTTTTCAGTGTGGCACTTAATAAGTGCGCTATTAAAAATAGCGTTTATTATCAAATGCCAAGCTTATATGAGAGCTTATACGATTTTTTTCATATCTGACATGTGACCACGAAGCGTTGCACCAATGGCTTCAACCGGATGGTTGCGCAATTGCGCGTTAACTTCGATCAAGCGAGCGTTATCAACACCTAGATCGTCTAGGTTCAAGCCGCGACCAATAACGTCGCTCTTGATGCCTGTCATGAAATCAGCTAGCAAGGGGATGCACGCGTGGTTGTATAGGTAGCAGCCATACTCAGCAGTATCAGAGATCGTCGCGTTCATCTCATATAATTTTTTACGTGCGATGGTGTTGGCGATCAATGGGGTTTCATGTAGTGACTCGTAGTAAGCGGAGTCAGCAATAATACCTGCAGCGGTCATGGTTTCGAACGCCAATTCAACGCCAGCTTTAACCATCGCCACCATTAAAATACCGTGATCGAAATATTCTTGCTCAGAAATTTCAACGTCGCCAGCGGGGGTTTTCTCAAACGCGGTTTCAGCCGTTTCTGCGCGCCAGCCTAACAGGTTAACGTCGTCGTTAGCCCAATCTGCCATCATCACACTGGAAAAGGTGCCGTTCATTATGTCGTCTTGATGCTTGTTGTAAAGCGGACGCATGATGAGTTTTAATTCATCGGCCAAATCAAAACATTTAATTTTGGCTGGGTTAGACAAGCGATCTAACATATTGGTAACGCCGCCGTATTTCAGCGCTTCGGTAATGGTTTCCCAACCGTACTGAATCAGTTTAGACGCGTAAGCTGCGTCAACACCTTCTTCGATCATCTTGTCGAAACACAATAGTGAACCGGTTTGCAGCATGCCGCATAAAATAGTTTGCTCGCCCATCAAATCAGATTTTACTTCAGCGATGAAAGAAGACATCAACACGCCCGCCTTATGACCGCCAGTACCTACCGCGTAAGCTTTAGCCAGTGCCAAACCTTCGCCTTTAGGATCGTTGTCTTCGTGCACAGCGATTAGCGTCGGCACACCAAAACCACGCACGTACTCGTTGCGAACTTCAGAGCCTGGGCACTTAGGCGCCACCATGATAACGGTTAAGTCGTCGCGAATTTTCATGCCTTCTTCAACGATGTTAAAGCCATGAGAATAAGATAGACAAGCGTCTTGCTTCATCAGCGGCATAATAGCGTTAACCACAGAGGTATGCTGTTTGTCTGGCGTAAGGTTCAACACCACGTCGGCCGTTGGGATCAATTCGTCATAGGTGCCCACCGTAAAACCGTTTTCGGTCGCGTTCTTCCACGATTGACGCTGCTCGGCAATGGCCGCTGCACGCAAGGTATAAGAGACATCACAGCCACTGTCACGCAGGTTCATGCCTTGGGCTAAACCTTGCGCACCACAACCGATGACAACGATTTTTTTGCCTTTCAGTGCATCAACACCGTCTGGAAATTCTGAGATGTGCATAAACCGACATTTGGCGAGCTGGGCCAATTGCTCACGCAACGGCAGGGTGTTGAAATAGTTGGTAGACATGATGTGGATTCCGCTTAATTAAAGGTAACTGGCTTTAGAGGGCGCCCTAAAGATAAAAAGATCTGGACTGAAAAATCAGTGTCGTTATCCTATAGAAAATAACACGTTGCGTAAATTGAAATAAATGGAATGTAATATGTCT
>JBLHJR010000065.1:0-18291 GCA_047619205.1 Candidatus Endobugula sp. | reverse complement strand
ATTAACCGCGAAACCGCCCGTATTCGTTGGAGCGAACTGCAAACCCATTTCGCCGCCGGCAACGTCATTACGGTAAGCAATGAACTCGATCTCATTCTTGTTGCCAGAGCTATGGCAGAAGATAATGCGCAAGCGATAAAACAATGGATGGAGGACAATCAGCTGATGCCCACCACCGACCAACAGGCGCAAGAATGGCAAACACAAGATAGTGAACTCTGGGCTGCCGTGATTAAACCGTGGATCTTAGTTCAGGTGAACCAAAAAGCAGCGCTTGCAAAATAATAGAGCCGCCATATGTTTATGAATACACTTCAAAGTACAAAGATATAAGCAAGTACCTGCTGATATCGGCTTAAGACAAAAAAATAAAGTTTTATATGTTATAAATTTACATAACAAAGTTAATGTAATAGGAAATAGAGAAAGATGCAGCTCAAACCATTAAAAATATGGCTAGAAAGCCAAATTGTTGGCCAAGAACAGTTAATTGACCGCCTATTAATTGCGCTACTTGCCGACGGTCACCTGTTAGTTGAAGGTGCGCCGGGCTTAGCAAAAACTAAGGCGATCAAGCATTTATCGGAAGGTATTGAAGCAGACTTTCAACGCATTCAGTTTACCCCAGACCTGCTGCCCACCGATATTACCGGTACTGACATCTATAGCCCACAGGAACATCGCTTCGATTTTCAACCGGGGCCGCTATTTCATAACCTTGTGTTGACCGATGAAATTAACCGCGCTCCCGCAAAAGTGCAATCCGCCTTACTAGAAGCCATGGCAGAACGACAAATAAGCGTGGGCAATCATACCTATCCATTACCCGAATTATTCCTCGTAATGGCGACACAAAACCCTATAGAACAAGAAGGTACCTACCCCCTTCCCGAAGCCCAGCTCGACCGTTTTTTAATGCAGGTGAATATCCACTACCCTGATGCCGCAGCGGAAGCAGAAATTCTACAACTGGCACGTGCAGAGGCTAGCCAACCCTTAGCAACACCACCAGAAAAACTGAGTATTGCCGACTTACTGCAGGCACGACAAGATGTATTAAACGTGCATTCTGCCGCCAGCATTGATGAGTATATTGTGCAGCTCACCATGGCGACTCGTCATCCTGAGAAGATTGATAGCGAACTGGCTCGTTGGATAGAATACGGTGTTAGCCCCCGCGCCACTATTGCACTAGATCGCTGCGCCAAAGCCCACGCATGGTTGAATGCGCGGGATTTTGTGACGCCTGATGATATTCACGCAGTCATTTATGATGTTTTTAGGCATCGCCTATTGCTCAGTTTCGAAGCCGAAGCTCAAGGCATTACCGCAGATTTAGTGATTACGCGACTGCTAGAAAAAGTCGCTGTAGTGTAAAAAGCGACAAGTTTATAGCTTCAAGCGACAAGTGAAGCTGCAGTATTCAGTATCAACTAATGAATATAAAACTATGAGTAAGGCATCACTAAATAATATGCTACCTGAAGGCGCTTACATTCAGCTAGCTAGCTTGCAACAATTGCGGCATCTCGCCAAGCAATGTGTTTCTGCGAAGCTCGGTAAAAGTAAAGCCTTATTAGGTGGTCACCATCAAAGCCGTGCCATTAGTCGAGGCATGGAGTTTGAGGAGGTCCGTCCCTACCAAGCAGGTGACGATATTCGCAGCATTGATTGGCGCGTCACCGCACGTACACAAGTCACTCACAGTAAACGCTACGCTGAAGAAAAAGAAAAACCCATCGTCACCGCTGTTGACCAACGCCGCAGTAGTTTTTTTGGCAGCCACCCCTGCTTTAAATCCGTCTATAGCTGCCATTTAGCCGCTTTAATTAACTGGGCCACACTAGATAAAGGCGATCGCAGTGGCGGCATGGTGTTGGGCAGCCAAAAGATAGAAGAAACTCGTCCCGCACGCAGCCATAAAACGGTGAACCGTTGGCTACAACAGCTGTGCAATGCCAACCAGCAATTATCCGCTGCCCCTAATATTGAACCTACACTGAGCGAGTTACTAGAACGCATTATTCACAGCACCCAAACGGGCACCAGTGTTTACATTATCAGTGACTATTACGATCTCGATGAACACTGCGAAAAGCTGCTCTTCCAAATCGCACGGCATCACCAAGTCACCTTATTATGGGTCGTCGATCAACTAGAAATGTCGCTACCCAATGTACCGCAATTAAGTATTAGTAATGGTCAATCGACCACGCCTATGCCGCTTCACCAAAAGGCTAAGCAGGCATTTGAACAACAGTTTGTGGCAAAACAAGAACGACTCACCCAACTTTGCCAACGTTTACGTATTCGTCTAGTCAAAGCACCGGTGCAAACACCGCCTATGGATATTGTTAATGGACTACTGTAAATGAATAGCCCGCTCCCCCTCGCCGATATCCACCTACCAGCTGGCGTTAGCTCATGGCCTCCCGCCATTGGCTGGTGGTTACTACTTGCCTTGGTGATTGCGCTGGTGGCGGGTGCGGTAATCATCATTAAAAAGCATCGCAAAAAATGGGGCTACCGCAAAACCGCATTGCGCTTACTAAAGCAAACGCATAAAGTAGTCACCGACACACTAAGCAGCAGTGAGCCTGCGCTCGCTCAAGGGCTTCCTCAAACATCTGCACAACAACTGTTAGCGCTACTCAAGCGCACTGCTATCACTGCCTACCCTAATAGCAATGCCAAAACTTTATTTGGACAGGCATGGGTTGATTTTTTAAACCAGCAAACCCCCAAAGCCGTTTTTACAGGCAAGCTAGCCGAGTTATTATTAAGCCAACAATACCAATCACATACCGCTGAAGGCATCAGCAATAGCGACCTACAAACCTTGTATATGGCCTGCCAATACTGGATCAGCAAACACGCAACTGTATTGAGTAAAACACCAGCACCGGCTCATAACTTATCTGACACTGACTTAAGCACAACAAATTTACAAACAACTGAGCTAAAAATACAAAGTGTCAACGTAGGTAAGCAACATGTTTGAGCTAGCCTCGCCTTGGGTACTGCTCGCATTAGCCTTACCGTTACTGGTTTATCGCTTCGTCAAGCCCGTACAGCAATCGGCCAAACATGAGAATCACAGTGTTGTAGTGCCGTTTTATACTCAGCTTACGCAGCTATCGCCTAATCAAACCACACCATCCCAGCGCTCGCGCATCGTATTACTAACATTGTCCATAATTTGGATATTATTAGTGCTTGCCGCAGCAAAACCCCAATGGCTTGGCGAACCACAAGCACTAGAAACCAGCGGACGTGATTTATTATTGGCCGTTGATATTTCTGACAGCATGAGCCAAGAAGACATGACCATCAATAACCGACCTGCCAGTCGTTTATTAGCCGTTAAACAAGTCGTTAGTGACTTTATTCAACAGCGTAAAGGCGACCGTGTGGGGTTAATTTTGTTCGGCACCAATGCTTACCTACAAACTCCACTCACATTTGATACCGCTTCCGTTGAACAATTTTTACAAGAAGCACAACTCGGTTTCGCTGGTCCCAAAACAGCGATGGGTGATGCTATTGGCTTGTCCGTTAAGCGCTTAAAAGATCGAGTGACTAATAGCAGCACCGACACCAACAACGCAAGCAACATAAACAACAGTAAAGTCATTATTTTATTAACCGACGGGGCTAATACTGCCGGTGAAGTCGAACCCTTACAAGCCGCTAAACTCGCGGCGAAAATAGAGGCTAAAATATATACCGTGGGTATCGGTGCTGATGAAATGGTGGTGCGTGGATTTTTCGGTAATCGTCGCATCAACCCCTCCGCTTCTCTAGATGAAAAGACCTTGACCGCTATTGCAGCCACTACAGGCGGACAATATTTTCGTGCGCGCGACACCAAAGAACTCAATAACATTTATCGCGAGCTAGATAAATTAGAACCCACCGAACAAGAAAAAGAATGGCTAAGACCCGTACAATCATTATTTATGTGGCCTTTGGGTTTGGCTTTACTATTGAGCTTATTATTAGCTGCAGGAATTTATCGCCTGCCACTATTTTTCAGTCTTAAGCAATTCATTAGCATCAACAAACACAAGAGCAAGGAGAAAAATCATGGATGAGTTAAGCTCATTACATTTCTTGCGGCCTTGGTTTTTACTGCTCATTCCTGTGCTGATAATCTTCAGTTTATGGATTAGCCGCCAAAGCATTCAACGCACCGGTTTTGAGCAATGGATCGATAAAAATTTATTAGCCTATATTAGTACTGAACAACAGCGTAAGCAGACGGGCTTCCACTTCAAACTGCCTTACCTCTTATTAGCGGGTGCATGGATTATCACCAGCCTCGCGCTGGCTGGCCCCAGTTGGCAACAATTACCCCAAGCGTTGCACCAATCAGAACAAGCCATGGTAGTGATCTTAGATTTATCACCGAGCATGCGTGCCGAAGATAACAAACCTTCGCGCATCGTACGTGCGCGCTTAAAAATTCAAGACCTCCTTAGCCAACGCAAAGATGGCCTCACCGCGCTGGTTGTCTATGCGGGTGAAGCGCATATCGTCACTCCGTTAACCAATGATAGCCGCACTATTATTAATTTGTTATCTACATTAGAACCTGGGCTACTCCCCATTCCCGGCAGTAATATCGAAATGGCAGTGACGCTATCTAAGCAACTGATCAAAGATTCCGGTTTAAACCAAGCCTCCTTGGTCGTTGTAACCGACGGCATTCATCCCGATGCCATTAAGCCCATCGGTAAAACCCTCAATAACGATACACTCTTTATTATTGGAATTGGAACGGAAAAAGGCGCACCCATTCCAACAGCAGCTACAGGCAATCAATCCGGTGATTTTTTGCGCGACAGCAATAATAATATTGTGAATGCCGTTCGTAATGATCAGCAACTAAAACAACTCGCACAAGCGACTAACGGCTACTACTTACCTTTACAGGCAGACGACTCCGATATTGTTTTCATCATCAAAAAATTGCAACAGCCGGGTCTAAGTAACGCGGCAGACGAGCAATCGCGCAAGTCGGACAGAAGTATGGATAAATGGGAAGAGCTTGGACCGAGCCTATTATTATTATTTTTACCGTTATTAGCACTCATGTTTCGTCGCGGTTATTTATTATCGGCATTACTGGTATTAACATCCAGTTTACTGCCTGAACCCGCTTACGCACTCTCATGGGATGAGTTATGGCTCAACGATAATCAACGCGCAGAAAAAGAATTCAACAAGAAGAATTACTCCGTAGCGGAAGAAACCTTTGATCAACCCCAATGGCAAGGTAGCTCCGCTTACAAAGACAAACGCTACCAAGCCGCTGCCGATGCCTTTGGTAAAGGCGATAGCGCAACCGACCACTACAATAAAGGTAATGCGCTTAGTCAACTAGGCCAATACGATGAAGCCATAGCGTCATACGATAGCGCTTTAGCCAGAGACCCGGGGTTTGAAGACGCCAAAAAGAATAAACAGTTAGTCGAAGCCCTAAAAAAAGAACAAGAAGAAAAACAGCAAGACCAGAAAAACAAAGACAGCGAAGACAAGGACAGTAATAAAGACAACAAGGAAAACAAAGACGGAAAAGAAAATAAGGATAATAAAAAAAACGGAGAAAAAAACAAAGAACAAAACGAAGGGCAAAATAAAGAACAAAAGTCCGAAGAGGATGCTGATAAGAAAGACAGCGCTAAAGAAGAAAAAAATAAGCAAGCCCAGAAAGCAGAAGACGAACAAGACGACAAGACAGATAGAGAAAAAGCCGCTCAAAAAGCAGCAGAAAATAAAGCCCTCGCCCATTTAAGCGAAGAAGAAAAGCAAGAACTAGAACAATGGATACGTAAAATACCCGATGATCCTAGCGGTCTACTAAGAAGAAAATTCAAATATGAATTTGAAAAACGTCGGCAACTGTATCAAAGCGGAAAGTGGACACTACCCGATAACAATGCGCATGAACGCTATTAATTAATGATCATAACTTAAACACTATTATTCAAAAGAACGACTTACAAAATACTATGCATAGATTACTCACCCTACTGTTTTTATATTGTCTTTCCGCTAATGCCCTCTCGATAAACTTGCAGGCCAGCGTAGATCGTCACATCATTAATATTAATGAAACCTTATTACTGACGATCACTCTGGATAAACAAGGGGCCAACGAGATTGACCTCAGCGCAGTAGAATTACAATTTGATATTTTACAGCGCCAGCGTAGCAGCCAAACTTCTATAGTGAATGGCTCCATCAGCTCACAGACCAAATGGTCAATCATTCTTTCCCCGAAGGAAACTGGCAAGCTGATCATTCCCTCGTTCTCCTCCCTTGGCGCTTTCAGCGATGCTATTAAGATCCAGGTTAACAATAGCTCTACTAGCGGCGCATCATCTGGCACCACTGATCAGCAGCAACAAAATAGTGAAGTGTTTTTAAAATCTACCATTGATAAGAATAAAATATACGTACAAGAGCAACTATTGCTCACCCTGCAGCTTTATTACCGTATTGCCTTATCCGGCTATACCCCCCAAGAATTCAGTATTGATAACAGCACCATAGAGTTAACTGGGGAAAATACCTTTAAAAAAACCGTTGCCGGCACGGCCTATAATGTTCTGGAAAGAACTTACGCCATTCATCCTCAAGCTAGCGGCAGTATCAAAATACCCGCACTCTCATGGCAAGTAGAAAAACCCAACAATCGTTTTGGCTTTGGCAATACCGCTAGCCCCTATTTACGCGTAAGAAGTCAGGCGCACACAATAGCAGTGATGCCGATCCCTAACGCATCGAGCGCCACACAATGGTTACCCGCCTCGGCATTATCCCTCAGCCAAGAATGGCAACAATCGACCATCACCGCAAAGGTTGGCGAACCTCTCACCTACTCGCTAAGCTTAAGCGCGACAGGATTACATCATGCTCAGCTGCCCACTATAAGCATCGACAGCAATAATGATTTTACCGTTTACACTGACCAAGCAAAGACTGACAACCAGCTTAGCAATAAAGGTATTCGAGGTACTCGCATTAGTCATTATGCCGTCATCCCTAAAACAGCCGGCCGCTTCACCCTGCCCCCGGTCACCTTGACATGGTGGAACATCAATACCGATAGAGAAGAAACTATTACACTCGACGCCCAGCAAGTGATTGTTGCCAATAGTAAAATAGGTGTGGGGGATAAGTTAATAGTGGCAAGCGATAAGTCGCAAGAAGTGATAAGCGGTAATACTCTAGCAGCTACCTCCGTTAGCCATTGGTTGTGGAAAGTCAGCACGATCATTTTCGCCATCGGTGCATTGGTATTTTTTATTCTGTGGCGCTTCAATCTGCGCAATAATACAGTAGAGAAAGAGCATAAGACGAACACCACAAGCACTAAAAATACACCTTCGCTAAAAACCCTCTATCGTAATATTGAACAGGCCATTGAGAAAAAAGCGTGGTTACAGCTCAAACACTTATTAGCTGAATGGGCCAGTCTAGTGGCACAAACCTCTATTCACAGTAATGAAGGAATCATCCAACACTTCCCCGAACTAGAGCCTGCGCTAGTGACACTAGACAAACAGCTTTACAGTGAAAACACTGTTGTCGTGTGGGACTTTGCACCATTGCTGGCATTATTAAAAAAACAGTCTGCCGGTAAAACAAGCAAAGCATCGAATGATGAAAAACTGACAAGCTTGTATCAATAGTAAAGATGACCCCTCTTGATGATCCTACTTACTAAATTGACGTGATCGCGATATGATGGATCATTATTGATATCAGCAGCGGTCTAAGGACTGCCTAAGAATCACCTAAAAAACAATAAATATAATGAACAATATAAGTGAACGGACCCTAACAAAAAACCCATGGAAAAACTTCAGCATTATCATCGTGGTCATATTGATAGGGTCGGGTTACCTGCTGAAGCAAACCCTATTCCCTAGCGTATTTAATCCCGTCACCCTATCCAATAAAGAAACCACCACACTCAACCAAAAGCTTCAGAAGCTTAACCTGCCAACGATTCACAACACCCATAAGACCAGTAATAAGAGCAATATAACTCAAACATTCACACCGCGAGCCTATACCGAAGTCGGTGCTAGCCAAGAAGTCAGTTTTAGCGAAAAAGAAATTAACGCTATGATTGCCCACAACACCGACCTAGCAGATAAACTGTAAGCGCCCATATCTCCACGTACTTGCCCTATTTATTTTAGTCTGATTTTTTCAAGTGCCGCTTTGACGTTCCATGGCAGCAATGCTTCCAACTCCTCCACAGCTTCTGCATAGGGAAGTCTTTCTAGAATATACCGATAGTATTCATCTGGCTTTATGCCATTAGCTTTAGCCATTTCAACTAAGCTATAGTGCACTGCGCTGGCATGTGCGCCTTTGGGTGTGTCGCTGAACAGCCAGCGTTTTCTTCCTATTGCAAACGGCCGGATGGCATTTTCTGCTCCAGCATTACTGATGTTTAGGCGACCATCTTCACAGTAGCGGATTAACTTTGACCATGTCAGCAAACCACTGTTCACTCACCTTTGTTATTTTTCACCTGTAAGTGTGACCTGTTTGAATAGTTTGTAACCTCAGGTTCAGAACCATTGATCCAGTAGCGCAAAAGACTTTTAGGGAAATCTTGGGTTCGCGTTTTAGCACCTAAAATTCTGGAGGCATCATACTGCTACTACACTGATCATTAGCAAGAAATTAATGGCGCGTCGAGCCATTGCGCGCACTATAGTAGTGTGCACAATGGCTCAGCTTATAATTTAAACTTCGCAATATCACTCTTTAAGGCCTCAGTTAGCTGACTCAGCTTATGGGATCGTGCAGTACTTTCTTGCGCTTCTTGCGCGAGGTCTTCGGCAGCGGAATTAATATTGGTGGTGTTAGAATTAATTTCTAATGTTACCGATGTCTGCTCTTCAGCAGCAGTCGCTATTAACGTCGACATATCATTGATCGTGGTGATTGAATCACGAATACGCGATAAACTTTCACTGGCAATTTCGGCATCCGATACACTGGTACTGGTTAATGATTGGCTAGCCTCCATACTCTTTACTGCATTCTGTGTCGTTTTTTGCAAAACCTCAATCATATTTTGAATTTCTTCTGTGGATGAATGCGTACGTTGGGACAATACACGGACTTCATCTGCAACAACGGCAAAGCCTCTGCCCTGATCGCCTGCACGAGCCGCTTCAATGGCTGCATTTAACGCCAATAAATTTGTTTGCTCTGCAATACCTGAAATCGTTGCCAATATTGAGCTAATTTCCTGCGCATGCTTATCTAGCTCAGTAATGACTTGGCTAACCTGTGTCACTTCATCTGCTAATGCATTGATACTTGCTTGGCTCTTACGCACTTGCTCTTGCCCTTCACTACTCAACGTTAGCGCCTCATCAGCGGTGCTGACAGTATTCACCGCATTAATGGCAATCTCTTGTGTGGCAATGGTCATTTCATTTATCGCCGTCGCGACCATGGTGATTTCATTTTTCTGGACTTTGACTTTATCAGCGCTGCTTATCGCATGACTAGCCGTCGTAGTAGCCTGAATACCTAACTCATCGCTTACGTCTTTTACACGTGAAATAATGCCATGTAGATACTCAACAAAACAATTAAAATTATTGGCCAACAAGCCAATTTCATCATGACTAGCTGCCTTAATACGTAAGGTTAAATCCCCATTGCCTTTAGCAATATTCGCTAAACCTGCAGAGACTTGCTTAAGGTCGTTGAATAACCAGCGAATTAAAAAAACCACACCCACTGTGGCCAACACTAATAAGCCTGCAACCACCAATAAAATATTAATGAGCAAACGATTAACGGGTTGATTAAGCACCCTATTCTGCATCACCAAACCAATAACCCAGTGGGTACCACTAATGTCATTAAGATAAACTTTGGTATCTTGGCCTGACATCTCAATATCAGTCAATGTCGATTGCTTAACTAAAACATCCAAAGATGCGTTTAATACCGAAGTTTCTTTTAATATTAACTCTTTGTTAGGGTGAGCGACCACCAAATTAGAGCTTTGGTCTAATAATATGGCATAGCCATTACCCTGCACTTTCAGGTCGAGCACACTGTTTAAAATTTCATCCATAAAAACCAAACCACCTACAACACCCACTAGTTTATTATCAATTAAAATAGGGCTGGCAAATGTAATCGCCATTTTTTTTGCTGTTGCAGAAATAAAGGGTTTGGATATCACACTTTTATTCTCTAGCTTTGCTTGCTTGTACCAGACTCTTACTCTTGGGTCATAACCTGCCTTATCTATATTGGTATTGCGAATCATTAAACCATCTTCCATACCGAGAAATGTCATGCCAAACTCAATACTCGCCCTACCATGATTAAGGATTTTTAATATTTCTTGCTTATCTAAAGCTTCTCCCTTAGATAGTGCTTCCTCCAGCGCGACTTTAGTTGCATTCATGGCAGATTGTCGCGAGGAAGTCCAGCCCGATAAATATTTAGTGAATGCCTTCGATTGAGCACTGGCTTCAGTTGCAATACTACGTTTACTGGATGCCTTTAATTGCTTAAAGGCAACTACTGTCAATATGGTAGAAACAACGACAGTAACCAGCAATGTAGCGGCAATCAGTTTGGCCTGCAAAGATAATCTCATAGGATATGCTCTAGTGTTTGTTGAATATATTTTTACCTACTGACTATTAAGAATAGACCAAAGCAACCAGTATAGAATACTTGTTGTATTCATATGCTAGAACAAACCGAACTATAAAAATAAATATCTATAAGAAAAACAGCCTTATGGCAGACCATAATATATACCTAACAAGCAACGATAATAAAAACCACTGACATTCTTATAGCTACATGTTAACTTCTGCAGCATAAGATAAGTTTACCCACGCCTATAAGCAGTACCACTACTATGCCCTTATTTTTATCTCATGCACTCAGCTTTTTGGGGCGCCATGCGGCTATTGCACTACCTATTAGCGTCAGCTTAGGCTTGATAATACCCTCACTTGCAGAAATGTTAACACCATTATTAGTGCCCGCTTTATTAACCCCCCTAACATTGTCTTTAGTACGTATTCAAACGGATCAATTAGTCAATACGACACAGCAATGGAAGCTATTATCCTTACTCTGTATTTGGGTGTTAATTATGAGCCCATTGATTATCTGGGGATTATTATCGATCAGCCCCATACCTGAACCTATTGCCATGGCCGCTATTATTGCTTCTACTGCCCCGCCAGTCAGCGCTTGCGCCGCTATCGCTTTATTTTTACGCTTAAATGCCGCGCTAAGCGTGGTCATTACCGTGGTGACAATGCTACTTATCCCCCTCACACTGCCACCAATGGTGCATTATTTAGTCGGATTGGAAATTGAAATTTCACTTTGGCAATTGAGCCTGCGCTTAACGGGTTTTATTTTAGCGGCTTTTTTACTGGCTCTAGGCATTAAACGATTCATTGGCACAGCACAAGTAAAAAACTTGGCGCCCGTACTCGATGGTATTTCTGTTATTTTTATTAGCTTATTTATTATCGGTATTATGCGGGGTGTTACTGAGCTATTTTTACAACAACCTGAATTCGTTTGGTTAACCCTTGGGGTATCTAGCGCTGTTATTTTTGGCTTATATCTACTTTCCACCCTCATCTTCTGGCGATTAGGCGCTAGCACTGCAATGGCTATTGGCCTCGTCAGTGGCAATTGTAATCTAGGCTTAATGTATTTAGTGCTGGCGGATCAAGCGCCCTTAAAGATACTGATCTTTTTCGCCATCGGACAAATTCCAATGTATTGCTTACCTACACTGCTCGCGCCAATTATTCGTTGTTTGCTATTAACTGAGCGGCGAAGACAATAGACTGAACAGGCTACGAAGGAAATATATCCTTCACTTCTAACTCAGTTAAACTTCGGCTAGCACCTAAGCTTAGCTTTGGGTCTAGCGGTAGATTGCCCACCGCTAGCCGATGTAATTCAAGCACCTTGTTTTGAAAGTAGCCAAACATACGCTTCACTTGATGATATCGCCCTTCGCATATCGTCAGCTCTACTATATGCGGACTTAGCACCTCAAGTTCAGCTGGACGCGTAGTAATATTTTCATGTCTAAAGTAAATACCCTGCACAAAGGTAGTCGCGTATTCTGTAGTAATTGCTTGCTCTAGTGTTACTCGGTATTTTTTTTGTATATTATTTTCAGGTAATGACAAACGTCTAGACCAGCGGCCATCGTTAGTGAGCAGTAATAAACCCGTCGTATTAAAATCCAAACGACCGACTATATGTAGCTCTTCTTTACGAGGACCATCAATGATATCAATGACAGTGGTGTGGTTTTTATCGGTAGTTGAGCTAACGACGCCTTTTGGCTTGTTGAGCACAATATAAGTGGGCGTGTTCTGTTGAATTATTTTTCCCTGTAAACTAACCACAGAGAACTGATGAATAATTTGATCCATGGCCGTCGCAATAAGCCCATCGACCATAATTTGTTGCTGTAATAAACAGTGCCGCACTTCGCGCTTACTCATCTCTCCATGGCGACTGATAAAGGTGTCTAAACGTGCACGAGTAGATTTCATTGCCTTTTTATATACTAGTAACTAGCAACTGATTAGCCTTCTTCTATTTTTAACTGTTTTAATTGATCTCTTAAGGAGGCGGCTTTCTCAAAGTCTAAATCTTTTGCTGCTTGATACATTTTCTCTTCAAGAATTTTTAATTTTTGTTTCAGGTTTTTACCATCTAACTCTGGGTGCAATAGGTAGCTGGCTTCTTTTTCACTCACTTTACCGCGTCGGCCCTTACCTACGACTACGGCTCCTTCCATAATATCGGAAATTTTCTTATTAATGCCAACAGGGGTAATGCCATGTTTTTTATTGTGTGCTATTTGAATATTGCGCCGACGATCAGTTTCGTCCATGGCACGGCGCATGGAGTTGGTAATTTTATTAGCAAACAAAATAGCCTTACCGTTTAGGTGGCGCGCTGCACGACCAATGGTTTGAATTAGGGAGCGCTCTGAACGTAAGAAGCCTTCTTTATCTGCATCCATAATCATCACTAGAGACACTTCTGGCATATCCAAGCCTTCACGTAATAAGTTAATCCCCACCAGCACATCAAATTCGCCTAAACGGAGATCACGAATAATTTCGACTCGCTCGACGGTATCAATATCCGAATGCAGATAACGCACACGGATGCCGTGATCACTTAAATAATCCGTTAAATCTTCTGCCATGCGTTTGGTTAACACAGTGATTAAGATACGCTCGTCCAACGCTACGCGCTTATGAATTTCAGACATAGCCTCGTCGACTTGGGTATCGGCCGAACGGATTTCTATCGGCGGATCAATTAAGCCCGTGGGACGAACCAGTTGCTCTACCACTTGCGCTGCATACTCGGCTTCATATTTACTCGGGGTCGCCGATACAAAAATCATTTGCGGTGCTAGGCTCTCCCATTCTTCAAAGCGCATAGGACGATTATCCAGTGCCGAAGGTAAGCGAAAACCATACTCAACCAAGGTTTCCTTTCGCGAACGGTCCCCCTTATACATACCACCGATCTGTGGCACAGTCACGTGAGATTCGTCCAAGATCAACAAAGCATCTTTTGGTAGATAATCGAATAAGGTGGGGGGTGGTAATCCTGGCGTGCGACCGGACAAATAACGGGAATAGTTTTCAACACCATTACAATAGCCTAGCTCTCGCATCATTTCTACGTCGTATTTGACACGCTGCTCTAAACGTTGAGCTTCCACTAATTTATTAATACTGCGCAGCTGCTCTACACGTTCCTTTGCCTCAGCTTTAATAGACTCAATGGCTTCAAGAATACGCGCTCGTGGGGTCACATAATGCGATTTTGGGTAGATAGTATAACGCGGAACTTTTTGTAACGTTTCACCGGTTAAGGGATCAAATAAAGTGAGCCGCTCGACTTCTTCATCAAACAGTTCAATACGTAGGGCCTCACGATCAGAATCTGCGGGAAACACATCAATCACATCACCGCGCACACGATAGCTAGCACGCTGAAAAACCGCATCATTACGATTGTATTGTAGCTCCGCTAAACGGCGCAGCACTTCTCGCTGATCGATTTTTTCACCACGATCAATGTGTAGTACCATTTTCAAATAGGCTTCTGGATCACCCAAGCCATAAATCGCCGATACCGTTGCCACAACAATGGTGTCTGTGCGCTCCATTAATGCCTTAGTCGCCGATAAACGCATTTGCTCTATATGCTCATTAATCGACGAATCTTTTTCAATAAAGGTATCAGAGGAAGGCACATAGGCTTCGGGCTGATAATAATCATAGTAAGAGACGAAATATTCTACGGCGTTATCAGGAAAGAATTCTTTAAACTCACCATACAACTGTGCTGCCAAGGTTTTATTGTGCACCATGACAATGGTCGGGCGATTGATTTCTTCAACCACATTAGCGATGGTAAAGGTTTTACCTGACCCCGTTACACCCAATAACGTTTGATGAGCCAGGCCATTACGAATACCGCTAATTAATGCCTTAATCGCTTCTGGCTGATCCCCTGCAGGAGAGTAATCACTGACTACTTTGAACGCTCTACTCATATTTTATGCTCAATACGAGAAGTGAAAATCAAGATACCTTGAACTCCATCACTCTCTCTTACCTTTAAGCCTCTCACGCCTACCATCTCACGCCTCACGCTTTTATAAGAAAACATTGATGTATTTTGCGATTACGTTGGAAGTCAGGATCTAACGTTTTATCGGTTATATTGTCGACACAGTAGCTGTCGGTAATGTCTTTATCGAGTTTGAAACTGCGTAAATTATTGGAAAATAGTAATGTACCGTTATGATTCAATAATTCCATACAGCGATGGATCATAGCGGCATGATCCCGCTGAACGTCAAAGACATCATCCATTCGCTTTGAATTAGAGAAGCTAGGTGGGTCTAATAGAATCACATCAAAGCCTTGGCGGCAGTTGTCCAACCACGAAATACAATCGTGCTGTACTAGCTTGTGCCGCTCACTACTAATATTATTGACGTTAAAGTTTTCTTCTGCCCAATCAATATAAGTATTCGACATATCGACGCTTACACTAGAGGCAGCCCCGGCCAATGCGGCCTGTACCGTTGCCGTGGCGGTATAACAAAATAAATTTAAGAAATCTTTACCATTCGCCATAGTAGCGAGCATTTGTCTGACCGGACGATGGTCTAGAAATAAACCGCTATCAAGGTAGGACCACAAATCAATCAGTAGTGTTGCCTGCCCTTCTTCGACGGCAATTTTTGCGCGACTTTGTTGATGCTCTAACCGTTCGTATTGTTGCTTGCCTTTATTACGTTGGCGCTGTTTAATAAAAATTTGTTCTGCACTGATATCCAAGGCGATGGGAATAGCACTGAGTAGCTCATCAAAACGATATTCTGCTTTTTTCTCTTCAATAGTTTTTGGCGCTCGATACTCTTGCACGTGAACCCAGCCTGCATAGATATCAATGGCCGCAGAATATTCTGGCATATCAGCATCGTACAAGCGGTAACATTCCACCCCACTTTTAGTTAACCACTTCTGTAATTGTTTTTTATTTTTCTTTAAACGATTACAAAACATCTGCGCACCGTTCGTTAGCGCTTCGAAGGTTTGCGGTGTAGTCGGCTCATCCTCTGTCGAGTCTGAGCCATCATTCAGTTGATCATGTGTGGAACTAGCTTTATCTAAAGTCGACTGTTTAACCATTGATTTTTCTTCAAGGTCAAAACAAATCAATTCTGTCGGTAAGGTACCATTAAAGAATTTATAAATTTTACGTGCACGCACACCCATATTCTTAGCTAAACGCACATTTGCGGTAAACACAGCCGCTTTCCAGCCCATAAACTCTTCTTTAAAAACACTGCCTAGCTGACGATAAACGGGTAATAGTTCTTGTTCATCACCCAAACGTTCACCATAAGGAGGATTACAAATAATTAAGCCCGTTGCAATTTCAGTGTGTGTCGGCTGTTTTAACTCCGCTATAGTTTTACGACTAACACGAATAAACTCATGCAGGCCTGCTATGGCAATATTCGATTCTGCTGCGTTTAATACTTGCCAATCTTGATCATAGCCACGACATTCAATGCCATTGTCGCGCAGTTTTTGTAGTCCCGCCGCTTTACGCGCTTCCGCTTCATCGAGCAGTGGCTGCCAATCGTTGGCATCAAATTTTTGCCAATGAGTAAAGCCCCACTGCTTGCGTAATAGACCTGGGGCAATATCCGCCGCCATTAACATGCCTTCAATCAATAACGTCGCTGAACCACACATGGGATCAATTAAGCCACAATTCGCTTGCTCAGCAATAGCAGGCCATTGCGCGCGCAGCAAGAGTGCTGCCGCTAAATTTTCTTTTAACGGCGCCATACCTTGCCTAGTACGATAGCCACGACGGTGTAAACTTTGCCCAGCAAGGTCAATACTAATATGTACTGTGTCTTTGCCTGCCTTATTGGTCGTTGCGCCGGGTTTAGCCGGTCTTAAATTAGCTGCGCCGGAACTAGAAAGGCGGGCGTTAAAAATTAAATCTGGCGCATCTTTACGTACAGACGGACGGCTATCAGTGCGTTGACGGAAGCGATCGACAATGCCATCTTTAACGCGTACCGCACCAAACTGACTATTTCGAATCACATCATTGGTACCGATAAAATCAATTTTAAAACTTCCGTCTTTATCGAGATGATCTTCCCATGGAATATCAAGTACGCCATCATATAATTCTTGATCGTTAGCAAAGTCGATGGACGCTAATGGCAATAAAATTTTATTCGCTAAACGCGACCATAAACAGCAACGATAAGCCGTGGCAAGATCACCACTAAAGTGCACCCCGCCGATGGTTTCTCTGGGTGCTTCTACGGCTAATATTTTAAGCTCATCAAGTAACAAACCTTCAAGGCCTTTAGGGCACGCTGCATAGTATTGATGTAATTTCATAGGATATTTACAAGTTTTTTAAGAGAATATAAGACGTGAGACGTGAGACGCGTTTAAGAGATAGTTTTTTCTTTTAAAGCGTCTTAAATCTCACATCTCACGTCTAACAGGCCGCACAGCGGCCTAAGATAATTTACGATTTTGCATAATTGCCTGACGGGCATCTTTAATTAATGCTGGGCCTCGATAAATAAAGCCCGAATATAATTGCACTAGGTTTGCACCGGCGGCTAATTTTTCTACTGCGTCACTGCCCTGCTGAATACCGCCTACACCAATGATCGGCATCTCTTGCCCTAGGTGTTCGCGTAACTGTTTAATGATCAGCGTAGACTGCTGCGTCAAGGGTGCGCCACTTAAGCCGCCCATTTCTTCTGCAAAAGGACTATCACTTACCGCACTTTTATCGAGAGTGGTATTCGTTGCGATCACGCCATCGACTGCATGCTTTAGAAAAGTCCGACTAATGTTCGCCACTTCTTCTGCATTCATATCCGGTGCAATTTTAATTAACACGGGAACTCGACGTTGATGCAACGCCGTTAATTGCTGTTGCTTAACGGCTAACCCTTCTAACAAACGATCTAGGTTGTCGCCAAATTGTAAATTGCGTAATCCTGGAGTATTCGGCGATGATATATTCACGGTAATATAATCAGCATAGGGGTAAACCGCCGTCATAGCGATTTCGTAATCCGACAAAGCATCGGCTTCTGCGGTCATTTTATTTTTACCGATATTGATACCTATTATTCCTGTAAAGCGACGCTGCTTTACCCGCTCAACTAAGTAGTCCACACCCTTATTATTAAAACCCAACCGGTTAATAATGGCTTCATGCTCAGGCAAACGAAACATTCTCGGCTTCGGGTTACCCGCTTGAGGCTGAGGTGTCACTGTGCCAATTTCGACAAAGCCAAAACCCAGCTGCCCCAAGGCATTAAAATAATCCCCATTCTTATCCAATCCAGCCGATAAACCCACCGGGTTTGGAAAGCGTAAACCCAGCAATTCAACCGGGTCTTGCTCTAACTTTGGCGTGAATAACGATAACAACCTCAAACGCTCCGCTGCACCGAGGCAATCTAGAGAAACGTCGTGAGCGGTTTCAGGGTCAAGGGTAAATAACAACTTGCGTAAGACGGAATACATAAGGCTCTACGGGGGGATGGCTATAGGAAAATTAGGGGATGTAGGATACTGGAAATGGGCTGAATTTGCGAGAAATGAAGAGCCTTAAGGGTGAATCAAGCCTATCCAA